>NZ_CP017705.1:0-348750 GCF_002706795.1 Brevibacillus laterosporus DSM 25
TTAACCTATCACTAATTTCTGTGGTTACCGGAACGTCTTGTAAACTAGACGGATGATTTTGGATAGATTTCCATCTACAAATGACCATATGTATGTGCTAAACGATCCAAATTCATCTACAATAGCAAAATACGCCTTCGCGTTGGTAATAACGGCTTGTATTTTAAGCTTGTTTCTCACAATTCCTTCATTATTCATCAGCTCTGCTATTTTCTTGTCATCGTAGGCAATAATTTTGGATGGCTCGAATTGATCGAAAGCTAGACGATAGTTCTCTCTTTTTTTTAAGATGGTGTACCAACTAAGTCCTGCTTGAGACCTTCCATTTTATATATTCAAAGAGTAACCGATCATCGTAGACTGGTACGCCCCATTCCCATGATAATCGATGTACAAATCTTGATTACCCCACATCTTTACTTTTCCTCCTTACGAAAACGTTCTTTTGTTATCATATCGAATGTTAAACCGGTAAGCAAGAATTAATACTAAAAAAGCACCTATGCTTCATGATAAGCAAAGGTGCTTTTCCTAAAAACCTAACCTACTACTCTGCTCTTACTCAACGACTGCAATCGCTTCAATCTCTACTAGCGCACCTTTAGGCAAGGCAGCAACTTGTACGCAACTACGTGCAGGAGCAGCTTGTTGAAAATATGTATGATAGGCTTCATTTACTTTGGCAAAGTCGTTCAAATCCTGAACAAATACAGTCGTTTTCACTACATTCTTCAAGCTTGTACCCGCTTCTTCTAAGATAGCCTGCAAATTCTTCATCGCTTGATGAGTCTGTTCTTCTACTGTTTCAAATAGGTCTGCGGTACCTGGCTTAAACCCTAATTGACCTGAAGTATAAGCCATGCCATTTACTACAATAGCTTGTGAGTATGGTCCAATAGCTTGAGGTGCTTTTTCGGTATGAATAACCTGTCTGTTCATTATTGATCCTCCCCTAGATTCTTTACTCTTCGATCATTTTGCTACATTCCCCGCTATATTAAGCACATCCCATGTTCGGGAAAATGGTGGAGAGTAGCATAGATCAAGCATTCCTAAATCTTCAGTTGTCATCTTGTTGTGAATGCAGCTGCGAGCACATCAACCCGTAAGACAGCCCCTTGTTTCCCAATGATTTGTCCACCAAGAATGACCTTTGTCTTTGCATCATAATCAGTTTCACATGAATGTCTACCTGACCCGGATAATAATTGTCTGATTTTGTCAGAATATGATTGTGTTATAGGAAAGCCCCAGCTCCTTTGCTTCCTTTCTGAAAGTCCTGTACGACCTGCTTCCAAATCTAGTACCTTATGCAGGCAGAGCCTAATGTTCCGGGAAAATGGCTGTTATGACCCACAAGATTTTCTCCTACAATGCGCCCTAGTTTATTGGCTGTGGTGGCTAACGGGATGTAGACTGATTGCTTTTTTTACCAAATGATAGACCGTGGCACAATCCCCAGCGGCATAGACATCTGGAAGAGATCTCTCCATGCCCATTAATTACAAGCGCTCCATTTCCAGCATAGTAATCCCTGTCTCTTTAAGAAATTGCGTGTTCGGACGCACACCGGTAGCTATCACTACGATATCAGCTGGATATTGACCCTGATCCGTTATTCACGCTCTACTCTCATTTCTCCGACAAAACCCTGCACACGCTCTTCCGTATGTAAAAGTACACCTTTACGAAGAATTCCTTCGGACATGATCTCGGTGATTTCTTCATCGAATGTTTCAGGAAGCACACGGCTATCTGCTTGGATCAATCGTACCTCTTTCCCTAGATTTTGCATAGCTTCCACGACTTCCATCCCGATATAACCCCCACCGATGACCACTACTCGTTTATAATCAGGCTTCATTGCTATTTCTTTTAAGGCTACACCATCCTGCATACTCTTTAGCGTGAAAATGTTCACAAGGTCTTTGTTATCAAACGGAGGTACAACCGCAGACGCTCCCGTAGCAATCATAACCTTGTCATATTGATCATCAAACTCTTGATCGGTTTTTAACGATTTACTCGAATGGTTTTCGTCTGTGGATGAAGCGAAGTCACTTGATGCTTCGTATGGACCAAAATCCCCGAATCTGCAAATTGCTCTTTTGTACGGGCTATCATTTGGTTAGGGTTCTCAAAGAAATTTCCCACGAAATAAGGCAACCCACATGCACCAAACGATACCTCTTCCGTCATTTCATAGACAATAATCTCTGGCGTCTTTATGCATTCGCTTTGCTTTAGCTGCCGCACTCATACCGGCTGCAACGCCACCAATAATAATAATTTTCATCCGCTGCTCTCCTTTTGTATGCTATAATATGCTATTTACCCCAATCAAAGGGATTCTAACAGCTAGCATTGCCACCGCAGGACGAGTGCATCCATGTTATTTCTATTGTTATCGAGTTTTGCAGAATATTTCATTTTTTGATTCATAATTCCATTTTTTAAAAATAACAAAATAAAAAATGCTATACTAAAAAACAAAACAACAAGTAAGAAAATGAGGGAGAGCTTTGAAAAATTATCAAACCTTATTATTTGATGTAGATGATACACTTTTAGATTTTGGTGCAGCAGAAAACTTAGCGTTACACTTCCTTTTCAAGGATCAAAACATTCTCTTAACCCCTGAAATTGAAGCACGTTATAAAAGCATAAACCAAGGTCTATGGAGAGACTTTGAGGAAGGAAAAATAGATCGAGATGAGGTAATAAATACACGCTTTTCCATTCTACTTAAGGAATATGATCAAGAGGTTGATGGAGCCTTATTGGAGAAAAACTATCGTAGCTACCTAGAAGAGGGACATCAGCTGGTTACTGGGGCCTTTGAATTAATAACAAGCCTTCACAGTCATTATGATATATATATTGTTACGAATGGTGTTTCCAAGACTCAGTATAAACGCTTACGTGATTCAGGATTATATCCGTTATGTAAGGATATTTTTGTTTCGGAGGATACTGGGTTTCAGAAGCCAATGAAGGAATATTTTGATTACGTCTTTGCCCGAATTCCTAATTTCTCCGTAGAAAAAGGCTTACTGATCGGAGATTCCCTAAGCGCGGATATAAAAGGCGGACAGCTAGCCGGTCTAGACACCTGTTGGTTCAATCCCGAATTGAAACCTAATGACACTGATATTGTGCCAACCTATCAAATACAAAAGCTTGATGAGCTTTATCGAATGTTAAAAATCAACTCAACAATCCTTTAAATTTCATTTATACCGAAAATTTTTTACATGATCTTACCTATCATGTAATCCATAAATTGCCACAATTGACCCACTTATAGATTACATGATAGTCCTTGTTTATTTCTTTTGCTTCTTAACCATCATCTCAAGCATCAGCTCATCCATTTTGCCAGAGCCTTCATTCCCTAGTCGGCAGAAGTTATCAATGGTTTTTTCTAATCCTTCATCAATAATCCCATTTGTTCCCGGTACCCCCATCCCCTGTGACGCCAGCAGAGCTGATTGTACGGCTGCTCCTGTACAGGTAGACACCTTCATAGCACAGCCTGCTTTTGCCCCATCACAAAGCATACCTGTTACATTTCCAATCGTATTTTGAATGGCAAAAGAGATTTGATTGAGATTACCGCCGAGTAGATACGTAATCGCCGCAGCCGCGCTAGCTCCCGCAACAGTCACCCCACACAATGCAGATAATCTACCGAATTTTGATTTAATCCAAATGGCTACTAAATGACTAAAGGTAACGGCTCGAATCATCTGTTCATCGGATGATCCCAATTTGTCTGCAACAGCTACCACCGGCATGGTTACAGAGATTCCCTGATTCCCGCTACCCGAATTTGACATAACCGGTAGCATGATTCCTGCCATCCGTGCATCTGAACCTGCGGCAGTTAATGACATGGCATGAGTAATTAAGTCATCAGACAATAATCCCTTGGCAACATTATCCTTGAGGATTTTACCGACTTGTAAACCGTAGTTGTTTTTCAGACCCTCGTTGCAAATTGCTCTATTTAGCTCAATACTTTGTTTGACCAGAGTCAGATCATCAAGAGGTATTTCCATAACAAATTGATAGATACTATCTAGTGTCAGGGTTTCACATATGTCTTTTTCTTTTCCGCCCTGCTCATGATAGTAATCGCATTCCTTTTCAAATACAGTGGCTCCACTCACTTCAATCCGTCTGATCTCTGTATGCATATCTTCTATGATCACTTTGGCGTAATCAGAGGCTGTGTGGACAGTTACTTCAATGTATAGTTTTTTGGGAGTGTCCGCTAATTGGATCGTGACATTACCAGCTTCAACGAATTCGAGCGCCTGTTGTTCAGCTTCAGGTACGACATTCTTCAATACTTCCAGCTTTCGCTCATGATCGCCTGCCAAAAGCACCTAATGCAGACACAAAATCTATGCCGGTTTGTTGCATACCGGGTATTCCAACTGCCATAGCATTTTTCATCACATTAGCACTAATTGTTACATCAATAGAGGTAATGGCGGCTTCCAGATAACTTTTGGCGACAGAGGCTGCCCAAGCAATCGCTACAGGCTCCGTGCACCCAAGAGCAACAACCAATTCTTTTTCTAATAGCTGTACAATCTTTTTGCTCATATCTCTCATAGCCGTCTTCCTTTTCGTTAAAATAAGTCCTTCTCTTCTTCTTTGATTTTGTGTAAATACCGATAAATAGTAGGTTCTGAGGATTTTAATTGCTTAGAGATCGCATGTACCCCGCCTTTTAACTGAAAAGCACCCTGATGGTACAATTTTTTCACAATCTCCATTTTCTCTTGCACCGTCATCCGTTCCGGTGGAGTTGGTATATCCATCATCGTTTGATGGATCATGCTAGCAAGTACATCCTCCGCCTGACCATGCAGGTGCTCCGGCAGGTGTTCTGTATCTCTACGTCCTGTTTGATCTACCTCCTGCTGTTGCTCCCCGATGTGTAAAAAGCTATCGATCCACTCTTTTGCTTTTTCAAAATGTTCCACATCCGAATTGACACAAAGCACACCGATTAGTTCATTTGCTGGATTTTTAATGAAATAGCTCCATGAACGAAAAACCTTCCCATTTTTACCGTATGCCTTATAGTTTGCAATAAATTCCTTTTTTAAATAGGTCTTATCCTGTAGCACCTGTAAGACCAGATTCGTCGGTGCATCCCCTATTTTTCTCCCACTAATATGTCCATTCTCAATCGCGATAATAGAGGTTTCCTGCTGTGATAAGTCGTGTAATACAACCTCTGAGTGCTTGCCGAGAATGGAGGCGATAAAGGAGACGAGTGGAACATACATCTGTAATACTGTTTTATTCTGCATGCTGTATTTCTCCGTTTTCCATCATTGTTAGCGATAAAAAAGATAATAAGATTTTATCATCACAATAATATTTTTTCTACATGTTTTGGTCCCTAAAACTGTTTGAAGATGATGTCAATCCAGCCTATCTCTTCTTCCCTACATCCCCCTCCCTACTTCCCTTCTCCCTTTTGTACAAAATAAAATGGATGGATTGCGTTTGTCCATTGAGTTACTGAAAATCATCCTTTATTATTCATTTAGTTGCTGATAATGATAATCATTACTTTAAAATAACATGAGCATGCTGGAGGAACGTGTACAATGATTCAAATCCGAAAATATATCGTTAATTTTTGTATGATTGCAATGATTGGAGCAGTGTCAGTGGGCTGTGGTAGCCCTTCAGAAGAGCAGAAAAGCAGCACAGAAAAAATTTCGATACAAACCATTCCCAAAAATACACCTACCCCTTCTGAGAACGCAAAACCAGATATGAAGGATACAACTGTTTCTACACAAAAATATACAGATTATAAAGGGCATTCTGTAGTGATTCCTGTTGCACCACAACGCATCATTTTTGCTGGCGAAACATTTAGTGATTTAGTAGCCCTACAGATAAATGCTGTCGGTACGTCCTCCAATTGGATTACAGACACAGTTTATGAAGATAAAGTCAAACAACACACTGTAGATGTCGGCTTTCCAATCAACCTTGAAAAAGCGTTGGGTCTTGAACCAGACTTAATTATTATTGGAAGTACAGATGAAAAGGAATACGAACAGCTTTCTAAAATTGCACCTACGATTATGTTCGATACCTTTGCACCGATGGACGAACGTATCACTTTATTAGGTAGCATTGTTGGGAAAGAGCAACAAGCAAAGGAGTGGCTGGCTGGTTACCATGCCAAGGATAACAAGATGTGGGATGAGTTACATGCAGCAGGGATAGGAAATGACGAGACTGCTTCTGTGTTCACCTATTATCCTGGAAATCGGTTATTTGTCATGGCAAGCACAGGGCTTTCACAAGTGCTATACCAGCCAAATGGCTTTAAACCAACCGCACCTATTCAAGAAATATTGAACAATAATACAGGATTTAAAGAAATATCCATGGAGCTTCTGCCAAAATATGCCGGTGATCGGATTTTTATCCTCGTTCCTATCGCTGATGAAGCGAAGAGATCTACAGATGATTTACTAAAAACAGCAATTTGGAAGGAGCTACCTGGCGTAAAACAGGGACATGTCTATTCCCTTGATATCGTTAAATCTGGTAGTGATGCTTTAACAAGAGAATGGCTGATAGAGGAATTACCTAAGCTACTTAAAAAATAAGCTGGTTATCCCTTACAAAATATGTGAATAGAATACAAAAGAAGCTTTTCAAAGATTATTGAAAAGCTTCTTTTCTTTTTATACAATGAACAGAACTGATAATAATTCTCACCAATGAGGAGGAGAACAGATTGACTCAGCTAAAATCTACTTGTGTTCCACTCCGTTCCTTGCTTTTTCATCTATCAACTATTGAAATGATCATTAAGCCAGTAGGATGGAAGTCCGAAATTGAAACTTCTCAATACCATACCCTGTTCATTTTTAATAAGGGAAAGGGCACTATACATATCGACACGGACGTCTTTCAATTATTGCCTGAAAAATGCTATTCACTTCCCCCGGGAAGTACGCTTCAGATTGAAAATGGATACGATAGTGAAATTCAATTCTATCAGATTACGTTTACCGTAATCCAAATAGGTGAATCCCAGCATACCTCATATTCTGGAAACATCTTGCCTGACAAGCAGGAAATAGCGGTATACCCGTTCTCACGGTTAAATCGTCTTACCGAAGCATTATATGCGGGAAACAACTATAATTCAGAGCTTGAATGGTTTAAACAGCATCTTCATTTTCAGGACTTACTAGGCTTTCTGTTTGAACATAATCTTCATTACAATCAGTCGTTTCATTCAACTCTCTCAGTAGAAAACACGATTCATTATATGAAAAAAAACTATATGTACAACATTACAGTTAAACAGCTTGCACACCTAGCTAATGTAGCTCCCTGGAAATACACAACGATCTTTCAAGAATTAACGGGGAAAAAACCGCTGGACTTTTTGACCGAGCTACGCATTAACCATTCGAAGGAATTATTAATCCATTCGAACAGTCCCCTGCGGGAAATTGCTTGCCAAGTCGGATTTTCAGATGAATATTATTTCAACCGCCGCTTTCGTCAAATGACAGGGATTGCTCCTAAGCAGTATGCACTTTTGATGCGTCGTGGAAAGGCAGTTAAGGACTGGACAGGTCATGAGGTTAAAATTCCCTCGCATCCCAAACGCATCATTTATCATGGAGAAACATATGGGGATTTGCTGGCTTTAGGTGTGAAGGCCGTCGGTGGCGGATATGCTTTGATGGATCACCCTATCTATAAAGATCGGGGAATTGAAGTACAAGATATCGGCTTACCTATTAATCCGGAAAAAACGATGGCTCTCAAACCAGATTTGATTATTTTCGCTAATGCTGACGAAAATGAATATAAAAAGATTTCAAGGATTGCCCCTACGGTTACATTTAATTCATTTGCACCTCTTGCTGAACGTATTCAAACACTTGGCAGAATACTAGATAAGAGAAAAGAGGCAAAAAAATGGTTAGACGGGTATGATACAAAAGCTACTAGCATGTGGCAGCAGCTACGTTCCAAAATAAAACCCGGAGAAACCGCCTCCGTCTTTATCTATGAACATGGCAAGCATTTGTATGTCATGGGTACTACAGGTCTATCATCGGCACTTTATCATCCGCTGGGTTTTCAACCTGTACCCAAAATACAAGAAATCCTGGATTCAGGTTCAGGTTTTATTGAAATCTCGGAGGAAGCTTTGCCACTATATGCTGGTGATCGGATTTTCATGCTTTTATCAGCTAATGTGGAATCTAAACAAGCGACCGATAAACTAATGGACACCCCCTCGTGGAAAAACCTTCCAGCCGTTCGCGATGGATACGTATATCTGATAGAAGCAGAGATATGGAATTATGCGGATGCAATGACCAGAGAGTGGTTACTTGAATCTCTCCCCCAGCTCATCGTCTAGTTAGCCTAGCGCCCTTTCAGCCGTATTACAAAAAAACGAATTGGTCCTGCTAGCTAAGCAAATATTTTTCTATCAAGACATGAAAAAGCAGACAGACACTCCCTATTTGGACTTGTGTCTATCTGCTTTCTTTTTGAAAGATGATCACGATGTTTACTGCATAATTACCATACGAGCATGGCTGAAAATCCTCTTATCATACGTTGCGGTAATCATCATCATCCAATCCCAGTTGCTTGTTCTTTTCTTTAAAGCGAATATTGTGCGAAGAAACGTATGCTACTTTTGGCGCCTCAGGGTCTAGATATAGCTTCGCACTGTTCAAAGCAAGTGCCCCGTCCGTAAACGCTCCAGCAATTAATCGAACCTTACTATCATAATCGACAAAATCACCCGCAGCAAAAATACCAGGTATATTCGTTTCCAGCTTTCCATTCACAACGGCTAGCTCATCTTTCATTTCTAGCCCCCATTCGACGAGTGGACCATAATCACATTTTAGTCCATGATTAACAATCACAGCATCCACCTCGATGAGCTCAGTTTCGTCTGTTTCCATATGGGTGATCGTTACCTGTTCTATACTCTGTCCATTACTATGGAGCTGTGTTACAGCATAAGGTGTCCGTATATCTACAGAAGATTCTCTCATCATTGAGACGTTTTTCTCATGTCCGCCAAATTGATCTCGTCTGTGGACAATCGTTACTTTTTCAGCAATTGGTTCTAATTCATTAGCCCAGTCAACCGCAGAGTTACCACCACCTGAAATAAGCACTCGTTTGCCTCGGAACACCTCCAGCTCTTGAACGGTATAATGTAGGTTTGTGACTTCGTAACGATCAGCACCCTCAATCCCTAGCTTTTGCATGGTCAATATTCCGTACCCAATTGCTAAAATAATGGTTCGCGTATGGTGCTTCTCACCAGTTGCCGCAGTAAGAATAAATGTTCCATCTTCTTGTCGAGAAAGTCCTGTGATTTGTTGGCCTAGTACGATTGTTGGATCGAATGTTCTAGCCTGCTGTTCCAATTGTCCGATTAATTTTTCACATAGAATCGGGGTCACACCACCAACATCCCAGATCATTTTCTCTGGATAAATGAGCATCCGTCCCCCAAGCTCCGGCTTTGCCTCGATCAATTTCGTTTTTAGATCACGCATACCACTGTAAAAAGCGGTATACATGCCAGCCGGGCCACCCCCTATAATCGTCACATCAAATAGCTCTAGCTGTTCAGTCATATTCCTATCTCCAACTTTCTAATCATTTTCGTAATACACACAAGTAGAGAAACAAGCATGTAGCATCAATTAATAGAATTAGGTACCAAATTGTGCTTCATGCAATCTACTGTATATGCCTCCTACAGATAGTAGCTGTTGATGACTTCCCTGTTCTATAATTCCTTGGTCTGCTACTACAACGATTCGATCCGCATTTTTAATGGTTGCTAAGCGATGGGCAATCACAAGCGTAGTTCTTCCTTCTGACAGCTCGGTCAACGCCTGCTGAATAGCGACCTCTGTCTCCGTATCCAGTGCTGAAGTGGCTTCGTCAAGAATAAGAATTGGTGGATTTTTTATAAAAATTCGGGCAATAGAGAGCCTTTGCTTCTGTCCCCCTGACAGCTTAACGCCCCTCTCACCAATAACCGTATCCAATCCATCTGGTTGAGCAAGAATAAATTCATCCAGTCTTGCTCTTTTGACTGCCTCCCATATCTCATTCTCTGTAGCATGTAGCTTCCCGTAAAGAATATTTTCGCGGATTGTCCCCGAAAACAGGAATACGTCCTGCTGTACAATCCCGATCTGTCTTCGCAAGGATTCCTGTTTCAACTCACGAATGTCCACATTATCAATCATAATTTTTCCAGCTTGTACTTCATAAAAACGCGGAAGCAGGCTGCACAAAGTCGTTTTACCCGCCCCAGATGGACCCACAAAGGCCACTGTTTCTCCCTTGTTAATCGTTAACTGAACGTTATTTAGTACCTTCGTTTCATTCTCATATCCAAATGAAACATTTTCAAAACGAATTGCCTTTGTAAATACCCCCATTTCAACTGCATGAGGTGCATCCGCAATGTCTGGTTCTGTATCTAGTAATTCCACATACCGTTTGAACCCGGCAAATCCTTGCGGGTAGCTCTCTATGATAGAGTTAATTTTCTCAATAGGTCGGAAAAAGACATTTGTTAATAGCAAGAAGCCGATAAACTCACCGTATGTAAGCTCATTATTAATGACGTACCACGTGCCGCACACCATCACAAAAACCGTTACAAAACGCATCATCATATAACTAATTGACCCATTTTTGGCAATAAGCTTATAGGAAACCAGCTTCGTTAAACGAAATCTACTATTATTTACTGCGAACTTCGTTTTCTCATGCTCCTCATTTGAAAAAGCCTTCACAACACGAATGCCACCAACATTATCCTCCACTCGCGCATTGAAATCTCCAATATCAGTAAATAATTGGTGAATGGCTTCGGTCATTTTTTTATTAAAGTAGACAACAAACCAAATAATCACAGGAATGACCACAAAGGTAAATACCGCAAGTTTCCAATGAATGAACAACATCAGTGTAAAGGAACCTGTCAAAGTCATCAGCGCTATGAATAAATCTTCTGGTCCATGATGAGCCATCTCACCAATTTGATTCATGTCGTTTGTTAATCTCGACATCAGATGACCTGTTTTGTTGTTATCAAAAAAGCGGAATGACAGCTTCTGTATATGATCGAATAGTTTCTTGCGCATATCAGTCTCAATGTTTATTCCCAGCATATGTCCCCAATAGTTGACAATATAAAGTAAAAATGTATTCAGGGCATAAATAAATAGTAAGCCAAGCGATGCCCATAAAATGATATCCCATTTCCCGCCTGGCAACAGATCGTCAACAAAATAATTAACAGCAAGTGGGAAACAAAGCTCCAATAGACCTGCAAAGACTGCGCAGCCAAAATCCAGCATAAACAATCTCTTGTAAGGAACATAATAGGCAAAGAAACGTTTTATCATGTTTTTCAATAAAGCCCCCTTTTTTGTATTTCCAACCAATGTATATAGACAGTCATGCTATGCTTTCGATCGTGCCAACAGATAGAGGAAATAGGGAGCACCAATAACAGCTACCACTATTCCAGTCGGAATTTCTGATGGCTGTAACATCCATCGACCAATCGTATCTGCCGTGATGACAAGCAATGCCCCAGCTAGAGCTGCCGTTGGGATCAATATTTGATGTCGTGGTCCAACCAATCGCCGTGCTAGATGCGGTCCAATTAGTCCTACAAAGCCAATTCCCCCACTAACTGCGACACAAGCGCCAGCAAGTCCAACTGCTGCTGCTATCAAAGCCAGTTGTTCTCTTGATACAGACACGCCAAGTCCGATGGCAGCCTGCTCTCCAAGATTTAGTACGTTCATGATTCGTGCCTTATAGTACACGTATGGTAGTAAGATCAAGATCCATGGAAGTAATGACAAAACAAAATTCCAATTGGTTCCCCATATACTCCCAGCTAACCATGTTGCTACAAATTGGTATTTCTCCGGGCTGATTTTAAGTGTCAAAACGATCATGGCAGCACTTATCCCTGCTGCAACAGCAATCCCGCTAAGTAAAAGTCTCGTTGGTGAAAGTCCCTCGTATCGTTTGTAGGCAAGTGAGTAGATAAGAGCTGCAGTCAAGCCTGCACCAATCAAAGCTAAAACAGGCAATAAAAAGATCGGTGCAGCTGCTGTTGTTGGATAAAAAGAAATGAATAGCATTACCATTAAACCAGCACCTGCATTTATACCGAGAATACCAGGATCAGCTAATGCGTTCCGGGAAATTCCCTGCATCACACAACCTGATACGGCTAAGCCAGCACCAATCAAGATTGAGATCACGATGCGTGGAAGGCGAAATTCAAACAAGATTAAATTCTGCTTGTCTGTACCTGCTCCAAACAGCGTTTGTAACAATTCCAGTGGAGACAATCGAATAAATCCCGTATTCATACTTAAAATAAAAGCAATGATAATCAGAATGCTAAATATAAATATCACCGTGAAGCCACGTTTTAATCTAAGCCGTTCTGTTTTCGTAGTCGTTACACTTTCCATAACCTACAGCTCCCTCCTTTCCTTACGTGCCAGATATAGAAAGAACGGAACACCTATGAGTGCTATTAATGCCCCAATCGGTGTCTCAAAGGGAGGGTTAATCATTCTGGCAGCTAAATCAGCGAAAACCACCAGTAAACTTCCAAGTATAGCTGAGCAGGGAATGATGTACCGATAATCGACCCCCACTACATAACGGGTTAAATGGGGGATAATAAGCCCCACAAAGCCTACTGCACCAACTACCGAAACCGCTGCACCGGCTAAAATTAAAACAAGAAGAGTCCCAACCAGCTTTACCAATAAGGTTTTCTGACCAAGTCCTCTTGCGATGTCCTCACCAAGACTAAGCATGGTAATCGAACGAGATAAAGCAATCGCTCCTATGATCGAAACAGCAATCCAAGGAAACATGATCTGAAGCTGAATCCACTTCGTCCCTGCCACGCCCCCAGCATACCAAAATGCTAAATCCTGACCGATGCGAAAATAAAGGGCTATTCCTTCGCTTAGTGCTGATAATAAAGCACTCAGTGCTGCACCGGCTAACACGAGACGAACTGGTGTTAATCCGCCTTTAGCCAGCGAGCCAATTCCGTATACCATTCCTGCTCCTACACCTGCACCAAGAAACGACCACAAGATCAAATACATAAATGGCAGTCCTGGAAAAAAGGCAAAACAAAGTGCCAGAGCAAAACCAGCTCCGGCATTTATTCCTAGCAAGCCGGAATCTGCTAACGGATTTCGGGTCATTCCTTGCATAATTGCTCCTGCAACAGCAAAACAAGCCCCAACCATAGCTCCTCCAAGAACACGTGGTAAGCGAAGCTCTTGTATAATTTGGTGTTGAGTACTATCTGGATTAAATGAGAAAATAGCTTCCCAGACAACAAGGAAATGAATATCGGCTGCCCCAAAGGAAACGGATAAAATAATAGCTAGTACTAGCAAGCTAAGACCACCGATTACTATCAATGTCACTGCCCACGGACGAGAACTCACATTGATGTTATGGATGTCTGTAACTGCTACTTTACTTACATTGGCCTTTTGACTCATTCGTGCCACCTTTTCATCAATGTAATATGTAAGTTGTTCTGGTGTTTAGACAACTTCATGATCAAATGGTCTCTTCCACGTGATCATGTGAAAAAAAATCCCTCCTGATCTCACCATTTAATGAAAGTGATTCTCATTTTCACTTTAATGATTATAGATCACTGCCATCATTCATGACAATGGACAAACTGAAGGATTTTTTTGTACAAAATGAATAATTGATATCATGTCTCGGCAAAAAAAAGACTCGATCGTTCAAAACGACCAAGCCTTTTACTATCTATATTCTGATTATCAATCACCTAACATCTATCAATTTCACTCACAAGTTTACTCTTCTGTAAACAATCTCGAGCGTGTTAAGAATCGAACACCCTCTGGTCCCTCCAGCGAAAACATTCCTCCGCGTCCTGGAACCACATCAATAATCAGTTGGGTATGCTTCCAATATTCATACTGAGCTTCACTCATATAAAAAGGAGTATTGCCGATCTCTCCAAGCAGTACATCATGATCGCCAATTAACAATTCTCCCGCAGGATAACACATCGGAGAACTACCATCACAACAGCCCCCAGATTGATGAAACAGGAGGGGACCATATTTGGCTGTAAGCTTTTCAATTAAAGCGAGCGCTGCATCTGTTGCCAACACCTTTGGCTGTACCCCCATGTTATCCCCTCATCCCATGTTGTTTGGCTACTGCCTGTTTAAAAGAATCCTAATGCTTGATCACTATAGCTTACCAGAAGATTTTTTGTTTGCTGATAATGTGACAGCATCATTTTATGGTTTTCTCGCCCAATTCCAGATACTTTATAACCACCAAAGGCGGCATGTGCTGGATAAGCATGATAGCAGTTAGTCCATACACGTCCTGCTTCAATAGAACGTCCAAAGCGGTAGGCTTGATTGATATCCCTTGTCCATACACCTGCCCCTAGTCCATATAGCGTGTCGTTTGCGATAGACAAGGCTTCTTCTGGATCAGAGAACGTCGTCACGCTCACTACTGGGCCAAATATTTCTTCTTGGAAGATTCTCATTCGATTGTGTCCTTTAAACACAGTCGGCTTGACGTAATATCCTCCTTCCAATTCACCTCCCAGCTGATTTCGTTCTCCACCAATCAAGCACTCTGCCCCTTCAGCTTTTCCAATTTCTAAATAGGACAGGATTTTTTCAATTTGTTCGGATGAAGCCTGAGCACCAATCATGGTTTCTGTGTCCAGAGGATTCCCTTGTTTGATGGAGGCAACCCGTGCCAGTGCCTTCTCCATAAATTGATCATAGATGGATTCCTGAATAAGCGCACGGGATGGGCATGTGCATACCTCTCCTTGGTTGAGTGCAAACAAGACAAATCCTTCAATCGCCTTGTTTAAAAAGGCATCATCTTTCGCACATACATTTTCAAAGAATATATTTGGCGATTTACCACCTAGCTCCAATGTCACAGGAATAATATTTTGCGATGCATATTGCATGATAAGTCTTCCTGTAGTCGTTTCACCTGTAAAAGCAATTTTAGCAATACGATTACTCGATGCAAGCGGTTTACCTGCTTCTAACCCAAAACCATTGACCACATTAACTACCCCTGGAGGTAATAAATCACCGATTAGTTCCATGAGCACTAGGATTGAAACCGGTGTTTGTTCTGCTGGCTTCAGCACCACGCAATTACCGGCTGCAAGCGCTGGTGCTAGCTTCCACGTAGCCATTAACAACGGGAAGTTCCACGGTATAATTTGCCCAACGACGCCAAGTGGCTCATGAAAATGATAGGCAACTGTATCCTGATCAATTTGACTAATTGAACTTTCCTGCGAGCGTAAACAACCTGCGAAATAACGGAAGTGATCAACCGCAAGTGGAATATCCGCTGCTAGGGTTTCTCTCACAGGTTTTCCATTTTCCCATGTCTCAGCCACCGCAAGCATCTCTAGGTTAGCTTCAATTCGATCGGCAATTCTATTTAGGATCGTTGCGCGTTCCGCTGGGGAAGTCCTGCCCCACGCATCTTTGGCTTCATGAGCTGCATCAAGTGCCAGTTCAACATCCTCGGCACTTGATCTGGCTATTTCACAAAATGTTTTTCCAGTAATCGGAGTAACATTATCAAAATATTCTCCATGAATAGGTGCTACCCATTTACCACCAATATAATTGTCGTATCTAGTTTTAAACGTTACCTTGGCTCCTGATTGATTCGGATTTGCATAAATCATGGGAAAACCTCCTTCACATCCTACAAATAGGGTTGATAGTTTTACCTTATGCTCATTCTCTATAAATAGTATCGTAATTTTCAGAACTTTGTAAACAAAAACAGAGAGTTTGAGACTTTATTCGACAAAAAAGGGCTATCCCATAAACATGTGATAACCCTTTCGTTTCGTCTTTCCACCTATGTTTGTAAGAGCTTGCTTGCCAACTCTTCCATTTCTACAATTGTAATCTGCTCACAAAACTGATCCTTTTTTGTACACACGGCTATTTTATACATCTCGTCCACATGAAAAGCCCGACAATGATAACCAGTAGGCATTTGATCAGCGTATACCGTAGCTCTATTTGGGGACTTATACTGAATCGTAAAAGAATCAAGCGGTAAAGAAAGTCCCTTCCCCACTGCTTTAATATAGCTCTCTTTATACGCCCAATATCTAAAAAAACATTCTAGTTGATCAGCTTCAGGTAACAAGAATAAGTCTTGGCGCTCTTGTTCAGAAAAAAATCGGTCAGCAATTTGTAAGTTAATTGGTTTGATTTGTTGGACATCAATACCAATTGGGTAAGCACTTAAAGCAGTCACTACCCAGCTAGCAGAATGCGATACATTAAATTCGCACGCACCCTCCCCCGTAACAAATGGCTTGCCATATGCATTTGTCTCATATCGAATCTCTTTCGGCAAAAGACGCATCCGTTGAGCCAATTGCACGCGCACCAGTACCTCCCCAAGCAAGGAACGCCATTTATCCTCCGTTTTAAGATAGCGATTCACTTTTTCTTGACGGTCAAACGGAAGCAGAGAAAGCAACTCCCGATACAACTCTTCTGTATACGTATCGGGTACTTTTATCGCAAACACTTTCATGGCAATGTAGCTATCTCCTCTCCAGCTTTCTTACTTACAATCCGATACACTTCTTGTAGGACTCCAATCATCGCAGCTTCTTTTCGGACAGCAAATGCAGGTGGTCCCCAGATTAAAAGCAGTTGCTCAGGTAGAATATTCTCTTGCGCAAAAGAAATAGTCATCGCTGAAAAATGAGGGGCTGTCTGAAAAAAGGAGCCGTGGTCAACCGCTCTACGCAAAAACACTGCCCCCACTTCCTCATCGATACCTGTATCCAATAGTTCAGGTAAAGGGGATTGCTCTAGTAGGCTCGATTTTTCTTGGTGTACCACGCCTTCTCCCGCAAAGGGTACGCTTTCTGGCAACCACTGCTCCCGAAAACCACCTATAATATCAGAACGCTGTAGCCCAAGAAATGCTAAAAAGACAAATGGGTCATCTTCCGCTTCCGCTAGCAGTTGATAATACAACGCGTATACATGTTTGCAATAACCAACCATATCGGGGCAACTACAATGAGCATTCCATTCCTCTAGCGAATCTGGAAGAACTTCTAATCCTTGATCAACTAGAGTAGTAGCGAGTTCTTCGGAAAATGTCCCGCCTAATAACTGAGCTGTAAAAAGAGGAGATTGTCTAATCATATATAAAGCTTTATCGCGGCTTACATGCATCGATTTTTTGGGGCTAAGTGAGACCGTGTAATGTGCCTGATTCGCCCCTGTTACCTTTGCTTTTATGCCAGCATCAAAGGCTTCCCATTCTAGTACTCCGCCTTCTTTTGCTTTTGTACGTCCACGCTGATTCCGCTGTGCCCCACCCGCCTTTCGAATCAATTCTTTTAAGCGGGCGACCCACTCAATCTGTACGCTCGATTTTTGCGGTTTCACAACAAATCATCCTCCTCTTGGCAGATCAAATCCTCACGTAGCTCAAATAAGGAGTGTAACTCATTTGCAGATAACTCGGTAATCCACTGTTCCCCAGAATGAATGACCTGTTCTGCCAATTCCCGTTTCGATTCCATCAGCTGATCAATGCGCTCCTCTAGCGTTCCCTGACAAATTAACCTGTGCACATGCACATTTTTCTTTTGACCGATGCGATATGCCCGATCGGTCGCCTGATTTTCGACGGCAGGGTTCCACCAACGATCAAAATGAATAACGTGATTTGCTCTGGTTAAGTTCAGACCGACACCGCCAGCTTTTAGTGACAAAATAAAGATACGCGGTCCCATACCAGACTGGAAGCGATCTATCATATCATCACGCTCTTGTTTACTGACCCCTCCATGCAAGAAGAGAACTTCCTCTTGTAAAACCTCACGAAAATGCTTGGCAAGCATGTTTCCCATGTCTACATATTGCGTAAATAGTAACACAGCCTCTTGTTGCTCCATTATATCGTGAACAAGTTCAGTCACACGCCGTACTTTACCAGAACGACGATCTAAATGATCGGCAGACTGGTGTAAATAAAGGGCTGGATGGTCACAAATTTGTTTAAGATGAGTTAAAGTAGCAAGGACATACCCACGACGTTGCATTCCTTCTACCGAATTGATTTTTTGCATCATATGATTAACGGCTGCTTGATATAAGGTAGCCTGTTCCTCTGACAGTGTGCAATATGTTTTACTTTCGATTTTTTCTGGTAAATCCACAATAATGCTAGGATCTGTTTTTAAACGCCGCAAGATAAACGGTTTTACCAATTTCCGTAGAGATTCCATACGTTCCTGCTCACGATATCTTTCAATAGGTAACGTGAATTGAGTGCGAAATTGCGTTAAAGTTCCTAAGTAACCCGGGTTTAAAAAATGGAAGATCGACCAAAGCTCACTTAGCCGATTTTCAATTGGTGTACCTGTCATCGCAATTCGATGTTGAGCATGTATTTTCATGGCGCTTCTCGCCTGTTTACTTTTACTGTTTTTGATATTCTGAGCCTCATCTAACACCAAATAGGACCATTTGATTTCCATTAAATCATCTAAATCACGATTGACTAAGGAATAAGAAGTAATCACAACATCATGTTCAGCTACTTTTGCTTGCAGGTCTTTTTGATGCAAGCGTTCTGGTCCATGGTGCGTATACACCCGTAGTGTTGGGGCAAATCTTTCAATTTCTTTACTCCAATTATTCATCAATGAGGTCGGGCACACGATTATAGCCGGTGCTGATAGCTTCTCTGCCATTAAAACTGTAATCATCTGTATCGTTTTTCCCAGCCCCATATCATCTGCCAAACAGACGCCAAAGCCTAATTTTGACATGAGCTGTAGCCATGCATACCCACGTTTTTGATAGGGGCGCAACACTCCTTGCAGACCCTGTGGGGTGTCAATATGGTCTAAATTCTGTTCTAGTCGTCCATGTAATAAATCATCAAGCGCTATAGGAAGTTCGAAATCAACAACGGGAATATCTTGCCATTCATCACTTGCTTCCATCTCGGCCATCAAATAGAGCATATCGTGAAGCGTGATTTCATCTTGCTCTGCTCGTTTTAAATATTGCAACATCCGCTTAACTGATTCTTGATTTACTTCTGTCCATTCCCCTCTTAATTGGATAAAAGGGAGTTTAGAATCTGCAATTTTTTCTAACTCGGCCAAGCTTATTTCTTGGTCCCCCAAAGCTGCTTTAGCATCAAAACGGATGATTTCATGTAAACCTAAACGATGAATTACAGCTGATGAATCCGCTGCGTAAAGGGAGTGATCCTGCATGACTCTAAGCTTTAAGCCTAACCGTTTGCGTCCACGCTTTAACCACCAAGAAGGTAATTGAACACCAACTCCTTCTGCTTGCAGGCGTGGGGCTATCTCTTGTAGAAAATGAAAAGCCTCGTGTACAGGCAACTGTATTTGTTCCACCAATCCTTGGCGCAGCACTGCTGCTAACGCTGGCATGTGTAAAGACGCACATCCCAATTGTTCCAACAAAAATTCTTGGGCTCTACCTAACCACTTTCCAAAAAAGGCTACAGCCTCACCAGATCCCAACCAAATATCCTTAACTGAAATAAGACGAGAAGGTTCTGTCACAGGTTGTAGATACACATGCAATGTAAAAATAGACTCTCCTACTTCTAATTCGAGCTGTTGAGGAGGTTCCAGACGTAAGTACAGACGCATTGCATACTGCCCCACACAATCCCGTTTATTCCGTCCTTCTCCTTTTGTCCACATATCTACTTGCTGCTTAAAGCTTTGCAGCTCTTTCGTTGTTCCCTCAATGGGTTCCATAGCCCGAGTGAGTAATCCTCGTAGCCACTGTAAAGAGAAATCTCCCTTACCTTTGCTGAGCTGTTGACGTAACTCTTCGCTTTCCAAATCCAGCCAGTCAAGTACGGTAGTTTGTATTGCATTTTGTAAAAAATCCGATTGTATGTGGTGCGGATCTGTCATGATGTCGCTTCCACCTGTCTTTTGTGGGTCATACGCTCGACAGATGGCAGGCATAGTAAGCGCCAAAGTATGCGAAAATGTGCGCACTTCTTCCTTGGTCAGGTCTATATCCCAACTGGCGTCTGCCACTGCATAGCCGTACCGTTTTCCTTTACGTACCTGTACACCTGGTCGAATATTTGCATGCCATAGCATATGTAGGACAAATTGAGCTACTTTTTGGTAGTAGCGCAGGCTATCACCTTGAATAAAACCGCTATGCTGTAACATTGCTTCATCCGTCTGCCACAGGAATGGTAAAGCTTCCTTCATGGTAATACTTAGTCCATTAATCTGTTGTACCATCAATTTTGGTTTATTGGACGGGTAATACTCACCTTGATCAAACCAATATGGAACTTGAAAAGTACGGATGCCCACTTTTCCAGACTTCATCAATTTCATCTGTTGTTCGGTCGACAATTGTTCCATCCAATTACTGACGGGTACAATCTCGCCGCCGCGCAAACAGAAAAGAAAAAAAGCATCTGGTAACCAGATACCGTGCAACGTCGTCATTGATGCCCTCCAGCTTTTAGTAAAAGGGTTAGCCTTAACCGGTTAACCCTCTTTTCTTTTTCATTACTCGCTGTACAATTTTTCGCGAAGTTGTTTGATCTCTTCGCTTTCCAGATATTCATCGTATGTCATCATTTTATCAATGATACCATTTGGTGTAATCTCAATTATCCGGTTGGCAATGGTTTGAACAAACTGATGGTCATGTGAAACAAATACCATTGTACCATCATATTCAATTAAACCATTATTTAATGCTGTAATAGATTCCAGATCCAAGTGGTTAGTAGGCTCATCTAACATGATAACATTTGCGCCCACCATCATCATTTTGGACAACATGCAACGTACTTTCTCACCACCAGACAAAACATTGGCTTTTTTCAATGCTTCCTCGCCAGAGAACAGCATTCTGCCTAAGAAGCCGCGCAAGAATGTTTCGTCTTGATTTTTTGAGTATTGACGCAACCAGTCAACCAACGATAAATCGCATCCATCAAAGTACTCAGAGTTATCTTTAGGGAAGTATGCTTGAGAAGTTGTAACACCCCAAGAAAATGTGCCGCTATCCGCTTCCATTTCGCCCATTAAAATTTGGAACAGGGCTGATTTTACGTGGCCATTTGGCCCAACAAGCGCAATCTTATCACCCTTATTAATAATGAGGTGAAGATTGTCGAAAAGTTTTTCACCTTCAAGGGTCTTGGATAAGCCTTCAATTTCCAAAATGTTTTTACCCGCTTCTCGCTCAGGCTTGAAGTTAATAAATGGATAACGACGGCTGGAAGGCTTAATATCATCCAACGAAATTTTATCCAACATCTTCTTACGAGAAGTTGCTTGTTTTGATTTAGAAGCATTGGCGCTAAAACGTGCAATAAAGCTTTCCAATTCTTTAATTTTCTCTTCTTTTTTCTTGTTTTGCTCTCTCATTAACTTAAGAGCCAGCTGACTTGATTCATACCAGAAATCGTAGTTCCCCACATACATTTGAATCTTACCAAAGTCGATGTCAGCAATGTGCGTACATACTTGGTTCAGGAAGTGACGGTCATGGGATACGACAATAACAGTATTTTCATAGTTAGCTAAGAAGTTTTCTAGCCAACGAATAGATTCGATGTCCAAGTGGTTGGTAGGCTCATCGAGTAGCAGGATGTCTGGGTTTCCAAATAAAGCTTGTGCCAGCAATACACGTACTTTTAAGCTTCCGTCTAGCTCTAGCATTTTCTTATCATGGAATTCAGCAGAAATTCCCAGACCAATCAATAAAGCGGCAGCATCAGATTCTGCTTGCCAACCATTCAAGTCTTCGAATTCTCCTTCCAATTCAGACGCACGAATGCCGTCTGCTTCAGAGAAATCTTCTTTCATGTACAGAGCATTTTTCTCTTCCATGATGTCAAATAATCTTCTATGACCCATCATTACCGTTTTCAAGACTTCGCATTCATCGAACTCATAATGATCTTGTTTTAGTACGGCAAGACGTTCCCCAGGAGTTAAAATAACTTCTCCACTGTTTGGTTCAATTTCGCCAGATAAAATCTTCAGGAATGTAGACTTACCAGCTCCATTTGCCCCAATTAATCCATAGCAGTTACCAGGTGTGAACTTGATATTTACGTCTTCAAACAAAGCGCGTTTCCCATATCGCAGGGTAACACCATTTGTACTTATCATTCAATCTCATCCTTTAATATACATTTTCTTCTTCAAACGTATATTTTACTACATTTACATCTAAAAATTAACCCCTTCTATTTATTAACACCTAACACAGCAAATTTTAGCATGTGAATCCTTCCTTTTTTTAATTAAAAATTCATGTAAGCGACCAATAGTACTCAAGTAGAACACAGTTTTTTTTACTTTCTCATAATAAAAAACCATCCACAGACATACTCCTTTTTAGAAGGAAATACCGCAGATGATTTTTTGATTTTTTACCAGGTTATAAACGGTTTTGAGCCAGGAGGTGCATGGTCAATCAATTGATAGATCGGATATGCATAGGCCACGATAATCAGGAATACGGCAACACCGAGCCATAAAGACCAGCGCTCTAAAATTTTTGGAGTACGCTCAACTGCTTCTTGGGATTCAGCAATAGGATAATCTTCCTCGCCTTTTGGTGCCTTAAAGATGAGATAGAATAAAATCCCTACCATAAGTATCCCTGCAAAGAATAGAATCGCACCACCAAAACCCATTAGCTGTTGTGGAGGTATCCAGCTTAGAGCCTCCGCATTGTTAAAGTAAGTGGTGTAATCGGTACGACGTGGCACACCTTGCAAACCAAGATAATGCATTGCTCCTGACATCAGTAACATACCAACCGACCACATGACAGCTTGCAAAATTCCCACTCGATGTAGGGCAGGGGTCATTTTCCGGCCTGTTAAATTTGGCAATAACCAATACGTAATTCCAAAGAATGTAAGCGCTATACTAGTTCCGACCGTTAAATGGAAGTGCCCCGTAACCCAGATTGTATTATGCACAACTGCGTTCATCTGGTTACTCGCATTAATAATTCCACCTGCACCTGCTGGAATAAAAGCTAGCATACCCAGCATTGGAGCAAAGAAGCGAGCATCCTTCCAAGGCAATTTCCAAAACCAGCCAAACAAACCTTTTGCACCCTTTTTACGTCCAGATGTTTCAAATACGGCAAATAGCGAAAATGCCGTCATAAGCGATGGGAATACTACGGTTAAAGTCAAGATAACATGTAGCATTTTCCATTTATCTGAAATACCTGGCTCCATTAACTGGTGATGAAACCCTACCGGAATGGAGAAAAGAATAAGTAGGATAAATGATAAACGTGCAAGCGAATCACTAAATACTTTACCACCGATTATTTTTGGAATATTAACATACCAGCACACATAAGCAGGCATTAACCAGAAATAGACAAGTGGGTGACCGAAGTACCAAAATAGCGTACGACTTAGCAATACATTAACTTCTGGTACCCAGCCAAGAGACCATGGAATGAGCTGTAGCAAAACTTCTGCTGCTACCCCTAGCGTTGCAATCTGCCACAAAATCATCGTAGAAACAGCCATGAATTGAAATAAGGGAGATGTTTTTCCTTTATTTGTTTTTCTCCAATGAATATAATTAGCAAAAATCGAATATCCACCCATCCAGCTACCTACGACTAGCAAAGCTGCCCCAATATAGAACAGTGGAGATGCTTTCATCGGTGCATAGAACGTATACAGAACGGATGCCTCATTCGTTAGAATGGCTACTGTTGCCATTGCTGTACCGACCGTCATGAGGAGCCAGCCAATCCATCCGAGCTTCAAAGCTAAAGGCGTCAGCTTTCCCTCTGATGTACGAGCACAGCCTGATATGAAAAATCCTATAATAAAGAATGTTGTAAAAACTAGACCCAGCAATACCCCGTGCGCTGTTAACACCTGATAATACCCTAACCAAGATGGCAAGGTTATAACTCCACCGCGTACCAGCCCTTGAAGTAAGCCACACAATATGGCGATAGCAAAGCCAATATACGCTACATAAATATGTGCCAATGAAAGCTTTGCAGCGGCGGCGTTTACCTTTACCACCGGTTGCGTATTATTATATTCCTTTAATTCCGCTACCATACTTTATCGTCACTACCTTTCCGAATCACTTCACAACAATTGTAGCTGCCATTAACTGGTGACCAGCACCACAATATTCATTACAGAGAATTAAGTACGTTCCTGGCTTGTCAAATGTGTGAGTGACTTCGCTGATGTGACCAGGTAACACCATGATATTTACATTTGTTTTTGGTATCTCGAAGCCGTGTACCACGTCTTTACTCGTTACAACAAATTTAACTTTGGCACCGACTGGAACTTCAATCTGATTGGGTTGGAAAGTAAAAATAAATGATGTCATGACAAGATCGTATTCGTTATCGCCTGTTTTATGAAGTCCTAGATTATCAAATGGAGCCGTTTCATCAACCTTTTTTGGGTCTATCATTTTCATATGGCTTGGTGGCATCATGCCCATTGCATAGGCATTGACAGATAAGACGATCAAAAAAAGTACCAGCGTCGCGCCCCCAACCATCAGCCAAATCTTTTCAAAGCGGTGTAAATGCATAAAATACCCTCCCGTTCATTCCCTCTCTATACCAACTACCCTCTACTTAGAAAAACTCCAAATACAGCAAACCAAGTCACTGCGATAAACATACCTACTAGAAAGACCGAAGCCAAA
The DNA here is from genome assembly GCF_002706795.1 of Brevibacillus laterosporus DSM 25. Taxonomy (NCBI): domain Bacteria; kingdom Bacillati; phylum Bacillota; class Bacilli; order Caryophanales; family Paenibacillaceae; genus Brevibacillus; species Brevibacillus laterosporus. The sequence goes on from NZ_CP017705.1 coordinate 24,932, forward strand.
GTCCCTTTTAAATTTAGTTCACCTTCCTGATGCTGCTCGTTCTCTTCCTTTTGATTAGGTTGAGTATGGGAACCGTTCATCCGATGACCTCCTCTCTTTTTCTTCCTTGTCATCCAATTTTTCCGTAAAAAGGAATTTGCATTGTTTACGATTTGATTAAACCATTCTCACAATTGTAAAGGGTGTGAGATTTATCACTTTTAGCCCTTTAGAGCTATTCGCTTTTAGTCATTGTCAAGGTTTTGACAAAATTCTATTTATTTAAAAATCATCCCATAAAAAACAGGCATTTTGTGAGAAAAATGATTACTTTCTATTTTCATAATTTTACATTTCATTTTCTGTTTTTTACCTTTTATAAACATCTCTTTTGGTACATGCTAAGAAAAATCATAATAAATAATGAAAAAAGCGGAATTTACGCATCTAACGTAAATTCCGCTTTTTTATTGTAGTGCCGGTAGAGGGACTTGAACCCCCACGGTTTCCCTCACGATTTTGAGTCGCGCGCGTCTGCCAATTCCGCCATACCGGCAAATATAAAGTTGGCTGGGGTACCAGGATTTGAACCTAGGAGTGACGGAGTCAAAGTCCGTTGCCTTACCGCTTGGCTATACCCCAAAAGTGGTGGGGAGAGACGGATTCGAACCGCCGAACCCGGAGGGAGCAGATTTACAGTCTGCCGTGTTTAGCCACTTCACTATCTCCCCATAAAAATGGTGCCGGCGATAGGACTTGAACCCACAACCCCCTGATTACAAGTCAGGTGCTCTACCAATTGAGCTACACCGGCATTTTCATATAGAAAGCTTGTCTTACTCTTATGTATGTAAAATGGTGCGGGTGGAGGGACTTGAACCCCCACGGTCGCCCGCCAGAACCTAAATCTGGTGCGTCTGCCAATTCCGCCACACCCGCATGTGAACTAAACGGTCAATAACTCGCTCTCAAGCGGGTTGTTTTTCTCAGTACAGTTTCGACTTTTTTAATATAGCATACTATCAAAATAAAAAGCAAGACTTTTTTACAAAAAATTTGATAGCCACAAGTAATAAACAGAAATCAATTGTAGCTATCTGATTATTATGCCTTCAAAAGCGTTGTACTTCATGCATTCTCTCATTATGCAAATAAGCTTTGTAATTGTAGAGCTAGTGATATATCTCCCTTTATCTTTATTTTTCCCAGAATGAAAGCAGTAGCAGGATTTAATTGTTTTTGTAAGAGTTTTGTAAAATTAGTATCGGATAGCTGGAGCGTACATTGTGCCTGATTTGGCTTTCCTTCCGTCACTTGAACATGATTGTTACAAAATTGAACCTGAAAAGTACCTCCCCGTTCTCCACTCACATCAAATTGATAAACGGCCAGCCATCCCTCAATGGCAGAAGGGTTTTGATTTATTAGATCAGCAAGTGTCTCAAGTTCTTGTAACATAAGAGACCCCCCCCTTTCCCAACCTGAACCTATATTTTTCACCATAATATCCTATTCTAAAACTATCCTATATATGCCCATCTTACAATTTTCGATCATATAAAAAAGGTGCCCTCATAGGCACCCTTTGCAAGTGTATACGATTATTATTGCTCCTCAAAAGGTGGCAGCTTTATTCCTTATCCCTGCCATCCGGTGCTGTCTGTTCTGTCGCTTCCTGCTTAGAAATCTCCATAAGCTTTTGCATCAAAATATGTTGGGGCATGTGCATTAATCTTTCCAAGGGTACCCCAAGCTGTTCAGCCAACTTAACGGCTGTTTCCGCTGAAATCTGTAACGGTCTCATTTTTTCACCTCTTGCTGTCCTTATCCATTTTTCACATTATACCATGCTAGCTACTTATGAGTGTATCTGGCGGAATAAGTCGGATAATTCTCGCACAATGACCTGCTGATAGCCTGTATCCTCTCCATATTGGGTAAGCATCTCTTGACGAGCGACCATGATTTTATCTTTATAATCGTGTGCCCCCCGGTCAGGGTTCTCTTGTTTAAACTGAATCATAATCTTCTGAACATGTGCTGGGCGTGGTCCCCATGTGCCAAGCACATCTCCTGCTTCGTTGCAAATGATCAAAACCGGAATAGCTCGCCCCCCCATTGTCAGAAATTGATCCATCACATCCAGATGATCCTCCATCACCAATACTTCCACGGGTAATGTAACTGCTTCTGCTACACGAAACAATACCGGCACATTTCGAACCACATCTCCACACCATTGCGCACACAATAAGAAGGCTTGCAATCCTCCTCGCTGAACAGTCGCTTCAATTTGTGAACGCTCCTCATCTGTTTCCCACGCAAATCGTTGATACCAATCGTAAAATTCCTCTTTATTCTTCTCCATTGTTTCCATGAATTGCTGCATGGTAATTCCTGTTCCTATTTTTGAATGCAAATTTATCGTCATGATAGCTCCTCCTTATGCATTGATTATCTTCTGTTTCAATTCGCTAGGATGTGATCATCTCCTTTTTATGATCGCTTATGTAAGTGTTTTACGTGATCGCGTATAACATCAAAAAACCTGTGTACTACTGCCACAGGTTTCCTTATTTTCATCAATTTGCGGATACATTTCGTTTGATTTGTTGAGTTATTTCTGTTGCCAATCGCAATGCTTGCAGACCTGACTCAGCTGTGACCAAAGCTGGTTTTTTCGTGGTAATGCTTTGTAAAAAATCTAATAATTCTGCGCGTAACGGCTCAATTCCTGGTACAACCACTTTCTCCAAAATGTTCTGCTGGCTATATCCATCACTTTGTTTCTCTAAATAGAAATTAGTAGAACGGGAAATGACCACTTTTCTATCAAGAAGATCTACTTGAACAAATGCCTGTCTGGTTACTACTCGTAAGGTGCGCACTTTTTCTTCTGTTAAATGACTAGCTGTGATTTGTGCGATAACTCCTGAATCAAATTGAAACAATGCTACAGCATGCTTGATTGCTCCTTGGTAATATTTACCTACTGCATGCATTCTGTCTAATGAACCCGGTTGTAAATGTTGCAAAATATATATGTCATGAAGCATAGCATCCAATACCACATCAATCCCTTGAATACGTGGTTCCATTGGACTCATGCGGTGCATATCGATGGCGACAATCTCTTCATCCTCCAAAATAGAGCGTAATACGGCAATAGCTGGATTAAACAATTCGATATGCCCCACCTGCAAATGAAGCTTAGCTTCTTTGGCTCGATCAATCAACTCATCGGCTTCCGCTATCGTAGCGGTGATCGGTTTTTCCATTAGCATATGAACCCCATGACGAATGCAAGCCATCCCTACCTCAAAATGAGCAGATATGGGAACAGCAATACTTACTGCGTCTACTTGTGCCAATAATTCGTCTAGCGTAGGAAACGAAAGTATATCATATTCCTGTGCGACCTCTTGTGCTCGCTTTTGATCTGCATCATAAACGCCTACCAATTGGCAATGGTCGTTGAGCGAGGAGTAGACACGTACATGATGTTTACCCATTACACCGGTCCCAATTACTCCTACCTTCACTCCACATCCCTTCTTTCCATCCAAAAACTTACAAATAATCTTAACTCTCACATTGTATGAAGCGGATGGAAAGAAGGTCACTTTTCTTGTGAAAGAAGTTAGTTACCTGAATCCTCTTTATTCATCAAGCCTTCCAGTAGCTCTTTGTTGAACAGGTATTTCGGATCTTTTGGTCGGTACTTCCCTACTTCTTCGTTATGCTCATAGGCTTTTTCATTTTGCCCAATCCGATTGTAGCAGACACATAACTGTATATGCGGAAGCCACGTCCAGCATGCTTCTGTAAAGAATCCCCATGTATCTGGTTTTTTCACCTTGGTAGCTAGGTCATACCAAAAAATTGCTTTTAGATATTCCTTTCTGGTGAAAAAGATATGACCAATTCGGCAGCAAGCCTCGGCCCGCGGAGTGTCGTACGTAAAGGCTTTGATTGCATATTCCAATTCCTTCTCTTTATTACCTAAGGCAAGATAACACTCTGCGATTTTGTAGCACGCATTGATCTCATCTTCGATCCAGCCCTGTTTAGAATCGAGCATTTTGATGTAATATTCAATCGCTTTCTCATGAAAAGAATGATCGCGCAACTCATTTGCGTAATAATACAAATCTCTTATGGTAAATTCTTCACCGCGCTCCAGCTTTTTTTCATAGATGCATAGATTGCGTGTTGAATAACCTTCGTTTTGATGAATCTTTTTATGAGTAACTGCCACATCACTATCGATAATTTTCCCCCAGACAGACAAATACTCGTGGACAGCACCATACCATTGGAAATTATTACTTCGCTTCACCATACGGTTCCGGCGGAAGGACATAATAGGATTATCGTACTCATCAAATGCTGTGTGGTATTTCATCGTAACAGAGTCAACAGCAGGATCTAATGTTTCCTTCAAAGTTCGCAAACGTTCACGGTCGATCTCCAAAAGAAAATCATCTGCATCAAGATGCAAGATATATTCTTGTGTTGCTTTCGTAAAGGCAAAGTTACGAGCGGCTGAGAAATCATCAATCCATTCAAAATGAAAGATCCGATCCGTGTACTTCTTCGCGAGCTCTACAGTCCCATCCGTCGATCCTGTATCGATAATATTAATTTCATCTACCAAATCCTTTACAGAATCCAAGCATCTCGATAAACTATCTTCCTCATTTTTCACGATCATGCATAAACTAATTGTGATCATGTTGTCACCTCATGTCGCTAATTTTGCTCACTTTTGTATGTATATTCCCGCAAACAAAAAGGTGAACTATTTCAGTTATCTATTCTCAATAAAAAATAGCGCAAATAGCTGTATTCCTCATAAGATGAAGCAGAAAGGAAGGGTTCTATGGATATTTCGTCGCACGATTTACCACAAGTCTATTATGTAACGGTCACGGACGAAGGTATTGCTTACTTGGATCAACACATAAGATCGGATGTTCGCATAGATGCTTTCCTCTCCATTCACCAGAAAGCGTACCCCGTTCAGGTTTCCTATCGAGGTGCCCATACACGCGAATTGGCAAAAAAGTCTTATACGCTCTACTTCCCTGACGACAATCGATTTCATGGACAGCGAGAAATTCATCTTAATGCAGAAATGCTGGACCCCTCTTTGATGCGAAATGCCCTGTCATTTGCCTTTTTTGAACTTCTCGATGTCTTAGTACCAACGACTTCCTATGTAGTGCTGTGCCGAAATGGAGTTTGTGAAGGTCTCTATCTCCAATTAGAATCCGTTGATGAATTATTTTTACAAAAACGTCAGCTACCACTAGGCCCGATTTACTACGCAGTCAGTGGAAACGCTAATTTTTCCTTGTTAAGTCCTAAAACCGAGGAGGTAAAACCAAGACTGGATGCAGGATATCGGTGTAAATATGGCCAAGAAGAAGATATGAAGCTCCTACGTGAATTGATTTATATCATAAATACAACACCAAGAGCTGATTTTGAAGAGATTATCGGACGATATCTCAATGTCAACCAATATTTAAGTTGGCTAGTAGGGGTTGTATGTACCCAAAATTTTGACGGTTTTATTCATAATTACGCTTTATACCGGAATACGAAGACAGGTTTATTTGAGATTATTCCATGGGATTATGATGCCACTTGGGGAAGAGATTGTAATGGAAAAGAAATGGCCTATGACTTTGTTGATATAGACGGATACAATACCTTGAGCGCTCGCCTACTAGACACTTCTACATACAAACGTCTCTATAAAGATAGGATGGCAGAAACACTAAACTCCTGGTTTACACCCGATTATATGAGCCCACGAATAGATTATCTCCATCGCCTGCTACGACCCTACCTTCAAATTGATCCGTACAAAAAAGAAAAGCTCAACGTCTTTGACGCCGAGCCTGATTATATCTGTCGTTTTATTAAAGATCGAAATCATTTTTTAAAAGGACAGCTTGATACTTTTTAATAGATATGATTACCGCTATTTCTTGTAAGGCAATCGTCCCGATAGCAGACTGACAGACTTCGTTACTTTTTAGCTTTGATTACCTTATCTATTTCAGACTGAAACACGCCCTGCTCAATTGGTCCCATCACCTTATATGTAACGACCCCATTTTGATCAATAATAAATGTCGTTGGGATAGCGAGGATTTGGTACAGTTTTGCTACTGTCTCATCTTGATCGTATAGAATAGGCATCGTTAGCTTATAAGTATCTACAAAAGCTTTGACGGAATCTAAATCATCAGTTTTCGTCAGATTAATAGCATATAAATCTACGTTGTCTTTATTTTTCTCATATATCTTTTGTAAATCTGCAGCCTCCATCTTACATGGACCACACCAGCTTGCCCAAAAGTTTAGAATCAGTGGCTTCTGTCTTTGTCCCGAAAACTTGTAAGTAGTTCCCCCCATGCTAGGTAGTTCAAAGGCAGGAGCTTTGGCTCCCAACGCAATCGTTGGGTTTACTTTTTGCTCTATCTGACCAGAAACCTCTTGTGCTGCTGGTTTTTTTAACTTCTCTTTGTCCTGATTCATTCCCTTTTGCTCAGTTTTTATAGACTGTTCAATCGTTGGTTGAGGAGCATGCTGCAAATTACTCTTAACCTCGCTTTGGTAAATCGCTCCTCCACCCATAACAAGTAAACTGAGAATGATAAACACCTGCCGCATTCTTTTCCAGCTCCTTTATAAACTAGGCTGTCCAAAAATTTTAATTAAGTAGATGGAGATATCTGTAAGCTTATCAAAATACAACAAAATCCCGAACAGAACCATGATTCCTCCGCCAATTTTCATCAATTTATCCGAGTATTTCATGATCCATCCTATCTTACTAATGAAGAACGTCATCACGAAGAATGGCAGGGCAAACCCTAACGTATAAGCAAGTGTATAAGTAAGGGCACTCTCTGGATTCACCATCCCAAGCGTAATGATCCCTGACATAATTGGCCCTACACAGGGAGTCCAGCCAGCAGCATAGGTAATTCCCACCAAGATAGAACCAGTATACCCAAGCGGTCTATTATTTATGTCCTTCTTCCATGTTTTCATCATAAAATCAAGCTTAAATACCCCTGTAATTACTAATCCCATAAAAATTAATAAAATAGCACCCAGTTGCCTAATTAAGTCCTTTTTGGATGCAAACAAGCTTCCAATCCATGATGTTGACAATCCTAGCGCGATAAATACAAGAGAGAATCCTAGAATAAAAAACAATGTGTGTAACAATGCCTGACGCTGAAATACAGTTTTTCCTTGCTTCATCTCTGAAACCGAAACCCCAGTAATATAAGATAAAAAGGATGGGTATAACGGCAAACAACAAGGTGAAATAAACGAGAGGAATCCTGCTGCTAATGCCAGCCATACTGTAATTTGCGTATCCATACTTTGCCCCCATTTCCTAAACGTCTCTTTCTGTTATGTATTCTAGTTCACAAAGATTCATTCATGCTCCATTCTGCGTATTAGGTGAACGAAGTGTGACAAAGCTCACAACAGGATTGTGAGTCGTTCCTACTCTATTCTATTAAATAGCTGGCAAAATACCAAGGACTGCTAAGGATTTTATAATTGATAAATTTCTCACAATGAAGAGAGCTCCAGCACTTTCTTTTCTTATCAAAACGGGATATTTGATACCCCTCATTATTTCAGGAAAAGGTAGGCTTCCACCATCAGAACGGATTGTTGATATGAAGCCAGATAATTTCTCTCCATACAAGGTACAAGCAACCTTACAATCAGCTCTTGGCATTTCATAACAAAGACCGCCTGATAAAGCAAAGCCCCGGCGGTCTTGTTTTTGTTACCTATTTTCCAGTAATGATAGTCCGTTCGCAATTAAAATAGCTAATTCATGATCAGTGTCACCAATTGTCTTTATTTCGGAGTTCAGTCGCTGGCAGTCCGCCTCTGGAAAATGATGACGCAACATCATTTCCAGAATTTCTAATCTCAGTAGCCAATCGTTCGGATAAGAGGCATCTAGTTCTTGCCTAATCGCTTGCAAACTCTCTGGTAGTTCCTCTTCAGCCCCTTCTTCTGTCCGCAAATTACGAACAATTTGATATAATTGTTGCTGTCTTTTTTGCTCCTTTGTGTAGATGGGACGACGGGTTTGTGTCTCTGAGGGTTGATGTGTACCTGATTGAAATTTTTCACGATCAGCGACTCCTGCATAGACAGAGATGATCTCAGCTCCCACTGCCATATCATAGATACCCCATTCAGCTTGGAACAATACACGCTCTTGATAGCGTACGGTACATTCATCGAACCCAATTAACACCACTTTATCCTGCTTTCGATCAATATAGGAAACACGCCCTACAACTTCAACTCCAGAAGCAAAACAGACCACCGTTTTTTTACCTACAACTAAACCATAGGCCTCAAGCTCTGCATCAGTCCAATTTTCTAATGGCTTCTCGATCCCTTTTATTTTACCAATTGGAGAAGAAAAGCCATGACTATGATAGGATTTATCATGCCCAACCAACTCGATATCCTGGAGCGCAAGGGAAGTAGGTCCTTCTGTTGCTAAATAAATGGCTTCCCCCTGTTCATCCGAGATAGTATGATGCAGGGTGCCGCTTACTTGTAGACCAGAGCTGTACACGCTGGTGGTGGTTTGACCACTATTAACCGCCTTATGCAAACTTTCCGTGCCACCAAGATGCAACGCCATTCTCTCTTTCATTTCAAGTACGGCTTCAATTAACTGATCAAAATCACAACAAACAAACAATTGAGGCTGAGGTTTGGTGATATCAAAATCAGTTTCAATACACGCATCGAGTGAAAATGGGATTTTTTTAACTCCATCTGTTAAGCAACTCATGCTTTCCCCAACAGAGGACAATAACCCAGCTCCATAGATTTGCAGATTATTAACATCTCCAATTAAACCGTATTCGACTGTCCACCAGTAGAGACGGGATAATTGAGTAGCTTCCGAAACCTCCGTGACCGCCGCTGTTTTCTTAACTAGTTCTTCTTCTGCTGCAAGCACTTGTTCCTCAGTTGCATTGATATCCTCTTTTACGATCGATAAATAGCGGATGGCTTCATATAATTCATAATCTGCTCTTGATGAGATGGCTTTGGAACCAATTGCTCCAAAGATTTTGAGATATTCACGATATTTTTCATCTTTAATGATCGGTGCATGCCCGGCTGCTTCATGAATGATATCAGGTGCAGGTGTATAAGCCACATGATCGTAAGTACGAATGTCGCAAGCGATTGGGAGGATATTATGAGCCTGGAAGTCAAAGAAGGCTACCGCTGGTATAAAACCGTCAATACTTACTGCTCCCCACCCAATTTCCGATAGGCATCGGTTCATTTCCCGAATATTCGGTATTTTTTCAATACTGATACCAGATGCTTGTAAGCCTTCCAAGTACGCGGTATGGGCTCTTTTGCCTAGAAAATTATAATTTTGACGCATAACGTATCGCCAAACTGCTTGATCTATCGGTGTATACTTGTCATAATCCTGGTCGACAACAAATTGCTTTAAATGAATAGGTATGTTGACCAATGAAAAATCAGATTCAATTTGACTCATAACTCTGTACCTCCCCTTAGAAAATAACGGTACTTCCGGCAATAGAAAGCGCTATCATTAAGGTTTACTATATCATCTTTTTGTAAGAAATGGTGTAAAAAAGTTTGCCTATCAAAAGCCCAATTCCTATGTAACTGTAACGCGTCGACGTATATATAATGAAAGATGTTACTATCCATTTTTAGGAACATTTTTTCATTTCTAAACGGTATAGTTTTTATGTTACAGATCAATTAGTTTAGGAGGACGTTAAAATAATGAGGCCAGAAATATTTCCTTTTCCAAAAACATGTTACGTCTATCCAACGAAATGACCGTAAAAGTTGGAAACAAATAGACCCCAATCCAAAAATAAGATTGGGGTCTGTTTTGTTGTGACCACTAAGCTTCCTATATGAATTCTTCCCAACATGTTATTCCTTAGAGGAACGCCGACTCTGTTGTTGCTCTAACATAACATCCATCAATAAATGATCTTGTAATTGATCCATCGGGTCGATTGTTAGCAAGGCGGAGACAGCTGCAAGCGCTGCACGCACCGTCTGATAAGAAAAAAAGGCATCCCGTTCCTCTTCACTGTAACTGGAAATATCCGCACTTCTAACCGGGTAGGGAAAATCAGCCTCCACTCCCGCCCTATCCATTACTACCAGCGCCTGTTTAATAGCTAAGATCGCTGCGCTCACACTTAAAGAGTATTCCTTACGCAGATCATCCCAAACCTCAAAAGCAGTTCGCTCTGTATGCTCACCATTTAAACGTGTTATCATGCCACGTTTCCTTCCCTCCTGCAACAGCCAGTCCACCAAAATGTCTGGATGGGGTGGGAACGAGTAGTATTGCAATCGCATCTCTAGCTCTGTAGGAAAATTACGAGCAAATCTGGCATCCTCCAGCTTCATCTCATATCGCCTGGACGGATGATTTGGTACCATAACATATACAATCCCATCACGAATAGCCGTAATTTGTAGCTTCGTCCGGGCTGGTACTCGAGCTTGTGGTGCTTTTTCTCGACGATAATTACCCGGAATTAATTGCTCACCAAATAAATGATATTCTATAGGGGCATCAATCCATGGGATTGGTTCTCTTGTTTGAATTTGATACGTACCGCTAAAAGTTATCCATTCGCTTGGTCGATGCTGATATCGAACCAATATCTGATGTTGCTCACACTCCGGCGCCACTTCTTCTTTATCTGTATGAACAGGATGGAGGCGATCATGTTGCAACATGAATCCATCTTCTATGTTTAGACGCTCCAGTAATTCGCGTCTGGATACTCGCTCATAGCCGATGTGATAGATGTTTTTTTTCAAAATGATGTACCCCCCATAATTACTCATATTCCTTGGAAAATCCATATTGAACAGACTAGAAAAAGCGCCATGAACAGGCGCTTTCTCCTTCATTTCTTCTTATTATACATCATTTTGCTACAGGAAGAATCTCCTGGGCTGAGAAAGTCTTTGGAATCAGCTTCTTAGCTGCCATCCAATTAATGACCTGTTGCCATTGGGCTGTATCCTGGCTCCCAAAAGGTTGGCCCTTAGCATCCATCAAGGAAGGCAACGCACTAGGCACCTCTAATTTGCAAAAAATTTGCCAACGGTTTGCTCCAATCATGCGAAAATAGTTACGCTGTTCGGTATCCGTAATAAGCAATCCGTCATACGTGCTTACTACGATTGGAAAAAAGGTGAACAGTACGACAATTGCTACTTTTCCCGGTAGCTCATAGCAAACCACATCATAAAAACGGGCGAGAGAGCCAAAATAGGAATGGTTTGCGAGATAATAACATGAGGGTACACTACCTTTTTCACTCCCTCATGTAGATGCATACATATGGCAATTCCCGTTCCTACGAATATCGAGATTACTAGGCCTACCAACGCTTCCTGTAACGTAATCCACAGATGTATAGTCAACAGCTGACTGCGTATCTCCCAGAAAGCAACAGCAATAACAGAAGGTGGTGGTAAGATGAATCTAGGTAGCTCAAGTAAGCGACACCCGCCTTCCCATAACAAGAGGAAAGTGCATAAGGAAGCGAAAAACCATCCCACATTCCAGTTCTTTTGCCAGACCTTTTTTTTGATCTTTTGACCACCTTGCCTTTGTATTACGGCCATATCTGTTCCAAATAAGCCATATCCCAAAACAAATACTCCATTTTGCATGTGGCGATAAAATGTTGTTTCATTCGAGCAAGCTCCTGTTCGTTACTGTCACGGGCAATCTCATCAAGTACACCTTTGAGCCAGTCTGTCGAGACAGCAAATTCATCCGAGCTATACATCCGCACCCACTCTCCATATTTCGGATGATCGATTACTCCCGATTTTTGCGCTAATCTTTTACCGATTTCTTGGTAGCTCCACATGCACGGAAGCAAGGCACTCACTACTTCTCCCAAGCTTCCTTGATGAGCTATCTGTAGCATATAGCTTGTATAGGCAAGCATGACGAATGACGGTTCTGCCGTTTCTAATTCATTGTGGGAAATGCCTAGTCGTTGAGCATATCCGCGATGCAAGGACATCTCCTCTTGTAATGTTGATGTCATGAGCTGAGCAAATCGACCGCTCCAGTCGATCCGATTGGCCTTCACGCTCGCGATCGCGAACAGTTTTGCATATTCCTGTAAAAAGAGATAATCCTGCTTCATGTAGTGGATAAACGCAGAGCCCGGTAGATTACCATTAGCAATGCCAGTAATGAAAGGGTGAAGATGTGTCTTTTCCCAAATCGGCTTGGCTTCTGTGTATAAAAGCTCTGTAAAAGAAGCTACTTCTATTTCTCGCGTACTCATCTGCTTACAGCCCCCTTTTTGAACTCGTGTATAACGGTGATTTTTATGAAAATGATAAATGAAATCCTGCACGGCTTTTTTCGTATTAGGTGCCTGCGTGATCGCTGAAATGACCGCGATAGCATCTGCTCCACTTTTTCGCAAGTAGCTAGCATGTTCTGGCCTAATTCCGCCTATAGCTACAATGGGATACCCACCCACAAATTTGCGAATAGACGTAAGTCCATTCGGACCAATTGGCTCCCCAGCGTCCACTTTACTTTTAGATGTATACATAGGACCTACCCCTAAATAGTCAGCTCCATGCGTAAGAGCGATCCGAGCCTCCTCTAAATTACCGGCTGATATTCCAATGATCATCTCAGGAGGAACCAATTGTTTAACTTGAGCAAACGGCATATCCTCATGTCCTACGTGAACCCCGTCAGCCTGAACCTTGCAGGCCAAGCTCACATCGTCGTTAATCAGAAAAATGGCATTGTATGTATGACATAGCACTTTCATACGGATCGCAATTTTCTCTCTTTGAGTAGCATCGGTGATGGAAACAGCTCCCTTTTCTCGCCACTGAACACATCCGACTCCTGCTTGAAGAGCATCTGTCAAAATACGAAACATGTTTTCAACGGAGTTCCCGCAGTCTTGACTACCTATTACCAAATAGATACTCCACCTTTGATATAAGGTAGCTAGGCGAGCTAGCTTCATGTCAACATGCCTTCTTTCGGACTGCTGGCAGAAGCATAGCGTTTACGGGGAATGCGACCTGCTAAAAAACCTTTGCGGCCAGCCTGAATTCCTAGCTTCATCGCTTCAGCCATTCGTACAGGGTCGTTTGCTAACGCTACTGCTGTATTTAATAATACGCCGTCAGCTCCTAGCTCCATCGCTTGGGTCGCATCTGATGGTGAACCAATTCCAGCATCTACAATGATAGGAACTGTCGCCTCTTCCATCATGATGCTAAGATGCAAGGGATTAAGAATACCTTGGCCAGAGCCAATCGGTGATGCACCTGGCATTACGGCATGAACTCCTACTTCTTGTAATTTCCGCGCGAGAATAGGATCATCATTGGTGTAGGTTAAGACAGTGAAACCTTCTTCCACCAATAAAGCAGATGCTCGCAGGGTTTCTATTGGGTCTGGCAATAATGTTTTTTGGTCTGCAATTACTTCTACTTTAATCATGTCGCATAAGCCACTTGCTTTTGCTAAACGCGCAATGCGTACTGCCTCCTCTGCGGTTGTTGCTCCTGCCGTATTGGGAAGCAGTGTATACGCTGAGAGGTCAAGGGATTCTAAAAAAGTGGGCTCATTTACTTTCTCCAAATTTAATCGACGAACTGCAAAAGTAATAATTTGTGCTTCAGAGATCGTCACTGCTGCTCGCTGAATTTCCAAATCACGAAATTTCCCCGTACCAATTAAAAAACGTGAGGTAAATTCATACTGTCCAATTCGTAAAGTTGTATCTGTCATCGTTTTATCCTCCTCCAACAAAATGAACGATTTCTATTCGATCGTCATCCATAATGGTTGTTTGGGCATAGCTGGAACGATCAAGGATGATCTGATTGTGTTCAACTACCACAATTCTTTGCTCCAATCCATAATGAATAAGCAATTGTTCCACAGTTGAATTTTTCTCTATACTAGTTGTTTTCCCATTAACTTGAATCTGTACAGTGTTAGCTTGCAAGGGTATCCACCTCGTTTTAATTCGTGAATGTTTTTCCTCTTCATCCTTTTTCAATCGTTTGGTCCACTGAATTGAAAAAAGGAATGGATAGGAACAACTACCGGATAAAATATCCTGCTGATTCATCAAGCTGTTCACGATACTCTTTTATCCTGTTTTGTGGTTGTGTTGACCGCATGATACCCGACATAACAGCGATGCCATCCGCTCCAGCTTCTATTACTTCCTTTACACGCTGAGGAGTTATTCCGCCTATCCCGATCAGTGATATGTTAGAAGCTAGCAGTTTTCTCATTCGTGTTACAAAAGCAAGACCACGCGCTTCTACACCGGGCTTGCATTCTGTTACATAGACATGACCTGCTAAAACAAAGATTGGAGTACGTCTTGGGCAGAAGACATTCCCTGACGATGAACCATGCTGGTCAGAAGTTTGCTGTAAATCCGCCTGTACAGACAAACATTCTTGTTCGTTATGAATCGAACACCCCAGCAATTGATCTAAGGACAGTATGCGACTTGCCAAGCTGGCCCTCATGCTATGCTGTCCTAGCTGAACACCGCCACAATGATAAGCAATTGCTAAATCGACACGATCATTCACGATGATTCGTTCCCTTGGAAATACATCCGACAGGAGTTTGATCCATTCTTCTATTTCACGTGCTGTGCGCTGTTTTTCCCTGATGTGTAGATAATCAACTCCTGCCTGCTCTGCCTTCTGAATAATAGGCAACGTTTCTCCGAGCGTTTGGCACCCTGTGGTAATGAGATGAAGTGATCGTGCTCGCAAAAATTCAACTCCCTTCGCAAAAATATTTTCACATGCATGTCTCTTGTGCTGTTACACTAACCTCCATACTCCATACCGATCCTAACTGGGAACAGGCATGAAAAGACGTAAAAAAAGCCTCTGCTTCTTTTTCGGATGGTATCGAATAGATAGCGGAGGCTAAGCTGAACTGGCTGATAGGAAGTTGGTTACGTTTTCCAACTTACTGCTTTTGCTGATGTACTATAAATCAGCTACGGGTTGTGTTTTTACAAAAAGAAAAACCACCCGTAGCGGATGGTTTCGTATGCATCTGAAAGAACAAAGGTATCTTCACTCTGTTCTCGCGCCCTCTTCCTCCGCTGGTATTAACCAGATCAGGTTCAACGGTCAGTAACGCATCTCGTTACAATCTCAGCCGACAGCTCGGCCCCCGCTCGGTACAACGTTATTAAGTTTTGAATTCGCTCTTACAGTACCACGTCACTACTTATTTGTAAACAGATAGATTTTCTTCACAAAAAATTCTGCGTCCTTTATCCATACCAAGTGATTCACCGCCACATTAATGTGTGATCATTCCCTTATTCATTGCCTGCATACACTCTTCTAACCATCCCAGAGCCTTGGCTTGCTCTGGTACTTCTCTTACTTCTCGGTATGCTTGTTCTACCAGCTTTTTCACTAAAAATAAACTGGAGAAGTCTAACGCCATCACCACTTGTTTAGGCGGTTGCGTCTGTTCTTTTAAAGCTTCAAC
The DNA here is from genome assembly GCF_002706795.1 of Brevibacillus laterosporus DSM 25. NCBI lineage: Bacteria > Bacillati > Bacillota > Bacilli > Caryophanales > Paenibacillaceae > Brevibacillus > Brevibacillus laterosporus. The sequence goes on from NZ_CP017705.1 coordinate 40,560, forward strand.
GCCATCTAATAAAACCGCCGCCGTCTTTTCAGCCACCTCATTTAGTTGTTCATGCTGTCTTAATTCATCGTAAAAACTATCATACAAACGGCACAAGATTAAAAATGCTTGTGTACTAAGAACCACTTCGTTTGCATGTAGGTGCATCATTGAGTCTTCCACAAGTATGCCTCCGTCTCTTCCCATCTATCTGCCGTAGATTTATTTTTATTATACCATGAATGTTTCCTCTAGGTGGCATTTTGCCCAGTTCTAGCCTGCTATTGCTGTACATCCATTCCAAATTATAATAATCTCATTATTACAAAAACAAATGATAGTAATGATGATTTATAAAAGTCCCCTCCTATTTTGCTAAAAAGGGGACTTTCTCGTGTTCTACAAGCCTTCTATTCTTTATGGGTGTTTCCATTATCACGAATGTTACTGTTTTGATCGTTGGTATCTAGCGTTTTACCTCTGTTTTTTGCCTTATTTTGCGACTTGTTATTCTTGCTGGACATCGTTTTTACTCACCTCCCGATTAATCGGCTTAGTTTCCCCGATGTGAGTGAAAGTTACACATGAAGGTGCACTATCCTTCGCTAAAAAGCTCCTTCTGCAAATGTACAGTACTCTAGGTGCCACCTATGAGGGAACGCTACGCAAGCATATGCGTCTGGCCAATAGCTATGTCCGTGATACTGTTATGTTTTCCATTATTGATTCAGAATGGCCTCAAGTAAAAGATAAGCTAGCCATTATGTTGCAACGCCCATAGGAAAAGTACATTCTTCTTCGAAAAACCTCCCTATTTCGCTCATTTTGTGCAATCTTAGGCTAGATCAATGCATCCAGTTCGTGTACAGTTAGGAATAGATATCAACAAGCGATGATAGATTATGAGGTGACCTCTTTTCATGCATACAAATTTACGAACTTTTATCCAACAACTGCGCGATGAAGGACAACTAGTGCAAATTGACACTCCTGTCGATCCTTATTTGGAACTGGCAGAAATTCATCGTCGTGTGATTGATGAGCAAGGACCAGCCCTTTTGTTTACGAATGTTAAAGGTAAAAGCTTTCCTATTGTAACCAATCTCTTCGGAACCCGTGAGCGGGTCGATATGGCATTCGGTCCAAAACCGGAAAAGATTATTCAACAATTAGTAAGTAATATGGACAAACTAATGCCCCCTAAGCTCTCTGCTCTTTGGGGATTGCGTGATCCCTTGCTAAGTGTCATGAAGACAGGTACAAAAAACGTATCTCTGAAAAATGCACCTGTCGCTCAGGTACATACAACAGATGTAAATTTAAACGAATTACCTGCTATTACTAGCTGGCATGAAGATGGGGGACCATTTGTTACATTGCCACTTGTCTACACAGAGCATCCTGTCAATAAAGAGCACAACCTGGGAATGTATCGCATTCAGCTATATGATGAAAATACAACCGGTATTCATTGGCAGATTCATAAAGGTGGTGGCTTCCACTATTACGAGGCGGAAAAACGTAATCGGGCTTTGCCGGTAACTCTGACAGTAGGAGGACCACCTGCTCTGATTGTTTCTGCTATCGCTCCATTACCAGAAATGGTACCGGAACTTATTTTCTCCTCCCTCTTAATGGGAGAAAAACTAGGAATGACCGAAGTAGATAATCATCCACATAAAATTATTTCGGAAGCAGAATTCGTGTTTGGTGGTATTGTCCCTCCACATGTTCGCCGACCCGAGGGACCGTTTGGCGACCATTTTGGCTATTATTCCCTAGCTCACGACTTCCCTGTCTTCCATGTGCAACAAATGTGGCGCAGAGAAGATGCGATCTATCCAGCTACTGTGGTTGGTAAACCGCGCCAGGAGGATTTCTTCATTGGTGAATACCTTCAAAGCCTGCTGTCACCACTTTTCCCTGTCGTTATGCCTGGAGTTAAAGCTCTTTGGACATATGGGGAAACTGGCTTTCATGCATTAGCAGGTGCAATCGTGCGCGAAAGCTACTATAAAGAAGCAATGGCCCATGCTTTTAGAATTTTAGGTGAGGGTCAGCTCACATTAACTAAGTTTTTGATGGTAACGGATGTACATTGTGACCTGTCTCAGTTCAGTAAGTTCTTAGAGATCGTGTTAGCTCGTTTCCAACCCGAACGTGATCTATTGATTGTCAACGATACCTCCAACGATACACTTGATTATACGGGACGAAAATTTAACCATGGTAGCAAAGGGGTTATGCTCGGTATTGGTGATCCTGTTCGTGACCTTTTACACACATACAATGGACCAGATATCCCGCGTTTTCCGCATGTGGAAGTCTTTTGCCCCGGTTGTCTCGTGATTTCAGGACCAAAATTTGAAGAAGATCCGCAAATAGGTGAAGGGTTAATAGCCTATGCGAATGAACATTTAGCTGACTGGCCGATGATTTGTATCGTTGATGACGCTGCTATTTCCCGCAAGGAAAGTAGCTTCCTCTGGACCGTCTTTACTCGATTCGATCCAGCAAACGATCTATATGCCAAATCAACTATTGTACGCAATAAAATCCGTTATGAGGGCCCATTAATCGTAGATGCTCGTATGAAGCCGTTCTACCCAGCGGAAGTAGAGACACGTCCAGACATTGACAAATTGGTCAGTAGTCGATGGAAGGAATACTTTCCGCATTTATAAGCGATGATCTTTATGTGCGACTTATTCATCCGCGTACATGAATTAGACAACCTCCTGCCCCAGTTGACGGGTAAGGAGGTTTTTCTGTTGCCAGATTTACTTTGCAAACAAACCCATATAATATAAAAGAAGAGAGTCGGAGCAATGGAGGGATAAGCATGCGACAAAAACAAATTCAAGCGGAACTGGATGTGCAACCGACCATCGATCCGCAACAAGAGATACGATCACGAGTAGAATTTTTAAAAGAATATCTACTTGCGACACACACCAAAGGCTATGTACTTGGTATTAGTGGCGGACAAGATTCTTCGCTAGCAGGTCGTCTCGCCCAATTAGCTGTGGAAGAGATTCGACAAGAGACTGGCAAGGATTATAGCTTTATCGCTGTTCGTTTGCCATATGGAGTTCAACAGGATGAAGATGACGCCCAGCGTGCTCTAGATTTTATTAAGCCTGATCGCACGGTAACGGTTAATATAAAACCAGCTGTAGATGCTTCCGTGCAAGCCTTTGAGGAAGCCACTAGGGAGCAATTATCTCATTTTCTTAAAGGAAACATTAAAGCACGCGAACGTATGAAAGTTCAATATGATCTAGGTGCCCACTATCAACTATTAGTTATTGGAACAGATCATGCGGCTGAAGCTGTTACTGGCTTTTTCACTAAATTTGGAGATGGTGGTTGTGATGTAACACCGCTCACAGGCCTAAGTAAACGACAGGGTAAACAGTTACTACAGGCTCTTGGTGCAGAAGAAGCCCTCTATGTCAAGATACCTACAGCAGATCTTGAAGATGATAAGCCGCTTTTACCTGATGAAACAGCTCTTGGTATGTCCTATGACCAATTAGATGATTACTTGGAGGGGAAATCCGTTCCAGGTGATATTGCTGAAAAAATTGATCAACGTTTCCTACGCACAGCTCACAAGCGACATCTTCCAGTTACTCCATTTGATACATGGTGGAAGGAACAAAAATAAAGGCCGGTACATAGCTAGTAAGGTAAGATCATCCTTATCTTACCACGTATACAAGAAATCTCGCTATCAAGCAGGTTAGCAAGTTAGTGTCGCTAACCTGCTTTTTATTTACATGGCAAAAAACAAGGTGAAATACAACACCTTGTTTTTTATACAAGCCTTCTCATAAGACCGTGGTTTATATCAATTCTACTCCCTCACACGTTCGCTATTCCTGTTCATGATCAAAAAACAGCGTCAATAGCTCATCGACAGTAATGGTCCCAAAATAGGTCGGTAAATGAAGCGACTCCAACACCTCACGGATAGCTTTCTTCTCCATCGGAATATCAGCGAGCTTTTGCTCAATATCAGCTACTTCCCCTACTCCGAAGAAATCACCATAAATCTTAGCATGTTTGATTTTTCCCTTTTCCACATCGAGGCGAAGCTCAATCGTTCCTACCGGAAAGCGTTTGGTTTGTTGAAAATTACTCTTAGGTGATTTACCATAATTCCACTCCCAATTTTGGTAGCGTTCCTTAGATAGCTCATGGATGTTTTTCCAATCCTCTTTTGTCAACACATATTCACTCACTTCACCTTGAGCAAATATGGATTGTAAAATTTGTTGTTTAAACTCTTCAATCGTCATTGGTTTCTGTAAAAATTCTGTGATATTGGCAACTCTACTACGTATTGACTTAATGCCCTTTGATTCAATTTTAGCCGCATTCACCCTCAGTGCTGCTACAACATTCTCCATTTCAGAGTGAAACAGGAGAGTTCCGTGGCTAAACATACGTCCTTTTGTGGAGTATTGTGCATTACCAGAAATTTTGCGTTCACCTACTTGAATATCGTTACGCCCACTTAATTCAGCCTCCACACCCATTTCCTTTAGAGCTATTACGACTGGTTCCGTAAATTTTTTAAAGTTATGAAATGACTTTCCGTCGTCATTGGTAATAAAACTAAAGTTTAAGTTGCCTAGATCATGATAAACCGCACCACCGCCTGATAAACGACGCACAATGTGAATATGATGCTCGTCCACATAGTCTGCGTTAATTTCCTCAATTGTGTTTTGGTTTTTACCAATAATAATAGATGGTTCATTTATGTAAAATAACAGATAATCGTCATCTGCCGGCAGGTGTTTTAAGGCATATTCCTCAATAGCTAGATTAATTTGTGGGTCAGTGATGCCTTGATTGTCAATGAATTTCATGTAGATGCCCTCCAGTGCCAGTTATCAGTAAGAATGATTTTCACTCTATTATCTCATCTCTTACTCTGTTGCTCAAGCTCTGGAGATTGCAATATCATGTCTTCGAAAAGGAGAGCCGCCCTGCTTTTGGGCCTATCTTTTTTGGTAATAAGCGAAAAAAGACGTTTGTGTGGCTTTGAACTGATAGCTAGCGCTTTACATTCTTTCAAAAAAACTTCACGTTTCGCAATCAATCCAGAAACAATTGAAATACCTAATCCGGCCATTACTGCTTCCTTAACTGCTTGGCTACTACTAAACTCATAATAACGCTTTACATGTATACCTAGCTCTTGAATAATGCTATCGCTTTGCTCACGTGTACCTGATCCAGACTCGCGAAAAATCCACACTTGATTCTCTAAATCTGCTAGGTTCGCAACTTTTTTTCGTGCCAAAGAGTGATCATTTGGAACAAGCAGCACCAATTGGTCTTCCATAAAAACTTGCACATCAACGTCTAAGCTATTGCTAGATCCTTCAATTAATCCTACATCAATTTTCTCATTTATTAATGCCTCAATTATTTCTCGAGTATTATTAATTTTTACCTGCGTCTGTACCTTTGGATACTCCTTTGTATACATAACCAATTGCTGAGGCAAAAAATACTCCCCAATCGTATAACTTGCACCAAGAGAAAGGGGACCGCTTACTTCCTGCTTAAGGGCTTGTAGTTCCAGGCGTGTTTCATCTACTGCATATAGAATCTGCTTTGCTTTCTGATAAAATAGTTCTCCTGCTCTAGTTACCCTCACATGTTTTGGGGAACGAATAATAAAGCTGGTATCGTATTCTTCTTCTAAGTGACGAATATGTAGACTGACCGCTGGTTGCGACAGATTAAGCTCCTCGGCAGCACGGGAGAAGTTTTGCTTTTCTACTACTTTTACAAAAATCCGTAGAGAATCGAAATTCATGGCTCAGAAGTCCTCCTCTGGCTTGTTTATTCTCTTCCTTATTCAATATCAGTACCAATTCCCCTCCTAAGCACTTACAGGAAGGAGTATAGGATCATTTTCTTATGCCAGATAGCTAACTAGATTAGGGCTTTTGAAACCGATAAGAATGACTATTCTATATGTAATTCTATCCCCTGAGGATTAATTACTACATTCTCTCCGTCTTTCTTTACCGTAGCTTTCCCATTTTGAAAGCTAGATGCCCAATCGTAGTTTAACGGAATGACTACCTGACCTGAAGTATTCACATAGCCAAATTTACCATTCTGCTTAACTACAGCAAAGCCTTCCGAAAAAGCCAATGCATAATCATACTGATAATCAATCACGATGTTCGTAGCTCCAACTGAATCTAACTCGACAAATCCCCATTTCCCTGCTCTCTCTCTTGGGATAAGTGTAGGTTGTTTCGGTTTTGAAGTGCTACTTTTAGGCTGAACCCCTACCTTGTCTTTCTCTTGTGTATGTAACGATATTTTAGTAGGTGTCTCTTTCTCTGCTCTCGTTTTTCGCTGTGCTTCTTCCTTTACTTGCAAATCTTTCTTGTTCTTTTCTGTTTTTACGATAGTTGCTATTTTTTGAGTTTGTTGCTCATTCGTCTGTTCTTTCTTCCCTTGTTCTGCTTTTGCTTTGGTATCACCCTCAGCTTTCGCTTGCTGCTCTTGCTGTAGGGCTACCTCTTGTAGTTTTTTAGTAACCTTCCCCTGTTCCAAGGTCTCTTTTTCCAAACGCTCCCGAGCTTCCTTGTCTTGTTTTTCTTTTTCTACATGTTGTTCCATCTGCATTGCAATGACTGCTTGCGTCTTATTCCTTTCATGGACCCACATAAGCCCACTTACTGCTACGAGGGAAAGGGCAACAGCCATTCCTATTACAAGCTGTTTTTTACCAATGTTGCTCTGAAATTCCGTTCTATTTGCAGCTGTAGATTGGGATGCTTTCTCCTCTCTAAGAGGCTGTGTTGATTTTATTCTTGTTTCAAGCTCAGCAATTATCATCCATAAATCTTGAGCTAGAGCATGTTGAGGTTCTAGTTGCTTCTGCACAGTTCGATAGATTTCGATCGCACGTTCCCATTCCCCTTGTTCTTCCCATTGCTTAGCTAGTTCCATTTTTTTGTATATAACAGGTAAATTCGCAAAATCACCTTGAGCGTTCTCTCCTGCTTTCAAGACTTCTGGAGCAAGCATTCGTTCAGTTTCAAGGTCAGTTAGAGGAATCACCACTTGCGGTATGGTCGTCTGTATCAGTGATTTATTAGTTATCCTCTGTTTTTGGGACCCTGATTCTCCCTCTTCTTCAACATCCATTAATGCGAGTAACCATTCCCCAAATGTTGGGCATTCGTTTAATTCCTTACTATTCCAAGCGCGATCAAGCAAGGAAGCAATCTCTCCCCCCCAATAATTACGAATAGAATCTAACAATAACGGATATCTTTTTGTGCTGTGAGGAATTTCTTCCGGATTGAAATAACTTTCTCCCCAAGCTGCCTCCCTGACAGTTTCATCATACCAGCCTACTATCTCCGCTAACAAAATAGCTCCGGAGAAACGATCCGCATATTTACTCCATAAACCTGTCTGAGAGATTTGTGGGAGAGAATAGCCAGGAGATGCTGCAAATAAGACATCAGGCCGCTCCAACCCCGGTCCAAATAATTGCTCTACGTCCACCAGCTCTACATAGGAAAAGTCATCTTCTATATGATCCTTGATTAGACCTGGCAAAATTAAGTTGGGACCAGATAAATCACAATGAGCCAATCCTTGTTGTTCCATCGTCGATAAAACTTTAGCTAGTGAACGTGCTAAAGTTAAGCAGTCTGCTCGACTTAATGCCCGTTTATCTAATATGACATCCATCCAAGTAGGGCCTTCTATCCAGGGCATGACCACAGCATACATCAGATCGCGATGCTTACTTAACATCTCCCCATGTTGCTGAGGTGTTAATATAACTCGATCACATACAGATAGCCCGGGGAAAGTAGCAAAATCCCTGATTTGTTCAGATAGATAAACCTGCTTCGGATCTTTATATTGATGACGAAACACCTTTAATGCTTTCCACCTAGACGCTGCTTCTTTTTGGGAAATCAATTGATAGACAATTCCTTGACGCCCTTCCTGACCATAGGGAACATGAGGAGCGACTGGGTGCTCGCCGATTGTATATGTAGTACTGTGTAGATGAAGCTCTTCCTCTACTCTCGGCTGAAATACCATGAGGGGCTCCTCCCTTTCTTGCATCGTAATATAAAGTAGACAATAGACCTTGGAACGCAGAAAACAACAACGGCGCGTTCAAAGGAAAATGAACTATTGATTTCAGTGTTAGGTTTTGTCTCACTGAGAAAAGGACTAGGCTATCTTTCCCACCTAGTCCTTTTTTGCTTCTGTTGCTTTATTAAGAATCCGCCTGACGGAACTTCGTCGCAATAGCATGTAACTCATGTGATATACTTTCAAGCAGTAGTACAAAACCAGTCATTTGCCTGTTCGCTTCCTGAAATTCTTGGAAGAATTTTTGCTTCGCCATCCCGTCCCACTGGCCTTCCATTTGGTGAATTTGTTGGTTTAGACGATCAATCACCTGCTGACTTTGTTCCTTGCTTTGCTGAAATTGATTAGCTACTTCATCCACTTGATCAGGCGAAATTAAAATGCGTGACATGTTCCTTTTCCCCCCAAGTCGTTCACATTCTCTTTTGTCCTATTGTAGCCTAGAGTATTTTTAGAAACAATTCCCAATTTTTCAGTAAGCCGATTTAGAAAGAAACACCTATGTTCACTTGTAGTTAAAAAGGACTTTCGTCTTAGTTTTTAACTATAAATATTATTGTATAAATCTCTAGGCCTACAAACATCCTCCCGTAACCATTTTTGATTGATCGTTACAATGAAATCTTGTAGGGATCGCTCCTCATCAAAGGGCACAGCAGCTTTGACCCGATGATAACGCCTTTTAGCAAAGTAACCTTGACCCGGTGGCAACATTTTGTTGAAGGTAGCATGTGGGTAATGACTAGCTTCAGTCGATGGGATTTTAAAAAAGGCTAGATCACTTGCATCAATACTGCCAAATAAAAAACCTGTTTGCATGTTTTTAATCTCGGATAACCAATCGTTACTGCTAAATGGAAAATCAGCTGGTACCCCAGAGATAATTACATACAGATCACGGTTTCTGCCTTGTCGAATTAACTGGGCCAATTGATCCTTTATCTGATAATCAGTTGTCTCTTTAAAAAATAAATCTGCATCATCAATTACCAGCAAAAGAGCTGGCTCCTTATCGTTTGAAAGTTGTAATGCCTCAACTGTTTTTGATGATTCTACCTGTTTAAGCAATTCATCTTTCCACATCTGATTAGAAATCTGTTGTTCTCTCACAGGAGATTGATTTTTTAGATGCTCACCATGATGCTGACGCATTTTTATTTTAGCGCTTAAAGTAGTAAGCAACTCTCCAAGCTCGCTCTCTCTAGTGGCTCTCCCCTGTATGTGTGGCAAATTATTTAGAGACATCAAGTTCATGGAAGAAGCTCGGTAATCAATGAAGTAAATTTCCAGGTCTTGTGGAGAAACCTGATGGCATAGAGATAATACCCATGTCATCAAAAAGGAGGTCTTTCCCCCCTCCATCGGACTACCTACCACAAAAAAAGGGCCTTCTTTTAAATCTACTTCAAAGGGAGTTAAATCATCTACATAAATACCAACAGGTACTCTGAGTGAACGAGAAGGTGAGGATATCGTAATATCCGGTATCGTAGAGATAGAGGATTTATTACTAGTGACAGGTTCTATATCAAATAACTCCTCCAATAAAACCACTTCTGGTAGGGACACAATTTCTTTTGGACGCTCCCCTTTCCAAGCAATGCTCATCTGCTCCATTACGTTACGAAGTCGAACGGAGCGTTGCATATCGTCTTCGCCAGCTATAGGAAAAGCAGTCTGAAACTCCAGTGGTGGTAATTGCCCTTTCACTAGCCCTCTTCCTACTGGTAAATGGACAGGTGGTTTTGTGGGACGACCCACCGCAAAATAATAGTCGCTTGGATCAGATAGCTCAAAGGCAACTCCCAGAGAAAAGTTACTTCGTATTTTCTCCAAAATATCAGTAATCCGATTAGCCGTCACTACGAAGGAAAGACCTACGCTTCCCCCTTCTCTTAACAGCTGCTCCAGTTGATCATTCTCATAGGCATACTGATTTCGGAAGTTTAAATAACCATCTATGTACACGACAATTCTAGGCACGGTAATCCCCGTAGACATTTGATACGCTCGGAGTGTTTTCACGCCGCTATTTGCAAGTAACTCACGGCGCCTACTTACTTCCTGAAGCAAATAATGAAATAACCGTTTGATTTTATCTGATTCATTGTCCAAAATGACGGAGCCAACATGAGGTAAGTACGAAAAATCTCGCAACGATCGTCCAAAATCCAACAAATATAAGTGAAGGTGTTCCGGAGAATGACGAGTCGTCAAAGAAAATAGGAAGGTCTGCAAAAAAGTAGTCTTCCCTGTTCCTGGCATACCATAGATAGGTAAATGCCCATCCTCTAGTGATACCAGCAATGGCTCTTGCCGCTGGTTCGCCAAATCGTCTACCAAGCCTACAATCGCTGAAAGATTTGGTACACCGGCTACCCACTCCCTGCCATTCCAGCCATATGTACAATCAGAAATATCCTCCAAAGAAAGCTGTTGAGGTAATGGAGGAAGCCACGGGCCGGGCAAGCGACTGATCCCTTCTTGCTCTGCTATTCCTGCCAGATATTCCATCAGGGCCTGAAGTTGCTTTTTTTGTTTTCTGGTACGATGTATGTTTACATTTTCTTTTATCTCACATTTCGTACGTTTTCCACTTAATGAAATCGCATAAATCTCCAGCTCATTTTCGTTACGCTTTTGATCTGCATGATAAGGCGCACCACTCCAAGCAAACTGGAGCAAATCAAATTCCTCATTACTGCCCACCTGTAAGTAGCCACGCCCAGGCGTTGTGATCCATGCTGCATCCGGTATCTTTAGCATTTCCCGACTGTCTGCATCATCCTGAACTCTTAGACAAATACGAAAACGGGCATTACTCCATATCTTATCATCGACAACACCACCGGGTTTCTGAGTAGCTAGGATTAAATGGACTCCTAGTGTTCTACCAATGGTTGCAATTGATATTAATTCATTCATAAACTCCGGGTGCTCTTTTTTTAGTTGAGCAAACTCGTCAATAATAATAACCAAGTGAGGCAGAGGATGAGTCGTTCGCCATGCTGTTTCATAATACTCATCAATGTGCTGAAGATCTCCCGCTTCATTCAAGATTTTTTGCCTACGAATTAACTCGGCTCGTAACGAAACCATTGCTCTTTCTAAGAGTCGGTCATCCAGATTGGTAATAGAGCCAACTACATGTGGTAAATCTCTAAACGTGTTAGACATTCCCCCGCCTTTATAGTCAATCAATAAAAAAGCCATCTCATGAGGATGATAGTGAACTGCTAGTGACGCCACGATGGATTGAATAACCTCGCTTTTTCCAGAACCTGTTGTACCAGCTATTAATCCATGTGGACCATGTCCACGTCGCTCTATTTTGTCATGTAGATTTAGTAGAATTTTTTTCCCACCCGTTCGCACTCCAACTGGAACTGGTAATGATTCAGGGAACCGATTCCCTCGCCAGAGAGCAGCTACATCCAAATCTTCTATTTTTTCAATACCCAAAAGGTCAAACAACGGTAATAGCTGAGGAATTTCTGCTGCCGTAGAACGCTTTACCTTCATACTTGCCATCATTCGCGCAGCATGCTCCACTGTATCTAAAGGGAGAGCGTCTACTGTAAATGCAATCTCTCCATCTCCAATGCCAGTAGCATCACCTGTCACAGTTTCCTTACAGGTACCACGGTCACCCTGCACTTCAACAATTAACTGACACTGCATAGGCAACGAGTCTTTACTATCCGCCAGTAAAATCGTACATGCACCAATTGCTTCTGCCTCTTTTAAAAGTAATGGCAAAATAGGCTCGTCCTCAATTAGATGGGGAGCTGACAGGATAAACACCCAACAAGGTAGCTCTACCGCTTTACGAAAATCAGTAGCCCTCGTCATTTTTCGTCGGTTTAACTGACTGTACAAAAAGTCTAGTAGTTGATGAGCGTAGCCTTTTTCCTGGGCAACAAACCGCAATGTCTGTTCATCATTCCAAGTATGCGGTAACCAGCGTAGCCATTTCCATTGCTCCTCTTCCCATTCTGGATAAAAGGTAGCGATTTTCACTTCATCAGGAGAGTGGTGTGTAACCATCTGCAATACCATAACCCTGATAGCATTCAGAACGGCTTCCTGCTCACCTACCACGCCTATGACTTTAGATTGAAAGAGGGGGAGTTGGATAGGAACCGACTCAACCCTTCCAAAGGTTCGAGACAAATTTTGAGCTTCTTCAACTAACGGATCTGTCTCATAGCCTTCCTGTTTTGGCACTATAATCTGATAGGTAGCTGGTAGCGTTCCTTCTCCCATACGCAAACGTAAAAAATCCTCGTCACGTGTGGATCTCTCCCATAAAGAGCTGCTTCTCTCTTCTATTCGCTGTATACACTTCCGTACAGACGGGTTCAATTCGTGCATAATGGTTCGCTGTTCCTCTTGTAACTCTATTAACTCCCGTCTATGTTTCTCCAACACTTCTTGGTACTGATTGGTTCGTGTTTCTACCTGTCTACGATAATTCCTCTTGTTATAAAGATAGGTAAAGACCGGAACCGTATATGAAACAATCATAGCGCTCATAAAAATCATCTGAAATACGAAAAAATTCTTGTTTCCCGTATTCATTCTCGATCCGATATATAAATAAGCAAAAAGCGAAATTCCCGTTATAATGATGGGAATTAAGATAGAAATGATAGAGAAAGCAGGCGGTTGGGGAACAAGAGGTGGTCGATGGATTTCTACTGTTTGTTTGGGTAATGTACGCTTTAAGCGTGGTGATCGCTGAAAATAGTCATAGGCCATTCCTGCTCCCCCTCCCCTGTATTAGTTTATAAGGTCTTCCACACATACCCTTTTGACTCGCTCTTGTTTTTGTCTTTTTTCTCATTTCGAGTGTGTACATGTTCATCTTCAGGTATTTGTTGTTGGTATAAAGAACGCCAACCTTCAATTGTTTGGCCTTTGTTACCAGTAGAAAAGTTACGCTGTACTCTCAGATATGCTCCAGACCTGACACCTAGCTCGAACAATGTGGCCTCCGATGAAAGAATTTTCCATTCATGTTCTCCCACTTTCACTTCCAGCATATAGGTTACGTCAGTCACTCTTTGAGACTCTCCCTCTTTTATCATGCGAGAAATCTTTTCAGCAATCATTTGACAAGGAATATGAGTCGGCAATTCAAAATCCGGCCACTTACTCTTATCAGCATTTGTTACAATTGTCACAATGATTTTATCCATTTTCCCACCATTTTTACTAGATCGTCTGAACGACTAGCTTTTCTAAAATGATCTCCTGTAAAACCTCATCCATTTCCATATGAGAGCTAGGAGAAATACATACCCAGTCCTCTCGTTCCTTAACAAATAGACGGATTAACCAATTTGCAATACTAGAAGTAAGAAACGTCATTCCATTTAAGCTCCATTCATTTTGATGCCATGACATTGTGATTAATTGCCCCTCGCACCATTGAGCTTTTAAGGAGTGAGCAAACGCCTCTGCTGCATCTTTATGGCACTCATAATCTAATATAGTGGCACAAATCTCATTAATAGAAGCTGTTTCTACCGTTCCTCTAATTTGTTGAAAAATAGCATTTGGTAACTCAATAGATGGAACCATTACTTTTTCCTCAGGGTTTTTTCTGATTCGATTACACATTGTTTTACTGGCTTGTATGGGTTCACCTAAAGCTCGTAACTCATATACATTTTTACCACCCAATGCCGCTATCTTCTCAACTACAACTTCTCGGTCGAAATGAAAGTACCCCTCATATGCTTCTTTATGTTTATCAGTGTAACGAAAGTAACAGCACGTTGTCGCATGTCCACATGGGGCTACAAGTGAATTCACGATCTCATTTATGTACAGGCCTGTCTCATCCTCAAATATATACCCCTTTTGTAATAGCTCTGTCTTTATTAGGTCCCATTCCTCTTGCAAGTCTTCAGTTAGATATCCAGCATAAGGCTCTGCTATACCCAGTACTTGATCAGCACCAGTTAGGCATGCTAAAAAGTATAGCTGTTTATCCGTGATTGAAATAGATTCAATCGGATTTTTCATACTAGCCTCCTTACAATGCTATTGATTTTATCGCGCAAGCCAAGCGAACCACTCTCTTTTGTGTCCCGTCTTATCGTATGGGGTAAACGAGTCTGTCTGATTCCAGCTAACATCCAATAGTGCAATATCATCGCTAAGCGGACTGTCACTAGCTTGAAGAATCATGGACTGTAGCTCGTTGTCTGTCGGGAGCGGATAGCATTTATCTAATGTGGCTAAGCCATCTGTATAGGCTATCATTCGTGTAAAACAATGTTGTCCAGCCAAACTGGATTGAAATAAATGTGGTTTTCCTCCCACAGGCCCATGTAATGTTGACCAACGCTCCTGTGTATTACAGGTTGCTTGTAAGCATTCTGTTATTTCCTGTTCTTGACTAAATAATCGTAACCGCAAATCCCCCTGCCAAGCGAATAGAATTCTTCCTTTTGGAAAGGAATGCGAGGGTAAATCAATGCGTCCGCAAATATACATTGTTTCACTACCATGTGATCGCTTCGCTTCTAATACATCTCTGAGCAAGCCTTTAATATCTGAAGGTAATGGATGATTGACTACGATTCTATTGGTTACAGTGGTTAACGCTTGTAAATGTAATTCCAACTGTTGGAGAAGAAACTCTTCCTCCTGCTCTTTATTAATGACATCGGAAGCAAGCCAATCCAGAAGTGCATCCCCTAGCATTTTTGCTGCGAGTTCCCCACAGTAAGAAAGTGACACGCCATCACACAATGCAAATAAAAAAGATTGCTCGTTTCTAGCAAACGTAAGATAATCTTGCCCCTTCTCTTGGGCATGTTGCGTTTCCGTAGCACGGGCGTACGCGTATCTCCAGACAAATTGTTCCGATTCTCTCGTTACAGACAGCTCTGTATGTTGATGTATTTTTCCATAACGATAGGCTTGTTTCACATCGCATCACCTGTCTTTAACGAACGGGGGTTGCTGCCGACATTTGAAACCCTAAAGACACCAATTCTGGACTGGTAGCCGGAAACATTAGCAACGCACCCTTTTTTAATTGATACATGGACTCACTCATCATTTCACGATAGCTCTCCGGTAAAACAGAAGACATCGAACGTAGTCTATTGGCATGTTCATCTCTCATGATTGTATCTGGCATGATTCCATCCCAACGCTTCACATCGGCCATCTCATCATCGCATACCTCTTCGGATATAAAAATATTTTCAACAAGCACATGTCCATCGGGAACTGCCATTTGCATGATTCGTTTCACCACAGGCTCGGGATCCTCCCCGGTTGCTGCACCATCAGTCATATGACAGATCAGAGGAGCCGGAGAATCTTGCAGAAATGGTAGCTCTTCTAGCAATAATTTTTCAACCTGTTTAAACGCTTTGGCCATGTCTGTCAATCTACGTGGGCTTATTTCAGGCAACTTCCCCAACCGGGCTACTTCATCTATTCCTCGGATTCCATCCAACAAATCATATACTTCATCGCTGTATGCTAATATTGCTATACGATAACGTGGCGACATACGAGTTCCTTTAGTAGAACGAAAAATCATCTGTCGAATGGTAGCAGATAATGCCTCCATCACCACATCAATCCTGCGTTTATCTCCCATTGGTAGACACATGGAACCACTCACATCAATCAGATAAATGATAAGAGCTGGGGTTCGATGTGTCGCTGGTAAATCATAACTCATAACCGATTCTCCTTATCCTCCTGTTGTAAAAAAAACGGGGCAGAAGCAGTTTGTTTACTTTACTGCGTGTAGAGTCAAAATAATCGGCTTCCGACTTAGTAGTAGTGGTAGTATTTAGGACCGTGGAATTTTTTCACTTACCTTAACCAATCCAGATACAGAAGGCTCAACCTGATCCTCTTCATTTGTATCCACGCCATATCCATCATGTAAAGAAGCATCAAGAAATTGTATATTTTCCCGTACAAACTGAAAGCGTGCCATTGGCAACTGTTCATTTGTACCCAATGTAGCTAAATGTCGTTGCATATCCTGCTGCGGAAAAAATCGTGATTCGCTTGTTACTGCCAGCACGGCTCCCTGTTCTCTCAATTGATGTCGAATATGCTCCATTGTAATCGTTAATCGTTCTGCACTTTCTCTATCAATCTGTTGGAAGCGTTCGGCAGACTCTACCAGACGCTTAGCTAAATCGTTGGAGTGCGCTTGTAGTTGCTCCATTAGAGCACGGACCGCACGCCAATTATCCTCCAACTGTGATTGTTGCCTAACTTCCCAGGTAAGACTTTCCATTGCATGATGCAAACGTCCTTCTATTTCACTCCACTCCTGTGCAGCTCGTTTGTATTCATGCCCCAATTCTTGCAACAGATGCGGATGTACCAGTATTCGCGACATCTCTTATCCCCTCTGATTTACTCATACTCTTTCTAACAGGCAGTACGAAATTTCATTACTCGTGACCTTGGAAATGAATCATGGTGCTTACTTGACAAGATTATTTGGGAACAACATCAAAGATTTTCCCTATCTTTTTAGATTTACAGAACCAGGAACTTCATACTAGAGTAATTGGACCTGTTTTTTTCGCTACGTATAGGTAGATAGATACAAAAAAAGTCTTTTTCAACGAAAAAGACTTACCTATCATTTTAGGTATATTCACTACATTATTTAGGAGTTAGCCGAGAGCTTGTCATTATAGGCATGGGTATTTCCACATTCCATGCGGTCTAGCTTCTGCCTTGCGAGAATTACAGGAGAAAGGTAGCTAGTAATCCAAATAAAAACAAGGGTATATTATAATGAAGAAACGTAGGGACACACGTATCCCAGATATGATGATGTTGCCCATCTGCATTCAATCCTGAGGTAGGTCCTAGGGTGCTATCGGAAGCTGGAGATCCCGCATCCCCCAAAGCACCTGCTGTACCGATTAACGCGGCCGTAGCTAGTACAGAGAAGCCCAGTCCAGCACAAAGCGGTACAAAAATAGCAGCAATAATTGGGACTGTACCAAATGAAGAACCAATACCTATTGTAATCACTAAACCGATCAATAGCATGATAACGCTAGCTAAAAAACGGTTTTGACCAAAATATTCCACTCCAGATCCTACTAGTTGCTGAACAGCTCCTGTTTCTTTTAACACTGTAGCATAGCCAGACGCAAGTAGGATAACAAAGGCGATAAACCCCATCATAGCAACACCTCGTTGCACCACATCGTCCCCCAAATTCCATGGTACCACGCGGAAAACAAATAGACAGACAATTCCCGAAAGCGAACCGATAATAAGTGACTTGGTCAATAATTGCACTGTCAAGGCTAAGAGAATGGCTACTAGGGTGAACGCATGCCGCTTCGTAAAACGTAATACTTGCTTCTTCTCCTCATTCTCAATATCCTTAGATATCATTTGGTATGTTCTGGATTTTCGATAACTAATGAATAATGCCACCAATAACCCAATAATCATCCCGATCCCTGGAATAAGCATCGCTTTTGGAAATTCAGTCACAGCGATCGTCATACCAGCTTTCCCCATTTCAGATACAACAATCTGATGATAGATCAAGCCAAAGCCCGCTGGAAGCATGAGATAAGGTGCTTGCAAACCAAATGTTAACGCACAAGCAACAGCACGCCGGTCTATTTGCATTTTAGTAAACAAGGTCAATAAGGGCGGGATTAGAATGGGAATAAAGGCAATATGCACTGGTACTACATTTTGAGACAAACAGGCTGCTGTAGCAATGGACATGAGCAAGATACCACGTTTTCCACGCAATACCACCAATAATTTATTTACTAATAAGGATGTGATATCAGACTTGGCGATCATAACTGCAAACATCCCAAGTAAAATATAGCTGAGTGCTGTTTCTAATTGCCCACTCATCCCCTGCACCATCAACTGGATGGTGTCAGTTAACGAAACACCGGCAACCAGACCTGCTGTTATGGAAGCGGCGATCAAACCAAATATGACATTTAATCGCAACAGCGACAATATAACAATCACAATTACCGAAAGTATAACTCCATTTAATAATAGCATGACGTTCACCTACGCTTTAGTATATTAGCTAACTAAAGTTATAACATAGTAAAGTATTTGTGACAAGCGCTTTTGTAGCTCGAAATACAGCGCATGTTCTTCTCATAATCATTCCATCAGCCTACATAAAATACAGAATTTTTTCATAACTAACAAAACGAATATGATCGATCATTGAATTGTATTGCTTTATAGACAAACGTTCCGATTGAGTATATGATGGCAGTAATGATAACAACTACAAAACGCTTCGGGGAGCTGGAATTGGCCGGCTGAGAGTGTATTACCTTTAATACTGACCCATAACCTGATCTGGATAATGCCAGCGTAGGGAAGTAAGCTTCTGATATCTTCTTACATGAACGCTTCCAGGACAGGTTGCGTTTTTTTGTTGTCTACCAAACAACATGGAGGTTTCGGGATTTATGAGAAATGGTAAACGTTTTACTGCTACTTTCCTTTCTGGTTTGCTCGTATTCGCTTTAACAGCTTGTGGACAATCTGCTACACCAGATACACCAAGCGACAAGAAGTCACCTGAAGCAGCCCCTGCCAAAACTCTAAGTAAGGTCGTCCTTGATTGGACACCTAATACGAATCACACCGGATTATATGTCGCTCTTGAAAAAGGCTACTTTGCCGAGCAAGGGCTGGATGTAGAAATTGTTCAACCCGGCATGAACGGGGCTGATACGATGGTGGCCACCGGTGAAATTCCGTTTGGAGTAAGCTATCAAGAGGGCGTCACGCAAGCACGAACTCAAAACGTACCTATCGTGTCGCTTGCAGCTGTCATTCAGCATAATACTTCTGGTTTTGCTTCACCTGTGGGCAAGAATATTTTGTCTCCCAAAGATTTTGAAGGAAAAACCTACGGGGGCTATGGTGCTCCAAGTGAGAAAGCTGTTTTACAATCTCTAATGAGCCTAGAAAAAGCCGATATAAATAAGCTAAACATTATTAATGTAGGCGAAGCGGATTACTTTACTGCTGTAAAACGCGATATTGACTTCTCTTGGATTTTTTACGCGTGGACGGGCATTGAGGCAGAGTTACGCAATGAACCAATAAATATGATATACGTTAATAAATATTCGGATAAACTAGATTATTATACCCCTGTTCTCATTACTAATGAAAAAATGATTCAAGAGAAGCCAGAGATAGTTAAAGCCTTCATGGCAGCAACCTCCATGGGATATCAATATGCTGGTAAACATCCAGAAGAAGCGGCTAATATCCTCCTTAAGCACGTTCCAGATTTGGACGAAAAATTGGTACAAGCAAGCCAAAAATGGTTAAGTCCACGTTATCAAGATGATGCACCACGTTGGGGAGAACAAAAACGCGATGTATGGCAAGGCTACTCCGACTGGATGGTTGAACATCACTTATTGGAAAAACCGCTTGATGTAGACAAAGCATTTACCAATGACTTTTTACCAAAACCATAAGCGAGGCATATCACATAGAGGAGCGATTCCAGATGGCAAACGCCTTAGTTAGCATTCAAATTATCCCTACTACACCTCAAGGTGAAGGGGTCATTCCCTTTGTAGACAAAGCAATTGAAGTCATTTCGCAATCAGGGGTAAAGTATTTAGTTAGCCCGTTAGAAACCACGATGGAGGGTGAGTTGGAAGAACTGCTTGCTATCGTAAAAAAGATGAATGATGTCATGGTTGAGGCTGGTTGCCCGTCCGTAATCTCCCAAATCAAAATTTATCACCGTGCTGATGGGTTAGCTTCTATGGATGTATTGACGGAGAAATATCGTCCATGAATAAAAATCGTCGTCTATTTACAACAGGATGGCCGCCCGTTCTTGCGGTCTTCCTGTTTCTCTTTATCTGGCAGCTTGCGACGTTTATTTGGAAACCCGAAGCATGGTTTTTACCAAGTCCCCTTGTTATTTTCCAAGAAGGCTGGAATCAAGCGCCTCAACTCACGCAACATTTGTGGGCTACCTTACAAATCACCTTGCTTGGCTTTGCAATTGGGAGCACAGCTGGTCTTATTCTGGCCTTTTTATTACATGTGACTCCGCCCATTAAGGCTGCCTTATATCCATTACTCATCCTAAGTCAAAACATACCGACCATTATTTTAGCTCCTCTTTTGATGATCTGGTTTGGCTTTGGTTTATTGCCAAAAATGATTTTGATTACGTTGGTCTGCTTTTTTCCCGTCACCTTATCTACAATGACTGGACTTGCGCAAACCGACCCTCAAATAAAACGATATATGCTAATGATTGGAGCAACTCGTCAACAAATTTTCTGGAAGCTAGAGTTACCTCACTCGCTTGCTTCCATGTTTTCTGGACTAAAAATATCGGCAACCTACAGTGTTATGGGTGCCGTCATTTCTGAATGGTTAGGATCGCAAAAAGGAATTGGCGTCTATATGCTGATGGCAAAAGCATCATTTCGTGCTGATCGTGTATTTGTAACGATGTTTCTCATTGTAATTGTTAGCTGCTTGTTATTTGGCTTGATTAGCCTCTTAGAACGCTGGACACTCCGATGGCAATCGAATAAGTAAGGCTAGAGAATTTGAGGTCAATAAAAAAGGAAGTGAACAAGCGTGAGTAATGACATCCACACATCTATAAGTATGGACATGACTCCAGAGCAAAATATAGCGTCTACATCTACACTAAAATCTGCATATACTCCCGACTCTGCACTTGTCGTTAAGCAAGTCTCACACTCCTTTACAGATTCGGGATGCACTATTGAAGTGCTTCAACAGATTTCTTTAGAAGTAAAAAAAGGTGAGTTTGTTTCCTTAATCGGACCATCTGGCAGCGGAAAAAGCACATTATTTCATATTATTGGAGGTCTTTTATCACCAATACACGGTAGCATTACAATTGAAGGTAAACAGGTTACTGGTGAAACAGGTCACATTAGCTATATGCCGCAATCCTCTAGCTTACTTCCTTGGCGTACAATAGAAGAAAACGTCGGACTAGCCTTAGAAATAGAAGGTGTATCACGTAAAGAAACGCTCAAGCTGGCACGTGAATGGTTGCCGAAGGTTGGATTAGACGGATATGAAAAAGCTTATCCTCACATGCTGTCCGGTGGAATGCAACAACGAGTCGCTTTCTTGCGCGCATTGTTAAGCAGGCAGGAACTAATCTGCTTGGATGAGCCCTTTGGAGCCTTAGACGCACTTAGTCGTACTGACATGCAAAATTGGTTACTATCCATTTGGGAAAAGCATAAGCGCTCCGTGCTTTTAATCACACATAGCATTGACGAAGCCATTTTTTTATCCGATAAAATCTATGTACTCACAGCAAAGCCAGCCCAAGTAGCTGCCACAATTTCGGTACCATTTGAACGACCTCGTCGGGAAAAAATGCTGTTATCTCCAGAGTTTCTGCTTGTGAAGGAAGAAATCTTAACGCTGTTACGTCATTCTCAGCAAGCATAATGAAGTATAACTCGGCTATTGCTACTCACATATGCGATAAGCCGAGTTTTTACATTACAGCCCCATCATTCTCTCTGTTTTCTCACTGGAAAAAATCTCCCTTTCTCCTTCATCCATGCTTCATACTTATATGCTTTTTGCAAAGCTTGTTCCTCTGCTGAAATCCGAACGCTTACTATCATGGCGTTGGCTACTGTAAAGATTAATGCTGTTTTCCAAGCACCAAATGTAAGAGGGAGCATTCCTACTTCTATGAATACAACCAAGTAGTTTGGATGACGGATGTAGCGATAAGGACCTCGAACAATCGGGTTTTTTCCGTCTAAAACAAAGATCCTTGTATTCCAAAAATGTCCCAAACTTCGAATGCTCCAGATTCTTAGTATCTGGGCGAGACAAAATACGCAAAATGGCCAAAAGTAAAATGGAATAGAATCAGTAGATACTCGAAGCAGTACCTCACCAATCAAGCTAATGAAAAAACCTACATGTAAACTCACAATCCATTTGTAATGCCCGGCAGCTACCTCATATCCTCCTGCTTCCTTCATATAGCGCGCATTTCTTCTTGCTATCACCAACTCGATACAACGTTGGAAAATTACGATCACAAGCACCAGCATAAAAACAGTTACCATTCCAACAACACCTGCTCACAAGAAAATCCAGGTCCAAGAGCTAAAAGCAATCCTATTTCTCCTCGCTGATGTTCTTCTCTCATCTCTCTTTCTAACACAAATAGGACGGTACAAGAAGACATATTCCCGTGATCTCGTAGTACCTCTTTTGCATGGCGCAACCTATCTGGTGGCAGTTGAAGGGCCTGCTCATAGGCTTGTAGAACCTTACTTCCCCCTGGGTGAGCAATTATGTGATCAATACGACAATGAGCCCGTCCTTCCCTTCTCAGGAAACTCTCCATCTCCGGCTTGATTTTATCTTTTACAAGTGACGGAATGTCTTTAGAAAAGACTACCCGCAAGCCTTCTTCCCTCACATCCCATCCCATAACATCAACTGTATCCCGCCAGATAGTTGAATGTGTTGACAAAATAGCAGGTGAATGATCATGTACTTTTTGCTTATCTCCGTACAGCAATGCAGCAGCAGCCCCATCTGCAAACAAACTGGTGGCTATTAGGTTACTTTTACTTCGATCTCCATGTATAAAGGTTAAACCACACAATTCGACGCAACAGACAAGTACACGTTCCGTTGGATGTGCTTTCGCAAACGCATATCCTTTGGCTAATCCTGCTGCTCCTCCTGCACATCCTAGTCCCCATACAGGTGTTCGCTTCAAATTTGAGCGAAACGGTAATCGATTGAATAAGAGTGCGTCTAGGCTAGGGCTAGCTATCCCTGTTGAGCTGACCATTACCACATGATCTATCGTGTCAGCTGAAACTCCAGCTTTCTCTAAACACTGTTCAATTGCACGCACACTTAATTCTAATGCTTGCTGCACGTATAACCGATTTTTTTCTGCCCAATCATGCGGCTGTTCGAACCACTCTAGCGGAGTGGCGAAGCTTCTATTTTCAATTTCTGCTGATTCAAATACATGTAATAGACGATCGATATCAGAAAAATGCTCTTGAAAGAAACGACGCGAGAATTCCTTACTCTCCTGCTTCGTAATAATATAGTGTGGACTTGCTGTGCCGATTGATACGATTCGCGGCATCATTTCTCCTACTTTCCGTTGTTTTCCTTTTATTCTTTCCCAAAGGCTTTCCCTTATGTAAATAAAGTGGTAACATCAGGAAAAACAACTCGAAACAATTCGTAATAGTATAAACCTTCAAACAAAAGAGTGGGAATTATCAATAAAAACAGATTTTATTCACAAAACGGTAACATTATTAAAAAAATTAACACGTATGCTTTTTTCAATGTGTGATAAATTAATTGAATAAGAAATCTATTGCAAGGAGTCTACCTACCTTATGAAACAAAAGCAATTATCAAAGAAAGAAACAGTCACAATTGGATTGATGCTGTTTGCTCTATTTTTCGGAGCAGGCAATATGATATTTCCTCCTTTACTAGGACAAACGGCTGGGACAAGCGTCTGGATAGCCATTCTCGGATTTGTATTAACTGGAGTAGGTCTTCCTATCTTAGCAGTTGCTGCCACCGCAACAACATCAGGCGATTTAAAGGTTATTGCAGGTCGGGTTCATCCGCTATTCGGTATTATTTTTCCTACTCTAATATATCTTGCTATTGGTCCTTTTTTTGGAATTCCGCGAACAGCTAGCGTTGCCTATGAGATTGGTCTTAGTCCTTTGCTGTCGGACTCTCTAAAGGGAAGCAGCTTACCTTTGCTTTTATATTCGATCGTCTATATGGCAATTACGTTCTGGCTATGTCTGAATCCTACAAAGTTGGTCGATCGCATCGGAAAAGTCTTAACACCCACACTATTGCTAATTATCGCAATATTGTTTGTTCGGAGTATTTTTAAGCCGTTAGGTGATTTTCCTGTACCTTCAGAAGCCTACATGAACAATGCATTTTTCAAGGGATTCCTCGAAGGTTATCTAACTATGGATACATTAGGTGCCTTAGTTTTCGGAATTGTCGTGATTTCTTCTATACAAAGTCGAGGAATTACGGATAAAAAGAGCATTACCATGGCTACAGTTAAAGCAGGTTCCATTGCCGGAGTTGCCTTAGCCCTTGTATATATGGCTTTAGCATATTTGGGAGCTGGTAGCTCTATATTAGGTGTCTCTACTAATGGTGGCCAAATTTTAACAACGGTTGTAGCCTATTTGTTTGGACAATCGGGCGTCGTGTTGCTTGGCACCGCTATTACCTTAGCATGCTTAACAACTTCGATTGGGCTTATTACAGCGTGCGGTCAATTTTTCTCTACTCTTATTCCTGCCTTGAGCTATAAAGTTGCAATTAGCATTTTATGTGTATTTAGCTTAATAGTTGCTAACTTAGGTTTAAATCAAATTATTTCTTACTCAGTACCTGTCTTGGCCGGATTATATCCAATTGCAATCGTACTGATCCTTTTATCTCTGATTCATAAACAAATAAAAGGATATAAAGAGGTATATGTATATAGTGTTCTGCTCGCTGGAATCATTAGTCTAGTGGATTGCTTGCATGCCTTTGGTTTTACCTTGGGTAAGATTACAGAATGGTTGCAAATTCTTCCTTTATATTCAGTTGGAATCGGCTGGGTTATTCCAGCGATTCTAGGAGCGATTATCGGTTATATAGTAGGTTCATTGAAATCTCAAGATCGCGTGAATCCTTCCACTCAAACCGATTAATATAGATGCTTCTAACAATAAGTACCAACGCGATTAGTAAAGGAACGATTTCCTCTTCGCTTCTCATATATTCAGTAAAAAAAGACAGGGGTACGCTCACAGGTCCCTGTCTTTTTCCATCATTTTGTCGATAACATACGCTCAATAGCTTTACTAAAATCTTCCCATGTCAGTAAGCTTAAATCCTCTTTTGTCCAATCTGACTTTTCTTCTGCTGCTAGTCGTAATGCCTGCTCCTGCATTGCTTCTTGCACCATATTTTTAGCAAAACGCCCATTACCTTTGATTCTTCCCTGTTCACTCCACGTTCCTAATTGCTCTGCTAGGCGTTCTTGCGTTTCATCCGTTACCTCATAGCTATTGTCCTGAATAAATTGTGTAATAATCGATAAAAGCTCGGAAGCTGTATAATCGGGGAATCGGAAATACTTTTTAAACCGTGAGGAAAGACCTGGGTTGCTATCGATAAATTTTTGCATATCGTATGGATAACCTGCTAGGACAACAACCAAATTTTCACCGTGCTTGCTTATCTCTTCAACCAGCGTATTCACAGCCTCTTGCCCGTAATCATTTTCACTAGAAGACATCAATGCATAGGCTTCATCAATAAATAAGACACCACCTAGAGCCTCTTTAATTTTCCGCTTAGTCTTACTTGCTGTCTGCCCAACATAGTTTGCCACAAGATCAGCACGACCAACTGTTACGAGATGCCCTCGCTTGAGGTAGCCTACTTCTTGTAATATTTGTGCATATAATTGTGCTACCGTCGTTTTTCCTGTTCCTGGATTACCCGTAAACACAGCATGCAATTCGACAGGAACAGCTGGCAAACCATTTTCTTGACGCGAACGCTGAATAGACACAAATGCAGCCACCTTGGTTAATTCAGCTTTCATTTCCACAAGTCCTATCATTTGATCCAATCGTTGTTTTGCGGAAAGATTATTGATTTTTACTTCTTTACACGATGAATTGGCTTCTACATCAACTGGTGTAAGGATTGTAAAATCAGGAATTCTAATTACTTCTGTATCGACTACATGACTCCCTTTGGCAAAGATAGCATCTAAAATGATATTCTTGGCAGTACGAGCATTCCCAAAGGTTTCATCAACCCTCTCTTTCTCTAAGCGCTGCTGAATAGAAATTTTAGTATCAGGACGTAGAATGAAATCATTACGCTCTGCCACTTGCTCGGCTACTTGTAATAACTCATCTGTCGTAAAGTCAGGCAACGTAAAGTGATTACTTTCCGGGAAACGACTTCGTAAACCAGGGTTTGCCCGTAGGAAGTTTCGCATCTCTTCTGGATACCCTGCTAATATGAGTACGAACTTACCACTATACTCACCGCTTGTCATTGCAGAAACAAGCGTATCAATCACAACCTGCCCGTAATCACTATCGCTGGACTCTGCTCGTTTTAAGCTGTAGGCTTCATCAATAAACAAAACACCGCCTACCGCTTTTTTAATCACTTCCATCGTTCTTTGTTCTGATTGACCTACATATGCACCCACTAACTGAGATCGATCAACTTCTATTACTTCTGCCCGTTCTAATAAGCCTAATTCATGATAAAGTGTGGCTAAAAGGCGTGCCAATGTCGTTTTCCCCGTACCAGGATTCCCCATTAATACAGCGTGTAATTCCAATGGATCGGCCAACTCCCAGCCCTTTTCTGTACGGATTCGCTGGTACTGTAAAAATTGCGCGAGTTGCTTTACCCTCTTTTTCATATCGGTTAAACCCACTAATTGATCAATTTGTTCCATCGCTGGAATATGATCTTGTAAGTCTACTTCTGCTTGTGTAGGTGTGAGTTGTTCACGAATTGATTGCTCAATCTCCTGCAATTTTTTATTGGCTTGCTGAAGTCGAGCCAACAATTCGGAAGAGTAAAATAATCCTTGTACGGAGTCGGCATACTTCTGCGCCTCCTTATGCAACAAGATTAATGCTTCCTCTAGCTCCAATGTACCCTCACGCAAAGACTTATATTTTTGCTGAAGTAGGGTATTCATAGAAAGCTGGGCAGCTTGCGTACCTGCTTGTAACATATCCTCCCAATTAACCAAATCGTCAAGACGTTCTTGAATCTGGATAACGAATTGAGCCGTCACTTTTTTGCGTGTAGCTGCATTGTCAGTCTCGCGAATAGTAGGAAATTGAGCTGTTTCTTTTAAGGATTGCAATAAAGAATGCAGATATATTTCTGCTTGTAAAGAAGCTGCTTGTTGGTTATCTGGATCCAATTTCCTCGCTTTTTTTAGCCATTCCTCTACCAACGAAATTTGCTGTGTCTTCCTCCAACGTATCTGAGCTAGGATAGTAAGTACTGTTGCCTCTGCTTGATCCAGTTCAATTTGATCTGCTCCTACCATCTGTTTTTGCTCTTTCTCATCGTCAGAATCCTGTTTGAGAATATGTAGTAGTTGTTCTCGTTTTTCTTCTATATATTGCAAGGTATGAATTGCCTCTACTTCTGTCACAAGCAACGAATTTCCATCTGTTTTTTGCCATTCTTTCACTTTATCTATCCATGTTTGCTCTTCTCTTATATTCATCGTTATATAGTCCTCCGTTATCTGCTCCCTTTCCTTGTTGTATCACTTTTTTAACTAAAAAGAAAGGGGATAACTGATCAGCTCTTTTACCCACAACAAAAACCCGGCTTATCCTTCACTCCGGGCTTCTGTTGTACAATACATAACCGTTCTGTAGAAAGCAATCACTTTCATCTATTCATGCTTGTTTGTGTGTGCTCAAAATGCCGCATATCACATTATTATAGTTGCAAATTTCCCATTTCGATATCAGACTCCATATGCGCTAATGCTGCTGGGAATACATCCTGCTCAGATTCAGCATATATTTTAAATGAGCTGACAATCTTTACTCCACTACGCACCTGTACATCATATTGAGAATCTCCATCATATGTCGTTGCAAAATGAAATTCTCTTCCGTTTACGTTCATACTTTTTTCCACGATAATCACCTCAGCTTTAGTTTGTCCAGCTTTGAAAAAAGCATTACGACTTCCCTTACCTTTGTTCTGAGTAACTAATGAAAGGAGTTCATTCCCCCGGAAATAAGCTATTTTTCTATCGTACATTGCAAAAGCCGCTGTCCACGGTTTGGACAACGGCTTATTTGCTTTACTACCTCTTGTGCTCTGTCTTTTTTATACCATTGAAAAATCCTTTATATTGGTTCGTTGCGTTAATTCTTTTCCTGACGGCAATGTAACGTACACAAGGCCTTGGCTCTCTTCTTCATTCGTCCAGGCAAAATCAAACGTCACGAGTTTCTTCTCGAACGCTTGCTCTTCCTCAAATTCCTCTAACATTAATCGTAACGTCTCAGGATGCAAAGGTACAGAAATTGATTCCCCTGACTGACTCGGAATTGATAGATATTTTAAAGCATCTTCAAAATACATTACGGTATCAAGCAATAATGATACCTGTTGCCAGTTCAATTCACTTGTAAACCGCTCAAATGGTTTTAACATTTCTCCGTCATCCCTTCAATGATGTTCCCGTATAAGGATTTCTCTTGGCTGCTAATCTTAGTTGGATGAAAAAGTAATCGTTTGTATTGCTGACTCCATTTATCCTTCGTCATCCGACTCTTTTTCATCATGTGATGGAATTGTGGCTTCTAACAAAACGTGGTCATAAGCCTCTTCAACAACTGTGCGACCAATTCCACCCTGTTCCGATATCGGCACTTGATCTGCTTCTACAGGTATCAAATCTCCACGTTTTGTGACAAGAATCCACTTAGGGGAATTGGGGTCTTCCAACAAAATCGCCTTGATCTGATGCGGATTCATTTTTCTTCTGCGGATCAGAAGTAAGCCTTTACCAGCTCGACCCTGTAGTGGAATTTGAGCAATGGAAGTACGTTTCACTACTCCTTCTGTAGTTAACACTCGCAAGACACGATTATCTTCTATATCAGTAACCAGCAGGTCAATTAATTGGTCGTCTTTTGCTAAGTTAATCGCTTTGACACCACTTGAAGCTCGACCTGTTGGCGATACCTCCGTTTGTAAAAAGCGGATAA
This sequence comes from Brevibacillus laterosporus DSM 25, assembly GCF_002706795.1. Lineage (NCBI taxonomy): Bacteria > Bacillati > Bacillota > Bacilli > Caryophanales > Paenibacillaceae > Brevibacillus > Brevibacillus laterosporus. Next base: position 69,581 of record NZ_CP017705.1, read on the forward strand.
CCATGCCATCCTGCGTGACGCCAACAAACGCTCCCTCATCGTTAATCAAATGAACATGATTTACTTGATCTTCACTACTCTTTAATTTAATAGCAACTACTGCACCAGATCGGTTGGTTCCATACTCTTTTAGCGCCGTCTTTTTAAGTAAGCCGCTTTTTGTTGAATGGCAAACATATAATGGCTTGTCAAAGCTATCAACAATATGTACAGCGACAATTCTTTGCCCCTTCTCCAGAGAAAGCACATTCACCAGCGCTGTCCCGATATCTTTCCATTTTGCATCAGGAATATCGTTTACCAGAATAGCGAAATATTTACCATCCTGAGTAAAAAATAGTGCTGTATGAGAAGTATTGGTTTCACAGAAGGTCCGTACCTTATCCCCTTCCTTTACCCCGCAGGTTTCAATAGAACCACCCATTGATTTAAAGGAACGTGGGCTAACTCGTTTAACATACCCTTCATGCGTTACTGTCACAATACAATCCTCTACCTGGATTTGCATCGATAAATCGAGTTTAATTTCCTCAATTTCACCCTGAATCTCGGTCATACGTGGCTCACTATATTTTTTCTTAATTTCACTTAACTCAGCAACCAGAACAGAAATTAGCTTTTTCTCACTACTTAGAATAGCTTTTAGCTCCTCTATTTCCTTCGCAAGCGTCTGTAGCTCTTTCTCAAGCTTTACAATATCAATTCGTGTCAGAGAAGCTAGTTGAATGTTTAAAATAGCGTCTGCTTGAAGTTCAGTAAAACCAAACTTATCAATAATATTCTTTTTGGCATCCGCACGATCTTCCGAATCCATAATAGAATCTACTATTTGTCTAAGGATTGACTTAGCATGAATTAATCCCTCGACGATATGCTGACGATTTTCTTTTCGGTCTAGATCAAATTGAGATCGACGTGTCACCATCTCTTTTTGATGTGAAATATAGGCATCCAGTAGGTGCTTGAGGCCCATCTGCTTGATGGTGCCCTCATAAATAGCATTCATGTTGTAGTTATAAAAAATCTGTAAATCGGTATTTTTATATAAATAATGTAGTATCGCTTGGGCGTCAGCTTCTTTCTTCAGATCGATTACGACACGTACCTTCTTTAGCTCAGCTTCTTTACGCCCAGTCTCGTCTCGAACAGCTAGTGCACCTTCAATCTTACGTTCCATAACTAGCTCATCAATTTGAGCCACTAGCTTCGACTTAACAACGTCATATGGGATCTCACTAATCACAATACGCTTATGCTTGTTCCCTTTGGCCTCTTCAACATCAGCGCGTCCACGAATGATAAACTGACCTCTACCGGTCTCAAATGCCTTTTTAATACCGGATACGCCTTGGACAATGCCCCTATTAGAGAAGTCTGGGCCTTTGACGTATTCCATAAGCTCATCAGTCGTAATGGACGGTTTACGCATCATTGCGATCGTAGCATCAATTACTTCTCCGAGATTATGTGTAGGGATATCCGTAGCAAAACCTACAGCTATACCAGAAGCTCCATTCACCAGCAAATTAGGGAACCGTGCTGGTAAAACAGCAGGCTGCTCCGTAGAATTATCATAGTTCGGGATAAAAGGTACCGTATCCTTTTCAATATCTCGCAATAATTCATTAGCCAGTGCAGATAAGCGTGCCTCGGTATATCGCATCGCAGCTGGAGGATCGGCATCAAGGCTACCAAAGTTACCTTGACCTTGAATTAGCACATGGCGCATCTTCCACCATTGTGCCATTCGTACCATAGTCTCATAAATGGAGGCATCCCCATGTGGATGGTAGGTACCCATCACGGAACCAACTGTTTTTGCTGCTTTACGGTATGGTTTATCAAAGGTGTTATTCTCTTCGTACATCGAATATAAAATCCGGCGTTGTACCGGCTTTAAGCCATCGCGAGCATCTGGAATGGCGCGTGAGAGGATAACCAAATTGGCATAATCCCCAAAACGTTTTCCCATGATTTCTGCAAAGCTTTGTTCAATTAAACGATTAGAAAACATGCTACTCATCCTCTCCTACTTCAAATGTGACATGGGTTTCGATCCATTCACGGCGAGGAGGGACTTTATCGCCCATTAAAACCGTAATTAATTTTTCACAGTGAGCCCGATCTGCAAGAGACACTTGGATTAACTTCCGGTTCTCAGGGTCCATTGTCGTCTCCCATAATTGATCTGGGTTCATCTCACCTAAGCCTTTATAACGCGTAATTTTTGCCCCTTTACCTAACTTTTTCAGAGCGATGTCCAGTTCTTCATCATCCCAGCAATAATAGGATTCTGCACCCTTCTTGCCTTTTCCACCATCTTTAGCTACTTGATAAAGAGGTGGCTGAGCAATATAAAGCTTATTAGAGGCAATAAGCGGCTGCATATATCGGAAGAAGAAGGTTAATAACAGCGCTTGGATATGCGAACCATCCACGTCTGCGTCTGACATGATAATAATTTTATCAAACGCACAATTTTCTATGGAAAATTCTTCACCGATATCTGTCTCCAGCACTTCTAAAATCGTTCTGAACTCTTCGTTAGATAAAACATCGGATAATTTAGCCTTCTCCGTGTTCAACGGCTTTCCTTTCAAACCAAAAATCGCTTGATATTCGGAGTTACGAGCTTGCTTAGCAGATCCCCCTGCCGAATCACCCTCAACTAGGAAAAGCTCATTAATACTCGGATTTTTATATTGAGGTGGTGCAAATTTTTCAGAAATGGATTTACGCTTCTTAGTACCCTTCCCCTTTTTGTCCCCGCGCAACGCTTCTCTTTGTTTGCGAAGCTCCTCACGAATTTGCATCGATTTTAATGCTTTATCAATTAATAGCTTAGCGATTTCCGGATTTTCTTCTAGGAAAAAGCCCAATTTTTCCGAGATAATCTGTTCTACAATGGTACGTGCTTCTTCATTACCCAATTTGTCTTTCGTTTGTGATTCAAACTGAACATCAGACATTTGCAGGGATAACACACCTAGAAAACCTTCACGTAAATCATTCCCGGTCAAATTAGGATCTTTTTCTTTGATATACCCTTTCTTGCGGGCAAAGTCATTAAAAATCCTTGTGGTGGCATTTTTAAAGCCAGTGACATGCGTTCCACCATCATTTGTAGGGATCGAATTTACATACGAAGCTAGTGTCTCAGTATAGCCATCATTGTATTGGAAGGCTAACTCTACGTACACATTATCCTTCTCTCCATCAAAGTAAACAACAGAATGGAGAGCGTTTTTTCCCTCGTTTAAATACTCTACGTATGATTTAATGCCTTCTTCATAATAGAATTCTTCTTTACGTGTCTCTGACGTACGTTTATCAATTAACACCATGCGTAAGCCTTTCAACAGAAAAGCTGTTTCACGGAAGCGGTCACGCAAGGTTTCGTAATCAAATTTAGTGGTTGTAAATACCTCCGGATCTGGTTGGAACGTTACGGTTGTCCCTGTACGCTTAGACTTTCCTACAATATCAAGGCCCGTTACCGCTTTACCTACAAGTTCCTGTCCATTCTTGTCCACCAAGTATTCAAAGCGTTGTTTATAAATGTTCCCTTCTCGGTGGATTTCTACTTCTAGCCAGCGAGATAAAGCAACAACGACGCTGGAGCCAACTCCATGTAAACCACCGCTTTTTTTATACCCGCCACCGCCAAATTTACCACCTGCGTGAAGCGTGGTAAAAATGACCTCTGGCACTGGACGTCCAGATTTATGCATACCTGTTGGTATACCGCGACCGTGGTCCTCCACACTTACGCTACCATCCGGATAAAGAGTGACAATAATACGATCGTTCACGCCAGCCAAAGCTTCATCTTTAGCATTATCCACGATCTCCCACACTAAGTGGTGCAAACCGCGTGATCCGGTGGAGCCTATATACATACCAGGTCTTTTACGTACGGCGATCAAGCCTTCCAGGACCTGAATATCGTCTTCGGTATATGATAGTGCTCGATTATCAGCCATTCTGTTCTCCCCTCTTACACACTCGCAATCAACGTTCCTCAAGCGAATACCTAATCGCTATTTTATCTCATTTCATGAAAAGAAAAAACTCTTTTACATGAAAGCTCTTACATAGTTGCTACTATACATGTATTTTGCTTGTTGTTCCACAGTAACAAACCTGCATACAGGAAAATTTCACCTTTTATCTTGATTTTCTCTATTCTTGTAGAAAAATAGCCATCTTTATCCCTTTCTAACAAAGGTAACGTTCTTCCTGCTTTTTCATATGTATTTTTTTTTGCAACCCAGCTCTTTCAAAAAATAAGCCTCTTATGTACATCTAACTTTCTAAAAGACAGGAACATTAGTTCGTTTCTTATAGATAAATACAGCCACCCTGCCGTTTGGACAAGATGGCTGAAAGACTTAGCCTTGAATACGTTCCAGCTCTTCTTTATCGATGTCGTAATTCGCATACACATTTTGCACGTCGTCATTTTCTTCAAATGCTTCCATCATCTTCAGGATTTTTTCAGCATCTTCGCCTGCAACCTTGACAGTGTTTTGTGGAATCCACTGTACTTCAGCATTGGCAAATTTGTATCCCTCTGCTTCCAAAGCCTGCTTTACTTGCTCCATTTCGTGAGGATGCGTAATGACTTCGTATTCTTCCTCTGTCACGATCAAATCCTCTGCACCAGCTTCTAGGGCTTGCATCAGCATTGTATCTTCATCAACTTCAAATTGTTCACGGTCAATAACAATCGCACCTTTACGGTCAAACATGAAGCTTACAGAGCCTGTTTCACCCATATTACCACCGCGTTTACCAAAAATAGAGCGAACGTCAGCGGCTGTACGATTTCGATTATCAGACAAGCATTCTACGATAACAGCTACGCCGCCTGGAGCATATCCTTCATAACGGATTTCTTCGTAATTATCCCCTTGGCCACTGTCCGTAGCTTTTTTAATCGCACGCTCAATATTGTCATTGGGCATATTAATAGCTCGTGCATTGGCAATAATTGCTTTTAGTTTCAGGTTTGCATTGGGGTCAGGTCCGCCGTTTCTAGCTTCTACATAAATTTGACGAGCTAACTTAACATATTGATTGTTTTTCTTTTGATCGGCTGCACCTTTTTTTCCTGCAAATAACTTAAACTTTGGCATGTGAAACTCTCCTCACCAGAAATGTCTGCTTGGGTATGAAATAATAACTTATTCTAGCAAAAAGTAACGATTCGTACAAGGCTAGCTCGTCTGATTGCCACAAAGATGGCAAGGGTAAAGACATAATTACAGGGTAAGCTAGATAGTGAACCCATACCTATTTGCGAGGAGGATGAACCTGTGCTAAGTGCAACGAAACCGTTTGTAAAGCTGCATAAGTACGACGAGCATCTGGTGGCTGACATTGAGGCACTCAATTCATCTGGTTATGCTAAAGATGACATTTATGTGTTGAAATGGAATCCTGATAAAAATCATTCCAATCAACGCGACAATTTTTACAAATATAGTACTCATTTTGAAAAAGCAAAAGGCCATATCGACGGCAAAGCCAATTTTTTTGACAATGGTGGGAAGGAATTACGTTCTAAGCTCGAACATATTGGACTAACCAAAGACGAAGCCTCAGCCCTAGTTCGAGAACTGGAAGAAACGGATAAAACCTGCATCTTGGCTGTGCATGATTTAAAAGATAATATTATTGAAATGAATACGCTATATAATCAGTAGGGTGTTCAAACCAGCAAGAAACCCGGAGTAGAGAGTAGCTCCGGGTTTTGATTTATCACATTTTTACATGGTTCTTTTACTCGTGAGTACGGTCAATTAGTTCAATGCCTTCCATTGTCTCATGCAATTTCGCATGAGCAGCTTCTTCCTCTTCTTCTAGCAATGGAACTAGTTCTCCCTCTTCAATACCAAACACATAAATGTCGATTTCGCCTTCTTCATCAATCTCGTCTTCTTCGGTTGCTTCCGTAAGTGCAACAAATTGTTTGTTATTTAATTCAAACATCGCGATTACTTCAAAATCGCCCATTTCTTCGCCATTTTCATCGTCAAGTGTGATGATATCACCTAAAGCCAAATCTTTTTCGTTTTCCATGTGTATATGCCTCCTGCTCTTATTCGCTTAGGTTATGTATCGTCGTCCATTCAGACAGCAACTCATATGTTTAGTGTGGAGTAACATAACATGCTAGATACTAGCTCATTTAGCTAGTCCCATCCAGTATTCCCCGACACCTTTCTTAGCATACCTTGCTTTTTAGGAAAAGTCTATGAGAAGTTCTTTAACATAAAAGACCGTCTCCTTCTGGGGAGACGGCCTCATCCATCTATCTACCACTGTTTGCTCTGTTACAAACGTAAACTAATTAGCCTCGTAGGGAATCTCTTCAATGACTCCTTTTTCAATCAGAAAAGCTTCCTCCGCTTCCAAGATTGCAATAATCTCTTGGCGTCCTACTTTCATGCCGCCTTCAGCAAGTTTTCTTTCTACGAATTGCAGCATCTCTTCATAGTCTAACACTTGTACATCTTGTTGATTATTTTGTTGTCCCATGGTTATTACCCCCTGCATTCTCTCAGCCATTCTTTGGGTAGTATAGCATGAATCCACCAAGCTAGGCTATTCTCTAGCGCTTTCACCGTTGCTCTCTTGTTTTCGTGTCCAGGGACGGCGCACTGGCTTTAATAAGTATGCAGACCAGCATAATAAGCTGACACTTAGCACTAGATAAAAGCTTGCGAAATAGCCCCAATAAAAATCTTCACTGCTCGATACAGAAGAGAAATGCGTCATGCCAAGAATACGTGAACCGACTATGCATGGATTAATATAGGTTAACCACTTTATTAGGAAAAAATTTTCTATTCCATTACTGTCAGGATACCAGTAATGCAAAATCGCTACCAAAAAGTATAAGAGAAACCCTGTACCTACCACAAAGAAAAAGGCAATTCCATATGCAATAATCGTACTTACACCGGTTCGTTTAACCCATGTTGAACAAAAAATCCCTAACGAGCCAAAAAACAGGATGTTGATAGCAAAAAAGAGAATGATACTAAAAATTTGAGATGGCGATACCCCACCATACAAGAATACAAAGCTGTACAGAGGCAGAGAAGCCATAATTAAGAGAAACATAAAAGACAGGGATGTAACCAGCTTGCTTAAAATAATCCGTCGTGGCGATAATTGAGTGGTTAATAGGATATTAAGGGTCTGCCTTTCCCTTTCACCACTAATTGTTCCCGCTGCTAATGCCGGCGCAATAAAACAAATCAAGGCATAATGCAGAGCGGACATTGCCAAAAATAGATCATCTCCCTCTCCTAAAAAAAACGTGTTAGTTTTCTCCATAATGGTTAAATACCCCAGCAGTACAGCACCAAAAACCATTAGATAGCTAAACAGAATCCAGATTGACCTTTTAGAGCGAAATCTCTCTCGCAATTCTTTGGAAATAAGCGGATTACCAAAAAAATTCCCCATTAGTTGCCCACCCCTTCCGTAATAGCTAAGAACACATCTTCCAGGTTTTCTTGTGAGTCTGCGAAATGTGTTACAGGGATGTTCGCCTGTATTAACTGCTGTAGTAAAATAACCTTCTCTTCTGGTGTACCAGTAAAGTGAAAACGGAAATGACTGTTTTTGTTATCTAAGCGTTTCACAAAAGGAGAGGCATGTAGGATTTGTTCTGCAAGCTCTACGTTACCCAACGTTTTTACTTGCATAATAGAGATACCGCGTGTCTCTGTGCTCACTTCGTTAACGGCTCCATTTGCAATGAGCTGACCTTTTTCGATGACGCCAATCTCGTCGCAGAGCTCTGCTAGTTCAGGCAAGATATGAGAGCTAATTAGAATTGTTTTGCCCATTCCTTGTAATTTCTTTAAGATTTCTCGCATTTCAATGCGTGCCCGTGGGTCCAATCCTGAAGCAGGTTCATCCAAAATAAGAATTTCTGGACTATGAACTAAACAACGCGCTAAACCAAGACGCTGTTTCATTCCACGTGACAAATGATCGACATAAGCATCAGCTTTATTACTGAGATTAACCAAATCTAACAGATCAGCTACTAAGTTGGAACGGTTTCGGGCTGGAATATTATATGCCCTTGCATAAAAATCAAGGTATTCTGTAGCTTTTAAATTATCATAAACACCAAAAAAGTCAGGCATGTAGCCTAGGAGCTGTTTAACCTCCCTAGGCTCCTTCTCTACATCATATCCGCCAACATAAGCCTTTCCACTGGTAGCTGGTAGGAGAGTAGCAAGAATCATCATCGTCGTACTCTTGCCTGCACCATTTGGCCCAATAAACCCATAAACGCTCCCCTTTTGAATGGATAGATTCACATTCTTTAGGGCTTCAAACTTCCCATATTGTTTGGAGAGATTCTGCGTCTGTATCATTATTGTTTCTCCTTTCCTTCCAACTGGAAGACAGGTTGTGGAATGGAGACAGGTGAATCTCCTTCATAAATGAATCTGATCAATATAAATCCTTCCGTATTGACATATTCTTTTGGGTTGTCTTTTAACTGTAATGCGCTATTACTATCAAGGACTTTCCACTCACGAGAAGCTGCATGATACACTGCTTTCTTCAAATATTGATAAGCGAAATTATCTAGTGGAGCCATCACGTTCGTTAATTCCACATTGGATGGTACTTGTAATCCATACGTTACTTTTCCATTATACATAGTAACTTCATCATGATCCTCTCGACTTACATTACCTTCCGTACTAAGAATCTGAACCCCTAATGTTCCATATGGATACGTAATGTGATTGGTTTGAGCATCTTTTAACAGGATTGGTTGTTGAACAAAGGTAAGGTAATCTTGTACAAAGCCTTGTTCAGATGCAGTAAAGACCTGATATGGGCTATTGCTTACACCTACCAAATTCATTCCGTTGACACTGCCCATTGCTTGCAGTGAATTGTCGTACAGCATGGCTTTTTGCCGCTCATTTTGAGTAGGATAGGCCATGTCTTCTAAAGAGAAATCTTGTTTATAAAATGGTTTAATCTCTTCATTTATCTGCTTAGTCTCCCCTTTAGCAAGAGAGCCCAGCTCCATTCTCCGATTCCCCATTGTTAGATACAACTCCTGGTAATCAAAAATACTCTTGTTCGTTATCGTTCCCTTGATATGATCTTGTTCAAAAATCAAATCAGCTTGTATTTGGCCAACATCTTTAACCAAACCTCCCCCATTGATTGACTTTTGAGTCATATATGGGATTTGCTTAATCGTTGTTTGAAATTGCCCACGATCGTTTTGTCGAATGGTATAGGCATATTTGTTTTTGTTTTTTTCCGTGTATTGTAAAAGATTTCCCGGAACAATTAACCCATCTTTAGTATCCAAGGTAACTGCTCCCCCAGAACGCTTCAAAACAGTTGCATCCGATTTTATTATCGCTAAATCTGGTTTTATCGAGATAATTTGGTTTACAGTGTACAGCTTATCACTTGGAGCTATTAAATTTTTTCCAAAAGAAAGTGCTCCAACACTAACTACTAGGGCTGAAACAGGAATAATTCCCCATGCCCAGTCTCGACGGTCCCTACGTTTTAACAGCACATACAGGATAGGCCCAATTAATAGTACATATCCGATCCAAATGAAAAATAACACCGAAGCGGACGGTACATGAATCCCTGGAATGTGATTTGCCAAATTATAATAGTTAGGATTTCGATTCAGATAAGGAAAACTCACTTGGCTATTTAGTTCATATTGAGATACTAGCTTACTCCAAAGCTGACGGTTGAAATCCCACGAAGCCAATGGCTGTGCATTGACATCATAGTTAGCAAAAAACAACTTGCCTAAGCCCACTTTTTGGGTCGAAAACAATGGTAATGACTTGTTATACACTGTTATTTGTTGAACAGGCAAAGCTGATTTTTTACTTATTTCGGTGAAGGTAGACAGATCTTTTGTGGTTCCTGGCTGCTTGGTCAAAGCTGGCATCCACTCTTTAAAAGAGTCTAATATTTCTGGAGGAGTAGCAGCGGAAACCAAAAGGTTCCCTCCAGCATATACCCACTCTTTTATTTTGTTTATCTGATCCGAAGGTAAGCTATTTGCTGAAATATCTCCAATTACTAACATATTGATATTACTTAGTACATGAGCTTCAGTGGGCAGCTCTTCCGGAATCACATTACTAACCAGCATACTCTTCCAGTTAGCCCCATTTGCATACTCAGCTTCTTTATTACTGTCTCCAGCACCCTCTTGTCTTACTTGGTTTAAGAATTGCATACTATTTTCGTGTTGATCAAGGACAACAACCGTTACTTGATCCGACTGCTTTTCTCTACCTTGATAGTTTGGTGTCACCTTAGCAAGCAATTGATTGCCTTGATAAAACTCCAGTTGTAATGTACGGCTATTATTTATAATCTCTTCACTTGGTAGATCGAAGAAAACATGTTTTGTTTCCCCTTTTTGGACAGTAATCTCTTTTACGTAAGGAAGTACCATTTTCTTTGAATTAAGCTCCTCAATCGAAAACCGTAGCTCACCTGTGACTGCATCACCGTTATTCGTAATATCTGCATGGACGCGAATCAAATTATCCTGACTCGTTATATCAGCAAATGGAATCTTCGTTTTCATTTCAATTCTGTCCGCCGCATACGCAACAGGAAGTTGAAATCCCATGAAAGCGAGTGTAATCGCTACCAGCCATTTCCACATATGTTTTCCTCCTATTTTTGTAAATCAAGCGGCGTAAACATAAACCCTTGTTGATCAGAGTTGACTATTAAGAGATGCTTTCCATCACTAGTCCATTCAGCCCTCTTTACCGATTCTTTCTGAATACCAGCTGGGAGTTTTACTTTTTTCCAGTTTTTGATAGTTTCATCCATCGTACCCATCAACATAACGCCGTCTGGTGAAAGAATCGTAAGTTGCTTAGCTGAAAACCATGACGGTGAGCTTCCTCTCACTTTTTCCTTGATTTCCCCTGTCTGTCGATCATAAATACACACCTCTCCATTTTGTTCAAAAGAGAGATAACGACCATTGTGAGACCAAGCCGCCTTTGAACCGTTTGCTACCTTCTCTTTTCCAAAGGTACGCAGATTGGTCACCCAAACCTCAGGTTTATCTTGCTTATATACTGTATAAGCTAAAAATTCATCTTTAGGATCAAATGCAGGGTCAATTACTGGACGGTTCTCCTGCTCCAATAAAAGTCTCGGTGCATAACTCTTTTCTTTACTCTGATTAAGTTGTAAAACCCACAATTTCCCTTTATCCTGACTGTTTTCTGTCAGTGCCAGTTTCGTATTTGTAGAATTCCATGCAATGGAGTCATACGTACCAATTTGTTGAGGAAGTTCAATAGGAGTATCTATTTCACTGTCATATCCACTTATAATGTGCAACTTATTATCGGCTTGCAAATAGGCAACCTGTAAATCTGAGGATAGCACTGCCGAATCAGTAGACAGCTTAGGAATGCTGATTGGTGACTTCGAAATGGCAAGATCAACATCTGCCTGAGCCACGTTTACGTACAAAAAAGCAGCCAAAGCAACTGTTCCTACCCCCCCTAGCATATACCAACCTCTTTTTCGATTGATCCTCTTTTGATCATTGTGCTTTATTTCTTCCTGACGGACTATCGTAAGATGCGGTTGTTTTTGCCCTTGCATTTGCTCCATTAATTTACGTTTCAAATCTTCTTTTAATCGATAGTTAACAGGAACCGCCTTACGCATATCACTTAAATGTGACAAGAGTTCAACCACGGTCTGTTCATGTTCATTTGTCTGATCTGATGCACTACGTAGATCATCCTTCATGGCGATCACCTTCCTCATACAAACTCTGCAAGACTTTTATTCCGCGGTGAGAGATCATCTTAACGGACGATTCACTTTTAGCTAACACTTCTGCAACCTGTGAAATTTTTAGATCAGCAAAGAACCGAAGCGTCAAAACATCACGCTGATCCTGTGATAACATATTTAACCTTGTCCGTAATAAAGTCATTTCTTCTTTAGATAAAACACGCAATTCCGGTTGATACTCATCATCTGCTTCAATAAACAATAATTCTTCTGTTTCCGTCGGGTATTCACGTATCTTACGAACAAAATCAATAAACGTATTATGAGCGATACGAAAAATCCAAGATGCAAATGGGCTTCTACGGCTATATTGATCAAATTTCTCCAGAGCTTTTAAAAATACGCTGGTTGTCAAGTCATCTGCATCCCACGAACTATGTACACGACATCGTAAATAACGATTAACTCGATCAAAATATTCATCATATAGCTCTGGGAAATCTCTCGCTTCATAGTAATCAGTCTCTATCGCAACAGACGGATTTTCCTTACCGTCCTGCTTTACGGCCATTACCATCCCTCTTCCTCCACACTGTTTGTTTCTACTCCAATTGACGCATCATATCCGAAAAAGGTCACAGGCATAAACAAAAAAAGTGTAAAATATGCATTTTTTCTTATACATAAGCAAAAAAAAAGAAACACACAGAAAAAAACATCCTTGTTCCCAGTCAAATACAGGGAGCAAAGATGTTTGGCAGTTAACATTACTAGAGGTTCGTCCTCAGACTATTGACAATCCGTTACACTCCGAACATATATTTGGAACTCATACTGAAATGGATTCTCTTCGTTTTGTACACCAGGTGTCACTTCAACTAGTGTCCATTCAGATTCATCAAACGTAGGAAAAAAGGCATCTCCCTTGAACTCCTGCTGAATCTGAGTAATATACATTTTACTAGTGTAGGGCAAAAGCAACTTATAAATTTTTGCCCCACCAATAATAAAAGCTTCTTCTTTACTATCTATCATCGCAAGAACTTCTTCAATCGAATGAGCGATTTCACAGCCATCCGCCTCATAGTTTGCTTGCGTCGTCAGCACGATATTGCGTCGATTAGGTAGGGGCTTCCCAATAGATTCATACGTTTTTCGCCCCATGATGATAGCATGACCAGTTGTGATACGGCGAAAATACTTTAGATCCTCTGGTAATCGCCATGGTAGCTGGTTATCTCGACCAATAACACGGTTCTGCCCCATAGCAAAAATGCTTGATAGCACTAAATAGCCACCTCCATGGCAATTTTTGGCTGATGCTTATAATCGATTAATTTCACATCATCTGGTGTAAAATCATAAAAATCGGTGATCTCCGGGTTAATCCAAAAGCTAGGAGCAGGATAAGCTTCTCTAGTTAATTGGGTACGCAAGCCTTCGAAATGATTTTCGTAGATATGTGCATTATTAATATAATGCTGGAATTTTCCTGGCTTTAGACCTGTGACTTGCGCAATCATATGAATAAGCACAGCATACTGAGTAGTATTAAACGGAATTCCTAAGCCCATATCACCGCTACGCTGTACAAGAGTACAGTTTAAATAACCGTCCGTAACATCCCACATGGTTTGAAAGGCACATGGCTGCAAGGCCATTTCTTCTAAATCATTCATGTCCCATAAACTAATAATATGTCGGCGTCCTTGGGGATCGTTTTTGAGGCCATCGATTAGCTTGTCTATCTGCTTGTGCTTAGCAATTTGATAACCGTATGCTTTACCGATCGTTCCGTCCTCTTTAGCCCATTCATCCCATACACGTACACCCATCTCTTGCAACAGCCTCACATCATTACTTTGATGCTTGTAAATCCATAGCAATTCTTTGACAGCTGTTTTAAACGCAACGAATTTGGTTGTCAAAATTGGAAATTCTTTCTGTAAATCATAGCTTAGTAGCTGACCAAACAGTTTCTTTGTGGGGATTCCTGTGCGATTGTTGTCATAATATCCGTTTTCTAAAATATCTTCCACTAAAGCAAGGTATTGTATATCTGCTTGACTCATCTTGTTCACGTCCTTCTTACAAACTCTAAGACAGTATAACGAAACATTACGTTCTTGAAAAGCTTTTCGCCTAATCCTCTTTGTGACCAAACACTAGTAAAAAAAGCTAGTATTTTATTTGCTTCGAATGGTGGCATTTTAATATTGCCGAACAAAAAGACCTCGTTCCTTTTCCTTAATTATCTTGAATTCAAAATAAGGCAGAATATTGAAAATATTTTCACGATAGTATAACCGAACATTTCACTATTAGACTATCATCCACAAAAAAATAATAATTACCTAAACTTAGTACAAAATAACAAAATAAGAGTTAAAGAATGTATGGTTACAGAAACAACAAAAAGTAATTCGAAAGAAAATTCTTGAAGGAAAAAATCCAAATTCAACAGGTGTACGTAAGGTAGATGAAAGAGAGTTTCGACCTTATTTGTTAAAAGGACGATATTTACATTATGAGAACCGCTTTCAAAAAGGTGCTTGTCAAAAATAAATATAATACATATTATTTTTTACCTAACCTGAAACTCTCTTAGATAGATTAAATTTCTTGCTCGCTCAAAAAACTCTATCCCTCCCTGTCACACACCTATGTTTTACACCCCAGATAATCCCGGATCAGGATATAACACGGAGGACATTATTTTTTTAGAAACAGGATGTTGTAAGCTTTCAGGCTGTTCCATATCATCTAACCATTCAACAATCTCACCCTTATACATCACCCCTATACAGTCCGCTATGTAATTTATAGCCTGTAAATCATGAGAGATAAAGAGATAGGAAAGTTGAAACTCTTCTTTTAATTCTGCTAAAAGATGTAAGATTTGTACTTGTACAAGAGCGTCTAAAGCACTTACGGCCTCATCAAGTATGATTAGCTTCGGTCTTAATGCAATAGCTCTAGCAATATTTATTCTCTGTAATTGCCCTCCACTAAACTGGTGAGGGTATTTATACATATCTTCCGGAGATAATCCAACTGTCTCCAAAAGGCCCTGTACTTTCTGTATCTCTTCAGTAGCCGTAAGCCTTTCATAATTTCGTAACGGTTCAGCAATAATCTCTCTTATCGTTAATCGTGGGTTTACAGCGCTATAACAATCCTGAAAGACAACCTGCAGATTTCTCCGTACCTCCTTTAATTCTTTTTCTTTTAAACGATAAAGGTCCTTTCCCTGAAACCAGACCTCTCCCTGATCAGGCTTTTCAAGCCCCAGAATAATTTTGCCAAGAGTACTCTTTCCTGCCCCGCTTTCGCCAACAAGCCCTAGACATACCCCTTCTTCCAGCGTTAGAGAAACACCTTTTACAGCTTCAACCGTTTTACGCTTCCTCCAAACGGAGTTACCAAGCAAGTATGTTTTCTTTATGTCTTTCAACTCAAGCAGACTCACTCTTCTTTCACCCAACTTTATCGTAATTTTACACATCGTACTAGATGATCTTTTTCATATTCCTTCCATTCAAGCTTGCTAGTTGCACAAATGTGATCTGCATCCTCGCATCGATCTAAAAATGGGCATATATTGTCTCTATTCGGTGGAGTGGGAGGAGAAACGCTAACACGTTTTGCACTCTTTACCCTCCTTCTCGTTAATCCCAGTCTGGCTTGTAACAAGACACGGGTATATGGGTGCATCGGGTGATTGAATAACTTCCATACTGGTGCCTTCTCAACTATATACCCGCCATACATTACAGCCACTTCGTCAGCCAACTGAGCAATTACCCCTAGATCGTGTGATACTAATAAAATACCGGTATCGCATTCTTTTCTTATCCTATCCAACTGTTTCAAAATTTGGAGTTGATTAGTCGTATCGAGGGCTGTCGTGGGCTCATCCGCAATAAGGATAGATGGATGTAAGGACATCGTGATCGCAATCATCACACGCTGGAGCATACCGCCACTTAGCTGAAATGGATATTGCTTCAATATACTCTCTGGATTTGGCAAATCCATTTTTTCCAAATGCTCCACAGCCATTTTCTGCGCTTCTCGCTTCGTGATAGGCAAATGAGTTCTCAGTGTTTCAATAAAATGCCGACCAATTGTCCGCACAGGATTAAAGGCGGTCATAGGATTTTGCATAATAAAAGCGATCTCACTACCTCGTATTTTTCCTATGTCTTCTACTGAACAAGTTAACATATCCTTATTTCTAAACGTGATGCTCCCTTCTACCACCTTTGCCTTATCGGGTAAAAGATTTAATAAAGACATGCACGTCATCGTTTTTCCTGATCCGCTCTCTCCGACAAGCCCAAACACTTTCCCTGCCTCTATTTCAAAGCTTACCTCATTGACAGTCTGAGTCACCCCATGCGGTGTTGATACAACTATATTCAAATTGTTAACAGTTAGAATGGGGTGCTGTCCCATCTTCCATCCTCCTTTCTATTTTCTTCTTAGGTCTAAAGCATCCCTCAGGGCTTCTCCGAACAAGTTGAAAGCGATCACGACAAGTAAGATCATCATACCTGGGTACAACATCAAGGATGGGTTATTTCTAAAAAATGGTTTACTGTCGTTGATCATCATTCCCCACTCTGCCTCTGGCGGCTGTATGCCAAGACCTAGAAATGAAAGTCCAGAAATAGCTAACACAATTCCTCCGATGTCCATAAAAGCTAATACAACTATTTGAGATATAATCGTAGGTAAGATATGTTTTAGCACAATGACAAGCTTTGGTGTTCCGCATACCTTAGCCGCTAAAATGAAGTGTTGCTCCTTAACGCTAAGTACCATTCCCCGAATAATGCGAGCATAAAAAACCCATTGGACAAGCACCATCGCTAAAATCAGATTCCCAAGACCTGGTCCCAAGATTCCAATCAAAGCTAAGGACAGAAGCAAGTTTGGAAATGCCATGAGAATATCACAAATCCGCATGAACAAATAATCAACCCAACCACCTCTAAAGCCTGCATAAATACCGATCGGAATACTAATTGTCATGGTTAATCCCATGATAAGGAAAGCTGTTCCCAGCGAGGTTCGTGTCCCATAGATTAATCGAGACCATATACATCTCCCTAAATGATCGGTCCCTAACGGAAATGTAGCGGAAGGGCCTTGCAGTTTATGAGTGATATCAACCAGATTCGGATCATTAGGAGACCAAAAAGGGGCAAAAAGAGCCAATAATATCATGAGGAAGATAATGATGCTGCAAATGATCATGAGCTTTTGTGACAGCAGCTTTTGCTTTAGATTTTTCAACATGCTTATTGCTCTCCTTCCCATTTTATCCGGGGATCCAGGAAAGCATATGCAATATCCACAAGGAGATTGCAGACTACAAAGATCACACCCATAAACAATAAACAGCTCTGAATCATCGGATAATCACGCTGTAAAATAGAAGTAACAAATAAAGAGCCCATACCCGGCCAAGCAAAGACGGTTTCAACAATAACGGCTCCGCTTAACATGTTTCCAAGGCTCATGCCTAGTCCAGTTAACACGGGTAATAAGGACTTTTTAAAGACATGTCTGCTAATGATTACTCTTTCGCTCAGCCCTCTCGCTCTCGCATACACTACAAATGGCTCATTCAAGTTTTCTAACGTACTAGCGCGAAGCAATTGCATATACGTACCGATATAAGGAAAAGCCAGTGTCAAGGAAGGAAGCACTAGATGAGCAAAAGTTCCCCTCCCTAATACAGGAAATAAATCTAACTTAACCGATAAAAAATAGATGAATAGGAATCCGAGCCAGAAAGCAGGCATCGAGACACTAACAAAGGCCATTATTCTGCTAACCTGATCAATCAATTTCCCCTTATAAAGAGCAGAAATCATTCCTATAGGTAAACTAATAACAATAATTAGGATGCATGATGCAAATGCTAGTTGTATTGTTGGGAAGAAATGGAGCACGATTTCATCCCATATCGATTTCTTCGACACATAAGATATCCCTAAATCCAATTGAACCACTTTTTCTAACCAATTTACATACTGGATATACAGGGGCTTGTCCAGCCCTAGCTCTGCTCGGATGGATGCCACTGCCTCATCTGTTGGAGGAATATGTGACGCCCTCAAGTAAGCTACGGCTGGGTCCCCAGGGGTTAAGTGGAGCAGAATAAAAGTGATCAGAGAAATTCCAAATAATATTGGCAGTAAACTTGTGAGACGTTTAACAATAAACCAACCCATTTAGTTCTCCTTCAGTCGTTTTTACATATCCCCACTTCACTTAAAATCAATGGTAGTGAAAGGCACCTCGTATTCTTGAGGCAAGAAATTAACACCGCTCATATTTTTATGATAAACCGCTATATTAGACTGATAAGAAATTGGTAAGTAAGCAGCCTGTTCGTGCAATGTAGTTAAAATATCTTTATATAGCTTCATTCTGTGTGCTTCGTCTGTACTTACTAATACTCCCTTGATTTTTCCATCTAATTCTTTCTTATCTGGTAGCCCTAATAGAGCTTTGTAATCCGGACTTCCACCTTCGGAAGGTGTTGTTATAGCAGATAAATAGGAATGCGGATCAAACGGGACACCCCAGCTAGCCGTAAATAATAAATCAAAACTGCCTTCACTCGCTGTAGCCCAAAAATTCTCTTCTTCCTTACTAGTCAACTTAATATCGATCCCCAATTTGCTAAACTCACCTTGAACATATTCCGCTATTGCCTTCTGAATGTTGTCTGAACTAATAAACATCAATTCCAGTTGTAATGTTTCTCCATCCTTCTCCCGAAATGGTTTTCCATTTACTTGTTTCCATCCCGCTTCATCCAATAACTGTTTCGCTTTTTCTTCATCGTGTTCATACGGTTTCACATCAATTTTTGTGTAAGGAATGGTAGGTGCAAACAAAGTGTCAGCTTTTCTTTCCGTCCCGTAAAAGATATGATCGATCACAGCCTGCTTATTAAAAGCATGCTGGATAGCTAACCGTAATTTGCGGTCTTTGAGCGCTTCTCTGTTCGTATTAAAAAGTAGTGCCCTTGTAGCTGTAGGTTCTGATAATTTAGTTTCATATTTTCCTGAGTCCTTCAGAAATCGGAACGAATCTTGGCTAATGACCCCGTTACCAAAAATAAGATCGATTTCCTTTTTCTCAAAAGCTAATACTCTAGACTCACCGTCAGGAATGACTTTAACAATCACCTTGTCGACTTTCGGTTTAGCTCCCCAATACTTTTCGTTTCTTGTAAAGACAGCCTTTTCATTTTTCGTATATTCGCTTAGCACCCACGGCCCTGTGCCAATCGGAGCCTTGAGTCCGTCTTTAAATGTGTTTTGACTGTCAGGAAAGGCAGCTTCTCCTACAAATCGTAAAGGTCTGATGTACGTAAGCTCTTGAAGAGTTGGGTAATATGGTTTTTTCAAATTCAGTTTAAACGTAAATTCGTCAACTACTTCTGTGCTTTTAATTTGGTTTATTAATTCCATCCATTCATGTTGTGGGGCATTAGCTAAAACGGTATCAAAATTCTTCTTGACGATTGTAGCATTAAATAGTGAGCCATCAGAAAATGTAACATCTTTCCTTAGGTGAAACACATATTCTTTTCCATCTTTTGATACATCCCAGCTTTGGGCCAGCCAGGGCTTAAGTTCTCCACCTTCACCGTAGTAAACAAGAGATTCATATACCATAGCTTGTGAGAACCATTGATTCGGAAAATACGTATGCGGATTTAAATCGCCAATATCTCCGGACCAGGAAAACGTAAGAGCTTTTGAATGATCTTGATTTGATATATTTACTTGATCTTTTGTTGTATTACCGCAACCAGCGATCATGATTGTTAGAATCGCTAGTAGTCCAATAAAAGTAGGGATAAATGTAGATCGTTTTAAAAACATATTTTCTCACCTTTATCTATAAATTGAATTATTCCAAAAATGTTAAAACACAAAAAAACATTGCCAACCAGATTAAAAAGGTCAGAAATGCCTATTGTTTAAGAACAATTTGGTCTTCTAGCATTCTAACACCTCCCTATTTCCCCGTAGGTCTAACAGTATTTTTAGAATAGGCAGGTCTTCTGACTTAGGTTCATCATCTCCATGCGTCTTCCCAGATATGATCCAGTGACTTTTTTGCATAAGACTCCCCTTACAGCGGCGGGACCGTGCCGGATTCACACCGGCTTCCCTTTTAAGTATTTGCTATGAAACAAATACACCCATTCCAATCCCATATGTAGTTTTTATGGAAATATTCACTTTATGCCATTAATTTGAAATTAGGACAAAAAGTTTACCTAGAACAAATTATATTCGTTATTCCAAGTTTATGCTATATCAAATTAAGCTCCTAAAAAAACATTGCCAAAGCATGTCCGATTGAACAGCTTTAGCAATGTTATAACTTACATACCGTTGTAGCTTACAAACTCCCCATTCGGCTTACGATAGCCACGTGGACGTTGACTTGATATCTTTTCTTTTCCAATAGTAATCATCATTACTGTTTCATATCCATCAGGAATTTCTAAAATTTCTTTAATAGCATTTGGATCAAACCCAATCATCGGGCACGTATCCCATCCTTTATCTTTTGCCGATAGCATGAACAACATGGCAGAAAGACTCGCATTGCGAATTGCATCTTCCTTCATAAATGACTCGCCATTGCCCTCATATACCCCTGTAACTGTCTCAATTGTACGATCTAGCTCTTGTTTACTCAAAATTCCGAGATGGTGCATTCCTTCATTTATTTTTTCCACTCCTTGATAAGCGTAACGATTCCCCAACACCAAAATGACTGCTGAAGATGTATGTACTTTATACTGCTTGCAAGATTCATAAATCTTTTCTTTCAAGACGGGATCAGTTACGACTAGGTAGTGTGTATGTTGAAGATTAAAAGCAGAAGGAGCATATTTAACTAAAGTAAAGATCTCTTCAAGATCAGATTGGGTAATTTCTACCCCATCAATGAAATTATTTGCGGAACGCCGACTTTTCACTAGGTTTGTAAAATCGCTCATGTAATTTCCTCTTCTCATTGTATGTATCGTAATGGTTACAGGGGAGGAAAGAACAGTGTTTTCACTACACTTACTCGCTCCCCTGTCTTTTTTGTGCCTACTTGATTTTATTTTGCTTTAATCTGTTTGATTCTTGCCTGATTAGGCCTTATTCTGACCTATATCTCTTGGCATTGTCTTCATGTACAACATTATCATACAATAGAGCAAGTGAATCTGGATACTACTCACTTTTTACAGATCATATCTTATGCGAATAAAGCATATGCACCTGGTCCAATCAATGCAACCCCGATAGCCACCGCAAGCAATACTAGATTGTATTCCATACCGTTTTGCGTAATCCACAATCCATTTTTTCCATGTACAGTAAAAATAGCGATCAGCATAGTTACAGCGATTAGTGCTCCCCCTACCCAAGTAAACACACCAGACGCAAAGAGCAATCCTCCAACAATCTCACTGGCGCCTGCCATAAATGCCATCAACAAGCCGGGTTTCACACCGATAGATTCTAACCACCCTGCTGTTCCCTTTAAGCCATGCCCACCAAACCATCCAAATAATTTCTGTGTACCATGACCAATAAATAAAAGCCCCACAACTAATCGAATAAGTAAAAGTCCTGCATCCATTTTCTTTTCCTCCTTAGGAATATGTTTTATTTTGAGTATCTCCAATTAAAGATATATGAGAAAGATGGATAATATGCTTCTTTTTATTATCACATCTGTTTTGCTACTACTTATCTGCAAAATTCATTTGGGCTGACTTCCCCAGCTTTTTCAACAAAGTAATGGTAATCTCTTTTTCTTCAGGAGAAAGCCCACTAAGTGCTTCTGCTAGCTTTTCTTGATGTTTCGGAAAAATCTCTTGGAGAAATTGCTCCCCTTCTTGTGTTAATTCCGCATAGATAACTCGTCGATCATTCGGACAGGGCTTACGAAGCAAATAACCTTTTTTTTCCAGCTTATCCACCACATAAGTAATATTGCCACTAGAGATTAAAATCTTGTCACCAATTTGCTGAAGAGGCTGTCTGCCTTTATGAAATAACAATTCTAGAACACCAAATTCAGTAGGGTTTAATCCATATTGTCGAATATCTTTCTGAACGTGAGCAGACGTCCAGTTAAATGCACGGGATAACACAACGAACAAATGAAGGGATTGCTCTTGATTTTTATTTGAATCTGTTATCAGGTCCATTTGCTTTCCCTGTTTGTTCAGCATTTTGTTTTCTCCTTTCTTTTTATTTCTTACCTTTTACAAAATACATTTCAATATGTCTCATTTTTTGATATCTTAAATTTAAGATAAATGAAGAATACCCTATTTTTTTTACGTTGTCAACTAGTAAACTAAAAAAATATTAAATGAACAACGTAGAAGTTTGGGTTGATTATAGCTGGAACACTCTTGCTGGTTCCATGTTATCGGCTAAACAGAGAAAGACGTATTAGCTTGCGAGCATATTACAAAAGATAAGGGACACAAACAGGTAATAATCGTTTGTGCCCCCAGGTTTTATTTTTTCATAGGCGTCTTGGCTTCGCTATTAGTTGGTTCTTTTTGTTCTATAAAGGCTGCTAATGCTTGGATCGTTCGGTGTTCATAGACAACCAGATCATCGGAGATTAATCCATCTTCCTCCATCTCTAAGTCGAGAGTAACAGCAAGTAATGAGTTTCCCCCAAGCTCAAAGAAATCCTCGTTTGTGCCTACTTGTTCAACTTTCAGGACACGTTTCCAAATTTCCATGAGCTTCATTTCTAATACGGTGTTGGGTTCTTCTCCTTCTCGGTTCCTTGGAGTGAAAAGTAAAGCTTCATCCTGAAGTGCACGTCGATTTACTTTTCCACTGGTCGTTAAGGGAAGCTTATCCAGTGTCATGAAATGAGCTGGAATCATAAAGCTCGGAAGCTGTTTTCTCAGATGTTCCTTTATCTCGCTCATATCGATTGGATTTGCGGTAATGATATATGCCACTAGCTGTTTATTTCCAAGTGAGTCATCTTTATCTAGTACGACAGCGTCAGCTATCCCTTCATAGGAGCGAAGTCTTGTTTCGATTTCTTCCAATTCAATACGGTATCCGCGGATTTTCACCTGATGATCAATTCGACCTAAAAATTCGATATTTCCGTCAGGTAGCCATCTTGCTAAATCCCCTGTCCGGTACATCTTCTCACTAGCTGCAAACGGGTTAGATACGAACTTTTCTTCATTCAATTCAGGCTGATTCAAATATCCTCTCGCCACGCCTGCCCCAGCAATAAACAATTCTCCCACGATCCCGATTGGCTCCAATTGAGTAGACTCATTCATCACATAAACCTGCACGTTTTGAATCGGTTTGCCGATTGGCAATGTACTATACTCTCCTGCTTTTTTTAGAGGAAAGCGGGTAGCGATGACTGTTGCCTCTGTAGGGCCATAGAGATTATCAAGCGTAACATTCTTTGTAAGGGTGTAGAATTGCTCTACGACGTCGTGCGAAATTGCCTCACCGGCTACCAGTACGTATTTCAACTTAGTAAGAGCCGCTATTGACTCTTCGTGAATCGAGTTGAGGAATACTTTAAACATGGAGGGAACAAAGTTGACAAGTGCTACATTATGAGACTCAAGAACACGCAGGATACTCTTAGGATTTCGGTGTCCACCCGGTTCAAGAATCACCAGTGAACCTCCAGAAATGAACCAGCCAAATAGTTCGAGCACTGATACGTCAAAGGTATACGGCGTCTTTAAGAGATAAGCATCGTCTACTGCCATTGGATAATCCTTCTGCATGGCAAATAGATAGTTAACGATGCTGCCATGCTCGATCATGACTCCCTTTGGTCTTCCAGTAGAACCAGATGTGTAAAGGATATAGGCGAGGCTGTCCGCTGTAGATATCGTCTCAAGATTTGCTGTGTCTCCCTCATAAAGAGCTTCGTTGTTAAGATCAAGAATAGGTCCCATAAAAGCAATGGTATCAATATGTTTTGTTTCCGTTACTAAAACCTGCGCTTTGCTATCCGCAAGAATATAGTGTGCATGCTCCGCTGGGTAGTCAGGATCGATTGCTACATAAGCAGCACCTGCTTTCATCACTGCCAGAATTCCTAGAATCATTTCTACCGAACGGTCAAAACGTAAACCAACCACTTCTTCTCTTCCAATCCCTAAGCCACGTAATTTTCTTGCTAATTGGTTCGCTCGTTCGTTCACAAACTCATACGTGTATGTTTGATTTTCAAAGATGAGAGCAGTCTGCTTCGGATTGCGTTTCGCTTGTTCTTCGAATAATTGATGCACCTGTTTATCTTTAGGATAATCTTCTCTAGTATTGTTGAATTGATAAAGAATCTTGTCTTTCTCTGCTTGGGTTAGGAGCTCTATTTCAGAAAGGTTGATACTTGGATTGCGAAGGATTTGGGCTATGATCGCCAAAAAGTGATTAACCATTCTCTCAATGGTCTCCTGCTTAAACAATTTCGTCACGTATTCTACGTGGAACAAAAGCCCATCCTTTTCTTGAAAAAACTCAAATGTAATGTCAAATTTAGATGTTTTGTGTTTATAGTCAAAGGGTGTAAAGGTAAGTGTGTTAGCTTGAGTATGGTAGGAAGGAATATTCTGCATAATTAGCATCGTATCAAATAAAGGATTACGGCTGTTATCACGTTCCAACTGAAGCTTCTTAATTAGTTCTTCAAATGGATACTCTTGATTCTCATATGCTTGCAGGGCATTTTCTTTTACTTCCTGTAGAAAAAGACTAAACGGTTTATCTTGGTGTAGGCTGTTTTTCATTGCCAATGTATTGACAAACATTCCAACCATTTGTTCCGTATCTGCGTGGACACGTCCAGCAATAGGCGAACCAACAATGATCTCTGTTTGTTTTGTATATTTGTGAAGGAGAACATTATAAGCGGCTAGTAAAACGATATACAAGGTAGTCCCTGTTGATTCGGTAAAATCACTCAACTGCTTCGCGAGTGAATCGGGAATACGTTGAATAACACGGTTACCATCGAAGCTTTGTTTTGCTAATCTAGGGAAATCAGTAGGCAGTTGCAGAATCGGAATTTCGCCTTCAAAAGTCTTTAACCAGAAGGCTTCCTGATTCCCCACCTCATCACTTTCCATGCGCTTGCGTTGCCATGCCGCGTAATCCTTATATTGGATGGACATGGGAGAAAGCTCCTCTTGGGCGTAAAGCTTGATAAAATCTTGCTGCAAGATTATCATTGAAACTCCATCTGAAATAACATGGTGCATATCAAAAAGTAGCAAATGGCGGTATTCGTTGAGCTTTACTAACCCGACCCGAAGTAAAGGGGCTTCGCGTAAATCAAAGGGGCGAATGAACTCGTCAATGATCGATTCGATTTGCTCTTCCGTTGTTTCCTGAAACCAGACGTCAATCGTAGCATGATCCTGCACTTTTTGCACTGGCTCTCCATCTAGGAAAACAAACGAAGTTCGCAGGCTTTCATGACGTTGTACCAATCCCCAAATCGCTTGTTCGCATCGTTTTCGATCAAGCTCACCTTCAACGACAAGTGCTCCTGGAATATTGTAGCTAGTTCCTACTCCTTCAAATTTATTCATGACAAAAAGTCGCTGTTGTGCAGAGGAAACGGGATAGTAATCTCGTTTTTCTACAAGATCAATTGCTTCATACTGCTTTTTATCTCCCTGATCAATATAGATTGCAAGTTCCTCAATCGTCGGGTGTTGGAAAATAACCTGTAACGGAACCTCCACATGGAAGGTCTTCATAATCCGTGAAACAAGCGTAGTCGTATTTAACGAATGACCACCTAGTTCAAAAAAATTCTCGTGTACACCAATCTGGTCTGTTGAAAGGATATTCTGCCAGATTTCCACAAGTGTCGCTTCCGTTTCGTTACGCGCAGCGACATATTGTACCTTTGACATTTGTTCAAATACATCCTCGGGATGAGGAAGCATTTTCCTATTTAGCTTTCCATTTGAGGTAATGGGTAGCGTATCCACTTGGATTATGTAGGTAGGTACCATGTAGATAGGTATATCTTTCGAAAGAAACGTACGTACTTCTCTAGCAACTACCGGATGATCTGCCACGACATAAGCACACAAATAGGTTTCTTGCGACGCTTTGCTATCCAAACCAATCACAACTGCTTCTTTCATGCCTGAAAAAGTGAGCAGCCTGCTTTCGATTTCGCCCATTTCGATGCGCATACCGCGTATTTTTACTTGCTCGTCAAAGCGACCTAGGTATTCTATATTTCCATTGGGAAGCCATCTGGCCAAATCTCCTGTTCTGTACATACGTTGACTAGATTGAGGAAATAAATCAATAAACGGATTTTGCGTAAACTTCATTTCAGTTAACTCAGAACGATTCAAATAACCTCTTGCTAATCCTTCACCCGCAATGCACAGCTCTCCAGGAATTCCAATTGGCTGAAGCTGATTATTCTCATTCACAATAAATACCTGTTGATTAGCTAGTGGTCGCCCTATGGAAATATTGCTCACGCTATCAATCTCTTCCAAGATTACATGGTAGGATGTGGAGTCTACGCAAGTTTCCGTCGGACCATAGGCATTGAGTATTTTTGGTTTGTGTGAGAAATGTCGTACAAAACTCGCTACGACCTTTGCCGTTAGCGCTTCGCCTGCAATAAGTAAGTGCTTGAGAGCTAAATCTGCCGTTTCTTCTTTGTTTAGGTAATCCCCCAAAATCCGTAGATGAGTCGGTGTACCATCTGAGAGTTCTATTTGGTGCTTACGATAGAAAGCAACCAATTTCTCTCCCTCAACTCGTGCATCCTCTGGTACGATCAATAGGCTATGACCATTTAACAGAGAACCAAACATGTTTTGTATCGATGCATCAAATTCAAGCGGTGACACCATGGCTACTCGCAACGGGGATGGGTAAGTGGTATATAATTCCCGATTAAGCCCCCAAATAAGATTAACTACGCTGCGTTGCTCGATCATCGTACCTTTCGGCTTACCTGTTGAACCAGATGTAAAGATCACATAAGCAAGTTGAGACGGATTCGCCCTGCAAAACTCTTCCGTTTCACTCGTTTTATGTGAAAGAAGCTCTGTCACACTCAGCACTTCCATGTCTGGAAGGTCTACCATTAATGAACTGTCAGTGACGACCTCTTCATTGGTGATGAGAAGTGGGCTATTCGTGTCATCTAGCATAGATAGAATGCGATTTTTTGGTAGAGACGGATTGATTGGTAAGTAGGCACCACCCACTTGCAAAATGGCTAGAATCGAAACTACGACGTCTATATTGCGCTTTAACATAACACCTACGATTTTTTCTGGTTGAATACCTTTTTTCTTTAACAGGTGCGCCGCTTGAGTTGCCCTTTCTTTCAGCTCAGCATAGGTTAACTGGCGATTGTCATCCGCTACAGCAATTACATCTGGCGTTTTTTCAGCTTGCAATGCAAACAGCTCATATAAATTCTTCTCTGCGGGAAATTCAATCTGTGTATCGTTAAAATCACGGATTTGAAGCTTCTCCTTCGTTGATAGCATATCAATTACCGATAAAGGCGTATCAAGATTATCTATGATATTTTGCAGTAGTCCTTTGTAATGGGCAGCTATTCTTTCCACGCTAGCTCTGTGGTATCGGTCGGTCGAAAATGTTATCTTCAGCTCTAGGCTGTCATCTCTTTTTAGGAATGAGAAAAGGACTTCAGGTTGATTTGAAACAAGGTAGCTATGATCATGAATGTTCTCTAGTAGAATTCCAACATGAAAGAGAGATGAATGATCAGACCTAGAATGACCCATAATCTGCTCATATAAAGATAAAAGCGGATAATTTTGATTCTCGGTCGCTTCATTCAGCATTTCTCTAGTCAATAAGAGTAACTCTTTACATGTCATTTCTTCTCTTAATTGGTTGCGAAGAACAAGGACAGTATTGATAAAATTAGCTTCTGTCTCCTGTTTTAAGACTGGAGAGACCACGACGATATCAGAATGGCCCGTATATTTGTATAAAAGCACGTTCAAAACGGACGTCAGAATCATGTGCAAGCGTATATCGGAGCCGTTGGACAGCTTCATCAGTTGGCTAAAAGCTGGGCCATCGACAACACTTTTTACATCATCTCTTTGTTCACTAGGGCTCTCTTGATTTTTTTGGTCGTAGGGAAAGTGGCACTCCGTTACCTCTTCCGACAGCTTCATCTGCCAATAATCTCTTTCCTTTGCCTTCTGATTCGCAACGATCATTCGATCTTCTGAAACGTTTATCCTACCCATTGATTGCATCTCCCCTAAAAAGAAGTTCTCCTTCTCCTGCTTAGCATGCCACATTTGTTATGTCCATGAAGTTGAAGATTGCGTTGACGATTTTGGCCTTTCTTCTTATCCAAATCGATACTGATCATTATGCAATCAAATCACTTTTTTACATCACACGTAACATTTATTCCGCTTCAGCCGAAAACAGCTTTTTAGTAAGAATCTCCCATTCTTTTAACCCTTGCAAATTTTTCAAATCATTTTCAAATCGCACATCGCTTGTATCTCTCCAGCCCTTGTCAACGGCTTGTTCTAGGTAGGAAAGAGCAATAGTAGTTTCTCCTATCACAGCAAAACCACAAGCAATGAGAAAGCAATGCCAGTCTTCTAGTTCACCAAGTTCTTCTGCCCTTTTTACATAGTCTGTAGCTGTAAGGACATCCCCAAACTCTTTTAAATGATAATAAGCACTGCCTACAAGATTATCTAGTTCTCGATAGAAGAAATAATACGCCTTATAATCTCGGCGATTTTCAAAGCCTAGTTTATTCGCTAGCTTTATCGACGCATAGCGGAAATGTTCTGTCTTCCAATGGGGAGTAACCCCTCGCTGAAGGCACTCGTCCAGCACAGCTCGAGCAGCCAGTGTAGCTAATCCCTTGTTACGATGTTTTAAATCGTAGGTGTTAATGCCGATCTCAATATCGCCTTCACTTGCATACACAGAAAGGCAACTGCTAACTGCCTTATCCCCTTGCATCGTGCAATAGCCGATACCTTTCTCGAAAAAAACTTCAGGGGAGACCCAAAAATTATCCAGCTCTTCTCGAATAACTCCCTCTTTATCCCGATCGATTAATTCAGGAGTA
Organism: Brevibacillus laterosporus DSM 25; assembly: GCF_002706795.1. Classification (NCBI taxonomy): domain Bacteria; kingdom Bacillati; phylum Bacillota; class Bacilli; order Caryophanales; family Paenibacillaceae; genus Brevibacillus; species Brevibacillus laterosporus. The sequence continues at coordinate 98,585 of NZ_CP017705.1, forward strand.
ATTTTTTCGACAGAGTAGCCGAAAGGAATCTGATCATGCCATTGCGAAAGCCCTCGGTACTTCTCTTCATTAAAAGTGAAGGCGCAACGTCCGTAAGCTTTTGGCAGATAGTTTTTCAGCCTATCAATCACTGTTCCTTCATCCGTATTCGACTGAGGGAACTCCAACTGAAAAGCGATGTCACCAATCTGCAAACTCTCTGGTGCAATCCTCTCGCGGATGAAAGATTCGAGATTTTTGTTAAAAGAATCATTCTCTTTGTCTCCAACAAGTAAAAAGATTTCAAATTTTGCCCATATCAATGCTGTTTTTGGTTGTTTTGGATCATCTACATATACTTTTCCTTGATTATTTCCATTCAAGATTCCCAAAATGATGGGGTGATTGGTTTGTTCGCGAAAAATAGTTTTAATTCTATTGTATTCCTGTACAGAAAGCTCATAGATCATGCCTGATGTTTCCTTTCTTTTGTGGGTTTTCCATCTAGTATTCATACTCTCTAGGTTATGCTCTCTTTTCTAACAAGAGACGATTACATTCTTCAAGCAATTGTACCGAGAAGCACCTTTCATCCTGCGATGCCTCTCTGATTTTTTTAGAAATTTTATGCAACGTACTATCATTACATCTTTTTGTAAGATGCATCTTGATAACAATACCTCGAATAACATTCCAATTATTCCCTATCCTTTTTATCTCTTCCACAAAGGGCACTAAACTTGGATAATCATGTGAAGCGATAAAAGCTAAGAGATGCGCATATTTAAGACGACCATTTGCGATATCAGCCAAGTTGTTTATCAGCGGGATGTCATCAAAGTTTTTGTCATATCCTTCTGTCTCTTTTTGCAAATCAAAATCTTTCAGCAAAACGTCTGCGAATCTTTGCATCTCTGCAAACGCCTTTCCAGACTGCAATTCAGAGGAAAGTCTATTAGCCAACTCTCGGATGACCTGTTTAGGTTCGATCTGCTCATCTTGCACAAGCGAAAAAGTCGTTACATGTTTATAGCCCTTGATAAAATTTGCGTGCGACAACTGCATCTCCTTTTTCATAAAATAAGGATCTGTGCAATAAAGGTCGCGCGTTTCAGAGTTTATTCCTACAATCATAAATGAATGGACAGTGTGTTCCTTCTGATAGTTTTTATCCCAAGGAACCCAAAAAGAATTCATCGTAGCCACAACAGGAAAACCTGAAGTCAGCTCGGTTTGAATGATCTTATACACCTCCTCTTCCATCTGTGTTTGATTGACTGTTCCTCGTATACCATGATACTGTTCGAGAAGAGCTAAAAAGTTATTCGAGGGAATGATTAGTTGATCTCCTATTCTGTCCGTTTGTTTTCTACTAGATTCAAAAGAAAAATTCCACGTTTCTGCAAACATACACTCGTGATTACGCTGAAGCCAACGTGCAAGGGAAGCAATTACATCTTCAATGCAATTATTTTCGATATTTTTTACTGGTTCGATATTTATAAGCACATAGGGATTATCTGTTGATGATTGTAACATAACCAATTGCCCTCCTAAGAAAGTGTAACACAGGTATTTCATTGGTTATCATCCTGTTATTTTATTGATACTCTTGTTTTCTTTAGTTGAGGGAGAATATTCTGTCCGATACGCTCGATTTCATTATCATGTAATAAACTAGTCAAGAGGAAAAATTCGGCGCCTGCATCATGATATTTTTTTAGTGTTTCAATGACCTCTTCATAACTACCTACAATTGATATTGAATTTGATGGGTTTACTTGGCTAAGCCCCCCCCAAAGATTCTCTCCTACCATGTAGTTATTTTCGGAAGTCAGGTCTTTGTAACGTCCAAGTCCTACAGAATCGGATGTTTTTAAAAAGGCACGTGTCATACGCTTTGTGATTGGTGACGTATTTTCTAATAGTTCATTTGCCGCATGCCACGCTTCTTCTCTTGTTTGTCTTGCGATAATATCGACCAAAACGCCGCAAGAAATGCTCCTTCCCTTTTCTAACGCCATCTGTTTAACTTTATTGTAGTGTTTATTGAGCAACTCGAACTCGCACGCATACAGAATATACGCATCTCCATAATGCGCTGCTATTTTCATCGCTTCCTCAGAGCTACCCGCAACGAAATAGCGTCCCCTTTTCTCTACATCCTCCTTTGGGTAAATATCACAGTTACTAATGTGAAAAAACTCCCCTTTGTAACTAGAAGTTCCTTTTCGAAGTAACTGAATGATCTCCATAAACTCTTTCGTGCGTTGATATCTGGTCGTATGTGGATCAGCATGGGCTTCACGGGAAAGAGCAATGCTGGAACTACCTGTAATCACATTAACATCCGCTCGATGGTTAATCATCTGATTGAGAGTATTCAACGCTTTAGCAGTGTAAGTCGGCAAACAATGATTGGTATTTTGGGCAAGCAATATGCGAATGCTGGTGGTTTCTAATCCAATCTTAGTTGATGCAATAAAGGGATCAACTGAGGTTGGAGTGCTAGAAACAAGTACACCATCAAAATTATTTTTTTCAGCACGTAAGGCTTGATCCGTATACGCCCGATATAGTTCCTGATATTGATCCGTCGGGACAACCGGTAATGCCCAACAAAATTCCATAATCAGTTCCCCTCCTGCTTCCCTTCTTCACTGGTCGGACATAGCCGGATGGTGCAAGAAGCACCATCCCCCAAGCTTGTCCTGGATATTCCTTGTTTTTCTCGATTATTTTAAAAATTGAAATCACCTTGATCGATTTGCAACACGAGTTCCTTGAAATCATGTGAAACTGAGATATCCTGAAGCTTTATTTGAACATCCGCAGTAACTTGCTCAAGAAGCTCGATATAGCGTTGGACAAACTTCTCCATAGTCTCCCGTCTAAATAGCTCAGTAGAATATTCGATAGTCATCTCCAACTTATCCAGAGCCTCGACCGCACGAAGTAGCAGGTCTACTTGGGCTCGTTGGTGACCAAATTCGAACGGAGATACATGAAGACCATTAAACTCAAGTTTCTCCGTATCCATGTTTTGTAGGACAAACATAACATCAAACAATGGATTGCGAGAAATATTACCTTGTAGTCCGAGACTAAGGACCAAATCTTCATATTGATACTTCTGATTTTCAAAGGCTTGCAACGAGTTTTCTTTCACTTCTGCCAAAAATGCTTTAAATGTGCTCTCTCCTTTTGGCTGGTTGCGCATCGGTAGCATGTTGACGAACACCCCCATGATGTTCTGCAAATCAGCATGCGGCCTACCAGCAATTGGGGAGCCGACTACTATATCTTCCTGTCCCGTGTATTTATATAATAGAGCATTGTAGATTGCTACTAGTACAATGTATAGAGTGGACTCTTCTTGGCTCACAAGCCTCCTTATTTTGTCGGTCAATTCTGAATTGATCTCAAATGCCAGCGTATCTCCCACAAAATTTGAAACTTTTGGTCTCGAATAGTCTGTGGGTAGGTCAAGTAGAGGAATTTGATCTTCAAACCGTTTCATCCAGTACTCCTTCTGCTTTTTGACCACTTCCTGCTCTCTCTCACTGTTTTGCCACTCTGCGTAGTCTTTGTATTGGATACGCAGCTCTGGTAGTTCTTCACCAGAGTATAGCTTCATTAGATCCCTTACGAAGATGTCAAAAGAAACACCGTCCGTGATGATGTGGTGAATATCGACTATCAGAATATGCTTCGCCTCATGTAGCTTCACGAGCCCAATACGCAGAAATGGTGCAACATCCAAATCAAATGCTCTGATAAAATCGCGTACAAGCTGCGGAGCTTCCGTTTCTTCCGCTTCTATATAGGTCAATTCAAAATCTACTTTGTCATGGATACATTGTTTTGGCTCATCATCAATCATTTGAATGGACGTACGGAACACTTCATGACGCTGAATCAATTTCATAAAAGCTTGCTCTAATCTCTTGCCATCAAGCTCACCTTCCAGCAATACGGCAGCCGTATCGTTGTACGCTGTGCTAGCTGGATGAAGCCGGTGTAAAACATAGAAGCGTTTCTGAGCTGAGGATAGGACATACGCTTCTTTTGATGCCGCTGCCTCAATCGAGAGGTACCCGCTTCTCTCAGCGTTATGAATATACGAGCAAAGCGTCTCAATGGTCGGTGTATCGAACAGCTGTGCCACAGGTATTTCTACATGTAGCTCCTTATGGATTCGAGAAACGAGGGTGATACCTTTAAGAGAATCACCACCAAGTTCAAAGAAATCGTCTTCTATACCTATTTGATTTACACGGAAAATTTTCTGCCAAATCTCAACCAGCTCTTTTTCTAATTTCGTGCGGGGTTCTACATATGAGCTCAATAAAACCGGTCTGGCATGCAATGCTACCTCGTTGTCATCTTCCTCTTCATGACGTAGCGATTGTAGATGAACCCACTGATTGATTCGAACCTGTAAATCCCCCGGTGAGTTGGCAATCCAGGTTTCTCCAGAGGCCAAAATACGTTGAAAAACTTGAACTCCTTCCTCTGGTAGCATCGATAGTTCCCAGATGCTTCCTCCAACAGTAGTATCCTTTTCAGTCTCATCCCAGTATTTCCAGTCGCTCCAATTCACGCTTATCCAAGGTACAAGCGCGTCCCTGTTATATTTTTGAACAAAGTAGTCCATATACAAGTTAGCGGCGGAATATGCAGTGAAACCAAGCCCCCCCAACACAGAAGCAATCGAAGACATTAATAAGCAGAAATCTAGCTGTTTGTCTCTAAGAACTTCCGAAAGTACACGTATTCCGTACATTTTGGACTTAAATTGTTCTTCGCAGTCCGTTATCAGGAGCTCCTTCATTAGATTGAACGTATTACCTCCCAAAACACCCGCGGCGTGAATAACCCCATTAATTTGACCATGAATTTGCTCTGCTTGTTCAATAACAGCTTGCATTTGATCTTTATCTGCGACATCACAAGCAAATATCAGAACTTCTCCACCCATCTGCTCCAGGTCTTGCATTTTACGGATTTTCTGACTGATCGGGTCTTTTTCACTATGAGACCCTATCCACTTTTTCCACTCTTCACGAGCAGGTAAGCCTGAGCGCCCTGTAAGGATTACTTTCGCTTGTACCGTCTTAACCAGGTATTCCGCTAGGATTAAGCCGATACCGCCTAAACCTCCCGTGATCAAGTAAACCCCTTTTGGGCGAAGTGGGGACGGGTTATCATCTACATTGTCGATAGTTTGCGATACATAGCCTTGTACCCACCGATTCTTCCCTCGATAAGCAACAAATTTATCGGTAGAAGGGGAGCAACACTCAGCAATTAGTTGTTCGACAAGTTTGCCCTCTTGCTTACTTCCCATGATCGGGAGAACGATGTCAACATGAGAGCAATTCATATACGAATACTCCTGTGGAGCAACTATCGCTGTGGCAAGTACGGTAGCCTTCTCCGGAATCAACGTCTCATCACCTAGTATTTCATGAACATTGTTGCTTATTATCTTGATATCCATCTGCTCATTTGTTTGCTTGCCAACAAGTGATGTAACGAAATGGAACAAGCTGTAGAAACCACGCTCTTGAAAATCTGATAAACTCAATGCAGCATTTTCCTCCATTGATGTAACTCCTAAAAAGTGGGCAATGCGCGTTGGAAGCTTATCCTCCTTACTCAGTTCGCTTACAAGCTTCAAATAGTGGCTCTTTTCTCTCACATTTAACTGATAGCAGTTTTCCGCCAATTTCTCGAAGGTTTCGCCTGCCTTAGCAACCACAACCGATTTAACCACGGCTTCTAGACCTGTTGCCACCCTCGTACCTAGTCCACCTTCATCAGCAAAAACGAGCCACCTTTGCTCTGCTAGCAATTCGTTACTCTTCTCTTTTCGAAGTGGGACAGAAGACCACTGCGGTGTATAGAACCATTCGCTAATATTTTCCTTTTTATGAAGCTGCGGCGTTTTTTTAGTCAATCTCTGACTTAATTCAAATGGATTCGCTTGTATCTTGTAACTAATAGGATCAAAGGAATAGGTTGGTAAAGGGATACGTTGACGTTGTTCATCCCCGTAGAAGTTGGTCCAATCTACGTATGCTCCCAATCCCCACAAGCGAGCAAGCTTCGTTAATAAGAAGTAAACATCAGAGATTTTTTGTTTAGGATGTTTGATTGTATGCAGTACTCGTTCCGGCTCATCTTCGAAGAAACGGTTGAGCAGTACGCTTACGTCTCTACTTGGACCAATCTCGACAAAAACGCTATCCTTATCCTGTTTGAGTGTTTCAATTCCATCCGCAAATCGGACGGTTTCACGCATATGGGTGACCCAATACATCGGATCTTGTACTTGTTCAGCTGTGATCCAAGTGCCAGTTACATTTGAAACAAATGGAATGTCTGGCTCTTGTAGTGGAATAGTCCGGATAACCTGCTCAAATTCTTCAAGGATTGGGTCGAGAACGATGGAGTGGGCTGCATGTTCACTTGGCACTCGCATGCTTAACAATCGGTTAGCCCGTAACTCTAGCTCAAATTCCTTGATGGCATTTTCTGATCCTGACACAATGCTAGATGGACCATTATCAATCGCTAAGGATATCGCGCTACTGTCGGTATCTCTATGCTTCGTTATAAACGTAGCAATTCTTTCACTTGTTTCTCTAGCACTTAGCGGCACACTAAGCATCGCTCCAGACACTTTATTCATTAGTCGTCCGCGTTCTACAATCAGTTTTAAGACGTTGTGTAGGGAAAATACTCCTGCGATAGTTGCCGCCACATACTCACCAAAGCTATAGCCTATGACAGCGGAAGGTTGTATTCCCCATTGCATTAGTAACTGGGCAAGCGCATATTCAAAGGTAAAGAGTATCGGTTGTCCAAACTCGTTTTTGTTAATCTTTGTGCCAGCCTCATCGTCGTCAGCTTCCGGAAATAAAACATTTCTTAGGTCAAAGCCTAGCATTGGTTCAAGAATAGTAAAGCATTTGTCCACTTCGGCCCGGAACTGAGGCTCCTGCTCGTACAAATCTCGTCCCATGTTGACATACTGAGAGCCTTGACCAGAGAACATGAATACGACAGGGCGATTTTCTCCTTTTGCCTTAATGGTGTCTATTTTATTTGTATCTGTGGACAGTAGCAGTTCACTTGCTTCTTCAACACTTTTGCAGAGGAGAGTTCGTCTATACGTAAATGATTTTCTACCAAGCTGTAGCGTATAGGAGACATCAGCCAGATTTACATCAGGATGTTTACGTAAATAATTCCCTAGATTCTGGGTCATCCGATCTAATGACGATACCGTTTTAGCGGAAAGAACAAGCATTTTCCAGTCACGTAGGGAATCGTTAGAAATAGATCGAGGCGATGCTTCTTCAAGAACAATATGCGCGTTCGTGCCACCGATACCAAACGAACTAACTCCTGCGCGTAGTGGATTTGACTCGGATTTCCATTCTCGCAATTGTGTGTTAACGAAAAACGGACTATTATCGAAATCAATTTGTTTATTCGGTGTTTTAAAATGTAGGCTAGCTGGAATTTGACGATTTTGCATAGCCATGACAACTTTGATAAAACCCGCCACGCCTGATGCCGCATTGAGGTGACCTACATTTGACTTCACTGAGCCAATCGCGCAATATTGGCGTTTTTCTGAGTTGAATGCTTGCTTTAACGCACTAATCTCAATTGTGTCACCTAATTTGGTCGCCGTTCCGTGGGTCTCGATATAAGTGATGCTTTCAGGATCGACATTTGCACTGGAGTGGGCGGCCCGGATTACATCCACTTGGCCCTCCACGCTCGGTGCCGTATATCCAACCTTACGATTACCATCATTGTTAATGGCCGATCCTTTGATAACAGCATGGATGAAATCTCCATCAGTGATTGCATCCTCTAGCGATTTAAGAACAACAACGCCTGCCCCATCGCCAAACAGCATTCCGCTCGCCTTTTCATCAAAGCTTCGGCAATGTCCATCTACTGCGAACAGCATTCCTTCTTCATAGATGTAACCAGCCTTATCCGGTTGTGTAAGCGTAATTCCTCCCGCTATTGCCATATCACATTGTCCGTTTAATAGAGCTTGGCAAGCTGTAATAATCGATACAAGCGAGGTAGAGCAGCCCGTAAATATATTAGAGCTTGGTCCTTTTAAATTCAATTTATAGGAGATTTGCGTACTTAAAGAATCTTTATCGTTTAAAAGCGAGGCGAGGAATTGTCCCGACGGTTCATTCGCTTCTGCCAACGTAGCCATTACCTGCCAGTACAAATTTGGAGACGCTCCTGCAAAGACTCCGACTAAGCCCTTATAGGAATCAATGTTATAGCCCGCGTGTTCAAGTGCTGCCCACGTACACTCATGGAAAACACGAAGCTGAGGGTCCATTACCATTGCGTCTTTTGGCGTGTAATCGAAGAAGGCGGAATCAAAATACTCCGTTCCTTCCAGATAGCCTTTAGCTTTTACATAATTCGGCAGGCTGTATTGAGCAGGATCTACTCCGGCTTCTTTAAGCTCTTCATCTGTGAAAAAGACAACAGACTCCACTCCGTTTCTCAAATTCCCCCAGAATGTATCAATATCCTTTGCGCCCGGGAAACGTCCTGCCATTCCGATTACAGCGATATCGCCACTCATTTTTCGTGTTCTATTTTTACTGCCTGTCAAAATTTCCTCCACTGCCTCCGCTGCTTCGCCACCGCTCAAATGCTTCGCCAGTAAGTGAATGGTTGGAAATTCAAACATGACTTCTATGGGGATATGTTTCTCCAGGCTTTTTACGATCTTATTGTGAATTTGAATGATATCTAATGAGGTAGCTCCCAATTGAAAGAAATTTTCTGCTGGATTAACGCTATCGACTCGATAGAAATCCATCCAAATTTCAGAAATCAATTGCTCTATCTCAGTTATTCTCGTTCTATTTTTCATGTATTGGCTGCGTTTCTGCTGTTTGGAGGCTTTATCCTTTACACTCTCACTTGCCCTTTCCTCCTGAAGGGCTTCCAGCTTAATCCATTGGTTAATACGACTGTATAGATTTCCGGAAGAGATAATAACCTGATGAATTCCTCCCAGGCCTAACACGCATTGAAACGTTTTGATGCCTTCTTTAGGAGTCATCTCTAGGATTTCGATGCTTTCACTTACGAAGGTTTTATTGTACTCTTTGCCAGTGTATTGCCAATCGCCCCAGTTCACACTGATCCAACGGTTTGGATTTAGGACACTTTGCTTTTCGGCAAAAGCATCCAGATAAAGATTCGCTGCCGCATACGCTACGAATCCTAGTCCCCCAAGGATTGGCGATAAGGATGACACAAGCAGGCAGAAATCAAGCGGCTTATCGCGTAGAACTTTTTCCAGCGTCAATGTTCCATATAATTTCGGCTGGAATTGTTCCTCACATTCCTTTTTAGTGATTTTTTCCATCATGCATTGAGCTGACTTCACTCGCAAAATTCCTGCTGCATGGATAACACCATGAATCGATCCGAATTTCTCCTCCGCTTGAGCAATGACATCACGCATCTGATTTTCATCCGCAACATTAGCACGGATAATGAGTACTTCCGCCCCATACTCCTCCATCTGTTGAATGTGCCTAATTTTTATGCTCATGTCGTCGTTTTCTTCATGGTTTGCAAGCCATGTTTCCCACTCTGCACGCTGTGGCAATTGGGAACGTCCTAGGAGTATCAGTTTAGCTTGAACTGTTTTTGCTAGATATTCTGCCACCTTGGTTCCGATACCACCAAGCCCGCCTGTAATCAAATAGACGCCTTTTTTACGTAATTGCGGTACTGTTTCCTCATTGCTTACAGAAAGTATGGCTTCTAATTGTTCAACGGGAACCTGATCAAAGGTACGAACATATCGCTCTTGATTGCGATAAGCAATAACTGTGTCTACAACCTTGCTGGTCAATTCCATAAACAATGGTTCAATGACCTCACTCAAGCTTTGCTCATCCGTCCCCGCGATATCAATGCTACGGCACCTGATATTTTGAAACTCCTGAGGTATTACTTTGACGGGAGCAAGCAACATCGCCTTTTCAGGTTGAACACGATCAGTATCTCCCACTTTTTGCATGTGATTTGTTATAACAGAGATTTGGATTGGGTCGATCATATTTTGTTCAGAAATCGCCTTTACTAGGTGAATAAGTGAGTAATAGCCAAGCTCCATAGAAGTAATGCCTATATCATCCTTATTGACATTCCACATATGGATGATCTCATCGGGGAGGTTGTCATTAGTGCGTAGTTCTTGGAACAACTGTTTATAATCGTTTTCCTCACTCGCTTGTATGACATATTCCCCTTCTGATTTTTTGCTGAAAGCTGTCCCACTACCAACTGTTGATACCTGATGTCCCGCTTTACTCAAACGGTTAGCTAGCTTGCTTCCGACATTCTCCTCGTCAACAAAAATCAGGTACTTTTTCATTTCTTTCTTCTCCTGTTGCATAGAAAAAGGTGCTGATTCCCATGTAGGTAGATAAAACCACTCCGCAATGTTTTTGTTTTTTTGTATTTTTTCTGTTTTTTGCAGGACAGTTTGAGGAGTAGGAGAATCAGGCCAGTAGCGTTGTTTTTCAAAGGGATAGGTTGGAAGAGATACACGGCGTCTTTTTTCTTTGTCATAAAAACTCTTCCACTCCGGTGTTTTTCCAAGTGTCCAAAGTGTACCAAGCGATTGTAAGAACTGAGAAACCGCGCTGTTCTCTTCCTCCTGATTCATGACAGTGACGATTCGTTCTACTTTGTCATCGATACATTTTGCCAAGCAAGTGCGTTGCTCATCCGAAGCGAACAATTGCAGGAATAACACATCGGCAGTTTTTGCAACCTCTTCTAAACCTACAGCCTCTTCTACCTGCTCATAAAGGTGCTGTACCCAATAGCCAAAATCAGATGCTTGTTGATTGGTAATCCAAGTACCTGTCACGCTCGAGATAAAAGGTAGCCTTGGAGATTGTAGGGAGATCGTTTGAGTTAATCGCTGGAAGTCCTCTACGGTCGCTGTTTGAGAATAAAGAACCTTTCCACGAGCAATTACTAGGGACAACGCTTCCTCCAGAGTCATGACTTCCCCTACTACTGCACTCACGTATTCTCCTATGCCAAACCCGCTCATCCCCGTAGGCTTCACTCCCCGAGCGATAAATAAGGAAGCAAGTCCGTATTGCAAGACGAATGAAAGCAGCTCTGAAATTTCTGGCTGTTTCAAAACGCGTGCAATATCATCAAGCGTATATTGTGGATACAATACGTTTCGCAAGTCATAGCCTGTAATGAACTGTACCTGATTGAAGCAGCGATCTAAGGCATTTTTGAACATTGGCTCTGATGAATACAGCTCCAACAAAAGGTTCCCATCTGAAAAACCATGTCTGTGAAACAAAAAAATCACTTCACATTGATGATCCTTAGCCAATGCAGCATTCCCTTTGCTTGCTAAAAGCTGTGCAATGGCTTCTTCACAATTGGTTGCCACAATGGCTCTACGATACGGAAATTCTCGGCGTCCAATCTGCAACGTGTATGCGACATCAGCTACCTCTGCTTTTTGTTGATTGCAAAGATACTCCACCAATTGATTTGTAGCGTTATCCAATGCAGTCAATGAACGCGCAGACAGCGGAAAAATATACTGATTGCTTTGACTAGGTTCGCTTTCGGTGGTAGGTGCTTCTTCCAAAATCACATGAACATTGGTTCCTCCATACCCAAAAGCACTAACACCGGCACGCAGTGGATAACCTTCATGCTCCCAAGTCTGTAGATCCTTAACAACATAGAAAGGACTGTTTACAAGATTAATCCTAGGATTAGGACGATTAAAATGAAGCGTTGGCGGAAGTTGCTTATGCTTTAAAGCTAGGACTGTTTTTAAGAAACCAGCTACTCCTGCCGCTGTGTCCAGATGCCCAATATTGGATTTAACTGAACCAATTCCGCAGAAGCTTTTTTGTTCGGTTGGAAAGGCTCGTTTAAGAGCTTCAAATTCAATGGTATCCCCCAGATTAGTGGCCGTACCGTGAGTTTCGATATAACTGATACTTTCCGACTCTACCTCCGCAAGATGCTGAGCAGCCATGATGACCTCTGCCTGTCCCTCTACACTTGGCGCCGTATATCCTACTTTACGTGCACCATCATTGTTTGCGGCAGTTCCTTTTATTACAGCCGCTATATTATCATTGTCAGCAATTGCATCCTCAAGTCTTTTCAGAACAACCATCCCAACTCCATCGCTAAAGACTGCTCCTTTTGCATCAGCGTCGAATGCTCGAACATGCCCATCTGGCGACGAAGTAAGCCCCGGCTCGTAGAGATAGCCTTTTTTGTTAGGATAGGAAACACGTACTCCCCCTGCTAAAGCAATAGTACATTCCCCAGTAAGAAGAGCACGACAAGCTAAGTGGATGCTCAACAGAGAGGTAGAGCAAGCCGTGTACATCGTAAAGCTTGGTCCTTTTAATCCTAGTTTATAAGAAGTAAGGGTACTAATCGCATCTTTGTAGCAAAGAGTCCCTGCTTCATGTAATGCGGCTCCGCCATCATTTTTCATAAGCGGAGATTGTGCTACCCACTCGTAGTTGGAGGCAGCTCCAACATATAATCCGATCAACCCTTCATAGGATTTTGGATCATAGCCAGCATCCTCCAATGCTTGCCAGCTACATTCCTGAAGGAGACGAATCTGCGGGTCCATAATCTCCGCTTCCCGTGGAGAATAGCCAAAGAAACCAGGATCAAACTCTTCAATGCCTTCAATGTAACCTTTTGCTTTAACATAGTTTGGTTTTTGCAGGAGAACGGGATCAATTCCCACCTGGCGCAATTCTTCATCAGTAAAAACAGAAATGGTCTCTACACTATTTTTCAGATTTTTCCAATACTGTTCTAGGTTATCAGCTCCTGGAAATTTACCTGCGATTCCAATGACAGCGATTTCCAAGCCAGTACGATGAGTTTGTTCTTCTTTTTTCGTCATTTTGTGGACCGCCCCATTTTCAAGATTGTGCTCTTCATGAGTTGTTTAGACTTGTTCAACTCATCCGATTTTGTTTGCTCCCGCATTTCCTGTTTATCCACTGACATCTCCTGACTCAAATAAGCTGCAAGCGAGGCAATTGTCGGGTATTCATACATCGTCACAACCGAAATATCAAGATTGAGCATCTCTTTGACCTTTCTATTAACCTGAATCAAGTCAAGCGAGCTTGCTCCTAGATCAAAGAAGTTATCATGTATACCTACTCTCTCAATACCGAACATTTTTTGCCAAATATTCGCAAGCTTTCCTTCGATTTCACCCTTTGGAGCAACATAGTTGGTAGAAAGTTCTGGGCGCTGACTTCGTTCACGTGAAAACTGACCCTGTTCCAAGACAGCTTGGAAATGGGCTGATCCCTCAGCGATTTTTTTAATCAAATCCTCAGCCGAAACCACCACCTGTGGTGAAGAATTGTGCAAGGCACGCTTGAGAACCTCCACTCCCTCAGATTGATGTAACCCGTCTTGGAGAATAGTCTCTACATTTGTATTGAGTGCTTTCGCCCAGTATTTGGCTGATTCAATAGACATTCCTACCTCTTGCCAATCAGGCCAGTTGATTGACACAGTATGAACGCCATCCCGTGCCATTTTATAAAAGGCATAGGCATCAAGAAATTCATTCGCCACGTTATAGGCGACTTGTCCGATTTTACGGTGATAGGAAACGTTGCCTATGGATGAGCAAAGCACGAAAAAATCGAGCTTTTGTTCACTTAACAAATAATCAAGCGTGAGTGTTCCGTGTATCTTTGGAGCAAGAATTGTCTCCACCGTTTCACGCGTACGATTTTGAATTAACCCTGCGTAATCGGCAATTCCAGCAGCATGAATCACACCGTTTATTCCACCGAAACGCTCATTCGCATCCTGAATAACCTCTGCCATCTGAATCTGATTAGATACATCCGCTCTGGCAACCATTACTTCTGCTCCATAGCTTTCCAACAGGAGAATTTCTCTAATTTTTTGACTGATGCTGTTATCTTCTGGATGATTGTTCAACCAATCATCCCATGCCATTCGTGACGGAAACTCCGAACGTCCAATCAGAATTAGCTTTGCCTGATAGCTCTTGGCAAAATCCTTTGCTATAGCAAAACCTACGCCACCCAAGCCACCCGTTATCAGATAAACGCCATACTGTTTAAGCCTTGGGGTTGTCGTAAGAGTTTCCCTAGATGATTTTTTCATGATTTGTATCCATCGATAGTTGTTACGATAGGCGACAACTTTATCCTCAGATATGTTCTCAAGCTCCACTAGCAGTTGCTGAACTATTTTTTCTTGCTTACGAGGATTGGAGGTAGACAGAATATCAATATTGCGGCATTTCAGATTGGTGTACTCTAAAGGTGCAATTTTTACAAATCCAAGCACTGTCGCCTTTTCAGGCTGTAACTCTTCCTCACCCGTTACCTCTTGCGTGTTGTTTGTAACGACGAGTATATCAAGGGGATCAGTAATCATCTGTCTTCCAAGTGCCTGTACAAAAGAAACAAGACTGTAAAATCCGGAGTCGATCGCTTGTTCTACACGTTTTATATCAAGCCCATAATGCTCTTCCTCATTCACACTCCACAGGTGTAGTACCTTAGTTGGTGTAAATCCCAGCTCTCTCATCTCACGAAGTAATTCGTCATAATGACTTGTCTCACATGGATGGATTACAAAGCTACGATCATTTACCTTTCGATACGTAGAACCTTTATAAACAACAGCAATATTCGAGTTGGTCTGTTGAAGCTTCTCTAGTAAACATTTGCTTAATAAAGTGTCGTCAGCAAAAATCAGCACAGACTGCATTGCAAGACGGTCTTCGTGAGCACTAGACAAATTATCTCTTTCCCATGAAGGTTCATAGAACCAATCTGCTATATTTGTTTTTTTAGCACTCGCCGTTTCTTGTAACAGATTCTGAGCTTTACTAGGGGTTGGAATAGATTGGGTCCACGACCAAAAGCGTTTCCGCTCAAACGGATAGGATGGAAGCGGAATTCTTCTCCGCTGTTCCTTTTCGTAGAATGCATGCCAATCTATCTGTACACCCTCTAGCCATAACTGAGCGATTTTTCGATAAAAAAACAAATCTTCCGTCGTTTGTTCCTGTGGATGAGGAAGCAAGTTAGTAACAAAGTGATCCGTTCTTTTGTCGGTGTGTCGAAGAACAAACGTACTGAGCACGCGACCTGGTCCTACTTCAATAAAAGCAGATTGTTCGCTATTCAGCAGTTCCTTGACTCCAGCAGCAAACTGAACCGTTCCGCGTACATGTTTTACCCAATACATAGGGTCAGTAGCATCTTCTATGGAAATCCAAGTGCCTGTTACGTTAGATAGAAAGGGAAGTTGTGGCTCGCGAAGTTCTATTGTGCGCACCACCGATTCGAATTCAGTCAATATTCCCTCCATCATCGCTGAATGGAACGCATGAGAGGTATGCAACTGGCTGTGCTCTACTCCTTTTTCTGTTAACAGAGACTTACATTTCTCAATCGCTTCATGAGTTCCTGAAACTACACACAGCGCTGAGCTATTAACGGCGGCTAAAGACACATCTGTAGGGAGTAGCGAAAGAAGAGCCGATTCGGGGAGTCGCACACTGAGCATCGCCCCTGTTGGCATAGCCTGCATCAGTTTGCCTCGTATTGCTACTAGTCTTACTGCATCCTTTAGAGAAAATACACCGGCAATGCAAGCTGCAGCATATTCACCAACACTATGACCGATCATCGCCTGTGGCTGTATCCCCCACTCCATTAAGGTTTGTGCCAAAGCATACTCTATCGTAAAGAGAACAATCTGTGTCACTTCCGTCTGCAACAGCATTTCAGACGCCCATTCCTTTTTGTGCTCTATTGGATAGATGATTTCCCGTACATCGTACCCAATTATAGGTGTAAGTAATTCAGAGCACGTATCCACGGTAGTGCGGAAACATTCTTCCCCTTGATATAATTCAAGGCCCATATTGATGTACTGTGAACCTTGTCCAGGAAACATGAATGTAATGGGACGATTAGGTTTGATAATCTGTTTGGTCATCACCTTATCCGTATCTGGAAGACCCAGCAACACGGTTGCCTCTTGCACATTTTTAGCCACAATCGCTTTCCGATAGGGAAATGTTTTCCTCCCAACCTGTAACGTATAGGCGACATCCGAGAGGTTTACTTCAGGCTGAGCAGTTAGATATCTTTGTAAATTTTCTGCCGCTTTTTTCAAGGCGGTTTCTGTTTTAGCTGAAAGCATTAGCAGCTTCCATTCGCGTTTCTCAGGGGAATTGACAGCCATTGGTGCTTCTTCAAGGATTACATGAGCATTGGTTCCTCCCATGCCAAATGAGCTGACCCCTGCTCGTCGCGGTTTTTTTCCTCTTGGCCAAGCCATGAGCTGATTATTAACAAAAAATGGACTGCTTGCAAAATCGATCTTTGGATTTACTTCTTGGAAGTGTAGACTCGGGGGAAGCAGTTCATGTTGAAGAGAAAGCACTGTTTTAATAAATCCAGCTACACCAGCAGCAGCATCGAGATGACCAATGTTGGTTTTTACTGAACCGATTGCGCAGTATCTTTTTTGATTTGTTTGAAAAGCGAGTCGTAATGCTTCAAATTCGATTGGATCACCCAGTGCAGTTCCGGTCCCGTGTGCCTCAACATAACTGATGCTCTCCGGTTCAACTCCTGCTTGTCTTTGTGCTTCATGAATGACTTCCGCCTGTCCCATGACTCCCGGAGCTGTAAATCCTACCTTGTCGATCCCATCATTATTGACTGCTCCGCCTTTTATGACAGCATGAATGGTGTCACCGTCTAACAATGCATTATGGAGCCTCTTCAACACGACAATCCCGATACCGTTCCCGCCAATCGTTCCATTGGCATCCTTGTCAAATGCACGGCAGTGACCATCTGGAGAGTGAATCATACCATCCTCGTATAAATATCCCGTTTTGGGTGGATAGGTAATCCCAACACCACCAGCTATTGCAATCTCACAGTTCCCTTGGATCAGCTCCTGATAAGCCATCTGAATTGCTACCAAAGATGTCGAGCAAGCGGTTTGCACTGTCACACTTGGGCCTTTCAGGTTAAGCTTGTAGGCCAGACGAGTGCTAAAGAAGTCCTTCTCGTTAAGTAGCATCGCAGAGAACTCTTCCAATGAGTTTTGGTTTTGGAGTGCTACCTGGTGAAGCCAATGAAAATTAGAGGAGGCGCCTACAAACGTACCAATACGATCAGAACCTTCATCAGTTAAGTAACCTGCCTGCTCTAATGCTTCCCACGCACACTCATGAAGCAGGCGCAATTGGGGATCCATCCATTCTGCTTCCTTTGGCATATATTCAAATAAAGCAGCATCGAAACATTCAAAATCATCAAGATATCCCTTTGCCTTTACGTAGTTTGATTTCTTGATCAGTTCTGCGTCATTTCCTGCTTCAAGAAGCTCTTCGTCCGTAAAAAAACGAATACTTTCAATTCCATTTTTTATATTATCCCAAAATTCATCAACATTCCTTGCTCCTGGGAACCGCCCTGCCATCCCAATGACAGCCACATCCCGACTAATACTATCGTTCGCTTTCTGTGGAGATTCTTGCTTTGAACGCCGTGAGGGCTTACTTTTGTCCGGTTCTGCTCCTTTTTCTGCTTGAGCCAAATATTGAGTGAGCGAAGCTATCGTCGGATATTGAAAGAGTGTCGCTACTGTCAGTTCTTTGTCCAAGACCTTATTGAGTCGGCTGTATATACGAATTAGCTTCAGTGAATTACCACCTATGTCAAAGAAATTATCATATAAACCAACACTATCGACTTCTAGTACTTCCTTATAAATAGCAGCTATCGTTCGTTCTAATTCTGTTTGTGGTTTCACATAAGTCGTTTTCTGAGTAGATTGGGTAAGCTCTGGAGCGGGCAATGCTTTGCGATCAAGCTTGCCATTAGTGGTTAGGGGCATTTCATCCAGGCAAATAAAAGTAGTTGGAACCATGTAATTCGGAAGACGTTTTAATAGAAATTGCTTTGCCTCTGCCACATGTAATTCCTCTTGGCATATGACGTAGGCAGCAAGATAATCGTCTTGATTTTTATCTTGTTTTACTACTACAACCGCTTCTTTTATGCCAGGAAAATCAAGGAGTTGATGCTCTATTTCTCCCAGCTCAATACGGAATCCTCGTACTTTAACCTGAGAGTCGACCCGTCCCAGATATTCGATGTTGCCATCTGGTAGCCATCTGGCAAGGTCACCTGTTAAATATAATTTCTGTTCTGGGGCAAAAGGATGATCAATGAATTTCTCACGGGTCAATGCATGGTTGTTAGCATATCCACGAGCGAGACCCACCCCCGCAATGCATAGCTGACCTGGAACACCTACTGGCTGTAACATTAGGTTACGATCTAATACAAAGAACGAAATATTATCAATTGGTTTGCCGATAGGCACCTTTTCATAATCCATCCATGGTGAGCAATTGAAATATGATACATCTACGCACGCCTCAGTCGGTCCATACAGATTGATTAACTCTGTTTTAAATCGGTCATATAGCTGCTGATTAAATCGTTTCACCAGATGAACGCCCAGTGCTTCTCCACTCGCAAAGACCCTTTGTAAGCTGTTCAGCTTATCCGTTTTTTCAAAGGCTTCGGCAAACTCCAAAAAGACATGTAGCATAGAAGGAACAAAATGCATGGTCGTTACTTTATCACGACAAATCGTCTCTATAATGGATTCAGGATTTCCTTCTTGTCCAGGTGCGAGGAAAGAAACCGTCGCCCCCTGAATAGACCACCAGAACAGCTCCCAAACAGATACATCAAACATATATGGTGTTTTCTGTAGAATCACATCTTTGCCGCTGATCGGGTAAGCCTTTTGCATCCAATTCAACCGATTTACGACTGAGTGGTGCTCGACGCATACCCCTTTTGGTTTTCCAGTAGAGCCGGACGTATAGATCACATAGGCTAGATTTTTTGGCCCACTACTATGATTCAAGCTGTCTCGATCAGAGTGATATAGTTCGTTGTCATCCAGATTAAGTGTATTGCATTCCTTAGAGAATCTATTCATAAATTGCTGTTGCGTGACAACCAGCTTAGTACCACTATCCTCCAGAATGTAGCAGAGACGTTCCATAGGAATGGTAGGATCAATGGGCAAATACGCTCCGCCTGCTTTCCAAATAGCCAATAACCCGACAATCATTTCCACAGAACGCTCGGTGCAGATTCCTACAATTGTATCCGCTCGAACTCCATGTTGGCGAAGAGTGTGCGCTAATTGATTCGTACGTTCATCCAGTTGACGATAAGTGAGACTCGCTTCTCCACAAATGACAGCAATCTTCTCGGGGGTACGCTTGGCTTGTTCGCTAAATAATTGATAGATCGGTTGTTCGTAAGCATACCAAGCATTGGTTTGATTCCATGCTTTCAGCTCCCCAAGCTCCTTTTCAGAGAGAAGCTCCAGCTCCCCAAGATATCTTGTTGGATTTTGTATGAGCTGGGTAAGCATTCTTGAATAATGCTGGGCCAGTCGTTCTACTACATCCCGGTCAAACAAAGCCTGCTCATAGGTGAAAACCAGATTGGTTTTTTCAAACAATTCCACTGCAACTGTCAAATCATAATTGGTTATCTCGTGAATCGCGTAGGAAGTAACACGTAGCCCTTTGTTCTCCTGAAACAGTTGTTTGTCTAACGGATAGTTTTCAATAACCATCAGCGTATCGAAAAGCTCTTCTTTTTTATCGAGTAAACTCGCCTGTTTTATATTGACCAGTGATGTACTTTCAAATTGGGTCCTATTTTGTATGTCTTGGTTGACTCGTTTGATATACGTAAGTAAGTCTGTTTCAGTATCCGTTTTCATACGGAGCGGAAGCGTATTAATAAATAGCCCAACGACTTGTTCGAGACCCTCTATATTTCCTGAACGACCTGAAACCGTGGTACCAAAAATTACATCATCCGTATTGTTGTACCGATTGAGTAGAAGTCCCCATGCCGCGTAGAACAGTGATGCTACCGTGACTTGGTGTTCTCTGCAAAACGCTTCGATTTGGGATGTCACGAAAGGCTCCAACGTGATCTTGTGCTTAACGATATCTCCTCTCTTGACAGCATTATGTTTTTTAATCGAAAGCGGGGTCTGAGTATCAAAGCCTTCCAAATACTCTTTCCAAAAAGCATTCTGTTTTCCTTGATCTTGATTCTGCAACCACGCAATGTACTCCTTGTACTTAGGCTTGCGTGGAAAGAAAGAAGGCTGTTCTATCTCCAAGCTGTGATATGCTTGAAAAAACTCCTGCAAGATAAGGCCGTTACTCCATCCGTCATACAAGATGTGATGATTGTTGATTACCATTTGATGATGTTCAGTAGCTAATTTATAAAGCCCAACCCGGAATGGTACCTCCAAAAGAGTGAAGGGTCTACGAAGATCTGCTTTCTTTTGTAGGTTAATCTGCTTCGTTTGCTCAGCAGAAGGCAAATCAGAAAAATCATAGTAATCAAATACAATCTGATGTTCTTTTAAGATAACTTGAACAGGCTGATTAACTTCTCTCCATCGATATAGAGCTCGTAGCATCTCGTTTGCTTGAATGACATCATTCCAAGCTTGTTTAAAAACCGCTAAATCCAGCTTTCCTGAAATCGTCAGCGACAATTGTTCATGATATTGCTCCAACTCAGGCTCTTTTAAAAAGTGAAATAACATTCCTTCTTGAACGGGAGACAGCCCCATGATATCTTCAACGTTATTTCTGTCTATTTTTTCTGAATGTGCCATTTCATAACCTGCCTTTATTAGAGGATAAGTTTCCTAGCTTTACAGATCAGGCAAAGATTTGCGATCAATCTTGCCGTTAGACGTTAACGGCAGTGAATCAAGCGTCATGTAAATACTAGGAACCATATATTCAGGTAAGCGTTCTTTAACGAATCTTTTTAAGTCGGATACCGAAAACTCTTTTTTAGGAACAACATAGGCTACAAGATGAACGATCGTTTCTGATCGTTCATTGACTGTTACGATGCACTGGTCAATCGCTTCGAAATCGGTTATTGTCGCTTCAATCTCTCCCAATTCGATTCGTAGTCCTCGGATTTTCACCTGATGGTCCAGTCTTCCCAGATATTCAATGTTTCCGTCGGGTAGAAGACGAGCCAAATCTCCGGTCTTGTACATCTTTTCTCCCGGGATAAAAGGATTTTCAACAAATTTTTTCGCTGTTAAGGTAGGATTATTGAGATAGCCGCGAGCTAGCCCCACTCCTCCAATGCATAGCTCCCCTGACTCTCCAGATAGTTGCAATTGATCTTCTTCGATAATATACATGTTTGTGTTGTGTATCGGTTTTCCTATTGGAATCCTCTTGATTTCCTCACTCGGTGGGCAATCGTAGTAAGTTACATCGATTGTTGCCTCTGTCGGGCCGTACAAGTTCGTCAATTTGGTCCCAATGGTTTCATGCAAAATTTGATTAAATTTTTTCACGTGGATAGGCGTTAATGCTTCTCCGCTGACAAAAACTTGTTTTAAGCAGCGCAATCGACGAATTTCTTCTTCTCCTGCATCCTGAAGATAATTGAGAAAAGCGTTCATCATAGACGGTACGAAGTGCATCACCGTAATCTGATTCTTCTCCGCAGTCTCAACGATCGCTTGTGGGAAACGTTCGAAGTTAGGTAGCAGGAAGCATACTTTTGCGCCGACCATAGACCACCAAAACATTTCCCATACGGAAACATCGAACCCAAAAGGCGTTTTTTGCATAATCACATCATTCGCATCAAGAGGATAGGCATGCTGCATCCAGTGTAGGCGATTCACTAGAGAATGGTGCTCAATCATTACGCCTTTTGGTTTTCCCGTCGAACCCGATGTATAAATGACATACACGAGATCATTCGGTTCATTGATGAATGACAAATTATCAGGGTCCCCTGTGTAATAATTCTCATCATCAAGGAACATGGTGGGAATATCATACGAGTGCATGACTTCTCTTTTGGTCAGCATCAGCCTACAACCGCTGTCCTCCAGCATATAGCGGATTCGCTTCTCTGGATTGGACGGAGTAATGGGCAAGTATGCGCCACCTGCCTTGATAATGGCTAGGATACCTATAATCATTTCAAGTGAACGTTCTAGCATGATTGCCACAATCTGGTCAGGGCCTACACCATAAGAGCGAATATGTCTTGCCAATTGGTTTGCTTTTTTATTCAGCTCTTGATACGTAATCGTTTGATCCTTATAAATAGCAGCAATCGCATCTGGTGCAACAGCCACCTGTTCTTCAAATAATTGATAAATCATTTTGTTTTTGGGATATTCTACTTTTGTGTGATTGTTTTGCATGAACAAAATTTGCTGTCTATCGGCTTCTGAAACAAATAGGTTCGATTTGCTCATATCGACTCTACCCTTCTGTTCTCACGCTAGCCAGCGTTCTTCTCGCTTTTTTGGCAAAGCTTGAACCAAGTATAATTTGATGAATCTGATTACTGCCTTCCACAATTTCCATGGTCTTGGAATCTCGGTAAAATCTAGAAACTGAAAAGTTCTCGTTGCACCCCATCGCTCCCATAATCTGGACTGCATTAGAAGAGTGTCTAGCTCCAGCACGGGATGCGAAGTATTTGGCAATCATGATTTTTTCAGTTGCTTCCGGGGAGTGCTCATCCTTAGCCCTGCACGCTGAGATGCAGAGATGAGCTGTTGCTTCATAATCAACGCCCATGTCGGCCATAAAATGTGAAATCATTCCGTGATCGATTAAGCGAGCATGAAACGCTTTTCGTTCCATCACATGAGAACCGCATATTTCTAAGCAGCCCCGCAACAATCCTAACGAAGCAAAAGCAATGCTAATACGACCGAATTCAAGTGCGTAAGGGGCAAGATAAGATAGCGCAAAACCGGGTTTACCGATCATATTTTCCTTGGGAATCACGCAGTTATCGAATTCTAAGATCGCCAAATGCGACGCTCTAAACCCAAGCATTCCTCGAATCGGTGTGATCGTTAACCCTGGTGTGTCTTTTTCAACAAGGAAAGCGACAGGTTTGTCCCCTAGCTTCCCAAAGACAAGTAGGACATCTGCAATTGCACCAAAGGTAATCCATTGCTTTTTACCGTTTAAGAGAAAATACTCTCCCTGCTCCGTATAGCTGGTCTCCATCATTTGCAAATCACTGCCTGCCCCTGGTTCGGTCAATGCAAGTGCCGCGATTTTTCTTCCCGTAGAAAGATTTGTTAGCCAATGTTTTTTCTGCTCCTCAGTTCCCCATTTCAGCAATGTTTGAGCTACCATTGTGTGTACATTAAACAATCCGCTCAGAGAGATGCTGAAGCGACCAATAGCTTCGTTCAGCAATCCATACGTAACAAAATCCCATTCCTGACCCTTGTATGTTGCAGGGAGTGCTCCTCCAAGGAAGCCTGCCTTTGCAGACTTATCGATGATATCCTGTGGAATTCTTTCGTCGAGGTCCCACTGATTTGCGTATGGCTCTACATGTTCTTCGGCGAATGCAAGAAATTGATCATAATGAGCTTTTTGTTTTGCAGTCAACAGATTTAGCATGCTTACACCTCGCCCTGTTTGCTCTTCACAAATTTAGAAATAGCGTTAACACAACGATAGTTCTCAATATCTAGGTCATCCATTGTGATTTTGATATTGAACGTTTTTTCGAGGAATGTCATGAGCTGAATTGCGAATAAAGAATTGACTAATCCTTCCTCAAAAATCAGAAAATCATAGTCCAGCTCATCAACGTTTACATGATCCATGATATAATCGCTAATCATTTTTTCGGTCGTCAGCGTAGTCATTTAAGATTCATTCCTCTCTTTTTGTACAATTTACTATTTCGAATAATCGTAAAAACCTTTCCCGTTTTTTCTACCTACCATTCCTGCATCCACCATTTTGCGAAGAAGGGGAGCCGCCCGGAATTTTGGATCTTGGTAGCTGTCATACAACACTCCCAAAGAATCGAGAACCGTGTCCAAGCCGATCAGGTCTGCTGTTTCAAGTGGACCCATCGTATGACCGAAGCACTTTTTAAATATCTCGTCTACCTGCTTAGGTGTCGCTACTTGATCCTGTACTACAAATGCTGCCTCATTCATAAATAAGTGCGAAATACGATTGGATACAAATCCAGGTAAGTCATTAACGATGATCGCATCTTTATCCAACTGGGAGAGAAACGCTTCTGCTTGATCGATGGTCTCTTGTGAAGTAAAATGCCCTTTGATTACCTCAATGGAGCGCTTCATAAAAACGGGGTTCATAAAGTGCATACCAATTACCTTGTCCGGGCGTTTTGTCACACCGCCAACCTTGGTAATGGAGATGCACGAGGTGTTAACCGCAAAGCATACATTTGGTTTGCAGATACGATCTAATTCCATATAAACAGCATGTTTAATCTGCCAGTTCTCTGTTACATTTTCCACAATGAAATCGCACTGACTAACATCCTCTAAAGCAGTCGTAAAGGAAACAAGCTCAATCACTTGCTCTGGCGTCAATCTCGTTACGTCTTTCTTTACCAGTGGCGCAAAGCGAACCGTATGTAATATCTCCTTTTTTGCTTTCTCCAACGTTTCCTCCGATACATCTACTAGCACAGATCGAATTCCGTGAAGAGCAAGATCGACAACCATACCAATCCCCATGGTTCCTGCTCCGATGATTCCTACATTTTGAAACATGCTATCATTCTCCTTTTTGTGTAAACAAAGTGATCGTCCGTTAGCTCGAAAATCTTTTATGACCCAGTACTTTTTTTATTTGATCGGCATGTTTCCTCTCAGGCAGGTTCTTTGCTACTAGAGCACTTTGAAGCATATGAATTGCGGCTAACGCATGCTCCTTTTGCACCAGTGTCTTTGTTTCCACCAACTGTTCATAAATGTTTTGTACCTGTTCAAACGTTTGCACAACTGATTCTTCATATCCATTATTGTGCTTGTTATAATTTTTCGTGCTTACTACTGTTGCTAAGCACTTGGCAATCAGAGGCATATACTCTTCTTCCGTGAAGAAGAAGGAGTTCTTTATTGCTTGTAAATCTTCTGCTTTGTCAAATGAATATACGGGACATTCCTTGGTGTTGTTCTCCAGCAAATACTTGAGCACTGTTTTTGGCCCAAGCTCGATTGCCATGTCAGTTCCTCGTGATAGGCCATAGTATAGTGATTCTTGCCAACGAATGGGGGAAACCAGTTGTAATGATAAGTTTTCGATAATACTTGCGTGATCTGTAAATGGATGTGCGGAGTAATTAGATAGGACTGGATATTGCGGCTGTTGGTAGTTATACTTGATCAAAATTTCTTTGAACTTGTTTGCAGCTTCAATCATCAGTGGACTATGAAATGGGCCTGACATTTTTATTGGAATGGCAATTCCACCGGCTTCGACAACCTTCTCTCCTGCTTTACGAATCGCGGTGTTTGTGCCTGAAATAGAAGTTTTTAGAGGTGTGTCGTAGGCGGAGACATATACTTCATCCCCTGTTTGTGAAACTTCCACACAAATTTGCTCAACGGTTCGTGAATCAATGTTCGTTACCCAAGCCATTGTACCTGAGATTCCATTGGCTACGTCACTAACCACATCACCACGTTCCTGTACCATTTGTAGAGCATCCTTAAACTCAATGGCACCTGCACAAACAAGCGCCGAATACTCCCCAAGGCTATATCCCATCGAAAAAGCCGGTAAAAGACCGATTTCTTCCATAAAAACTCGATACGTCGTCACCCCAACACATACAAGAGCTAGCTGTGAATTTTTTAATTTTTGCAGCTCATCCTTGTAGTCAGGAGAAAAACATAGCTTGGCTAGATCCATTTTTACGGCGTCACTCGCTTCTTCAAAGGCAAGCTTCGCCACCGAAAAGTTGTCATAAAGTGTTTTTCCCATTCCAAAATAATGGGAGCCCACTCCTGGAAACATAAAGATTATGTTCGGCATATTTTTTCTCCCTTATCAGTTGGTGTTTTAGCATGAATCATTGGAAGGCACCCCTACACTTTTGTTTCTACTTTTTTCTCAATTAATCGTACGATATTGCTTACAGAGCTAAAATTGATGAGATCAAGTTCATCATTGTCTATGGTGATGACGAATTCCTCCTCAACGAATGTCAGCATCTTCATGGCAAATAGCGAGTTGACAAAGCCAAGCTCAAAAATATTATCTTCATCACTAAATTCAACATGATCATCAAAAATTACGAGGTTACTTTCTATAAAGTGGCGTACTTTATCCCGTGTCGTCATCACGCATCCCTCAATTCTGTATCGTTATTATTTTCAAAATAATAATGGTGATATCTATTTCTGCTTCCCCATCTAAATAAACAAGACAAGGGTTATCGTTTTTCATAATTTTTACTTATCGAATGTTGGGCAATCATGAGCTGCATAACCTGTGATGTACCTTCAATAATTTCCAGAAGCTTGGCTTCGCGGAAGTAGCGCTCTACAGGATATTGGTTGGAAAAGCCGTTTCCACCATGTGCTTGCACCGCATCCGTAGTTACCTCCATTACCATCTTAGAAGAAAAATATTTCGCCATGGCAGTTTCCATAATCGAATCAGGATCTTTGTTCAATCGCATTTTTCCGGCATGAAGACATAAGGCACGAGCTGCATGAATTTTTGTGGTCGCATCCGCAATCATTCCCTGCATGAGGTCAAAATCACATAGCTTTTTCCCAAATTGTGTTCTCCTACGGGAATAGGAGATCATTGCTTCCAGTGAGGCTTGGGCAATTGCGACACCTCCCCAAGCGATGTTATAGCGTCCATGATCTAATCCATATGAGGCGATGTAGCTAAAACCTCCACCAACAGGTCCAAGTACATTTTCTGCTGGAACGACAACATCTCTAAACTCAACTTCAGCGATATGCGACGCCTTACTTGCCAGTAATCCGGTCATGCGAGTTGATTGTATCCCTTCCGATTCACGCTCTACCAAAAAAGCAGTGACTTGACCTTCCTCTTCATGTGACGCGAAGACGAGAAATAAATCTGCAATATCGGCGAAGGAAATCCATTTTTTTATCCCTGTAATAATGTACTGATTCCCCTCTTTTCGATAGCATGTCTCTACACTTCTAGCATCTGTCCCAACATTCGGCTCACTGAGTGCAAACGCAGCAATCTTTTTACCTTTTGTCATCAACGGGAGCCATTTTTCTTTTTGCTCTTTCGTCCCCCATCGTACAATCGTTTCTCCGACAAGTGAGTTATGCACCGTGATCAATTCTCGGACGGAATTGCATGATTTTCCTATTTGCTCTATAAACAATCCAAATTGCACTGGATCAAGCCCCAACCCTCCGTACTCTTTGGGAATACTGGCAGTGAGATATCCTTTCTCCCCCATTTTCGTAATCAGCCCAGAAGGTAGCTCTTCGTTTAACTCAAATTCTTTCGCATATGGGCGAATCTCTTCTTCAGCAAATTTCTCTACTTCAACGAAAATATCAGCTTGTTGCGCACTTATATTCATACCGTCTATCTCCTCTTCATCCGTTTTATTATCTCTTTTCAATAGCATGATTTACTTTTACATAGATATAAGGCGGAAACGGCTGAATCATAGACAAATCATTTTGAAATACAACATGCCCATTATCACCAGATGAAATTTCTTTGAAGTTGGCGAAGCGGTAAGTCGCATACATCATCCGGTTTCGGTCTGTCTTTCGGAAGTCAGCAAGTAAAAATTTTCCTTCCTCTTTGGCCTCTTGCATAATATAGCTAAGCAGAACTGTACCAACGCCTCTAGACATCACCCGGCAGGACATTAAAAGCAGCTTGACATGCCATGCTTCCTCGGTTATCTCTACTAGTGCTAGTCCAATTTTGCCGTATGATCCATATTTATCTGTAAGCTCACATACTAACAATTTATACTTATCGTTCGTACGAAAAGCGTTCAATTCATCATAATCATAGGTAACCCCTGTTGAGTTCAGCTGATTGGTACGAACCGTTAGCTCCTCGGCACGTTTTAGATCCTCTTCTTGTGCCTCTGAGATGATAAACTTCATTTCAAGAGATGCAAGAAAAGATTCTTGAGGGCCAACAAAGGCTTGTTCTTCCTGGTTACGCTTGATATCTTCCAGATACATATGTCGACGTCTTTTCGAATCCTCAGTGATAAACTTTGGGTTGAGACGAGGATGATCTAATAAGTTTGTATATTCAGTCTCACTCATGCAAGTAACCTCTGGATGAACACTGCTTACTTCGTCACGCTCAAACGGTTGATCGTCAATAAATAACATGGTATCCATGCCAATGTTTATATCTTTCTGGATACTAGAGATATTGGCTGATTTGGCATTCCAATTGATCTGCGGATAGAGGAAATATTCAGCGATACCAAACTCCTTTAGTTTTTCGTATGCTAATTCAAAATTATTCTTACTTGCAATCGAATGAAGAATCCCACGTGAATCCAATTCTTTCATAATCTCCACAATCCCGGGACGAAGCTGAACATCGGGAGATTCTAATAAAATCCCCTCCCAAATCGTATTGTCCAAGTCCCAAATCACGCACTTGATTTCTTTCTCCATGATTTTCCCTCTTTTCGTATCCGATATCATCAATCAGAACCTAATTGAGAATAGATAGGACTATTGGAATCAATCTTAGGTTGAAGCATATCTTCTGTCCCTGCCAACATAATGGACCATACACTATCACCCACACTCGCTTGGGTTACAGGAAGTTCTCTTTTAATCTGAAATAGCTACCATAAAAAGCAAAATATTTTTAAACAATAATGAAACAATACCAAGTTTACTAATAATTCCATCACTTTTCATAAACTTAATCCAAATAGATACTACAATCTAAAAATATTGGATAATATTTCACTGTATTCCAAATATATCAAAAAAGTTAAAATTATACTATATCAATAAAGTCTCATTTTAGAAAAAATTTCCTTTTTCCTTACATTAGCAGTAGTTCTTTACTACTTATTCTCTTGCCATCTATTAAATTTGAAGCTTGCAAAAAGATTGCAATTTCACCAGATTATAAAAGAGCGATATGGAAGTAATTCTCACCAATCGCTCTTTATAATAAATGACTAACTTATATTACATGTTGTTACAATTTTACCTTCTTTGCTTAATGGATAATTGAACTCGGAGATGATACTGCAAATGCTGGTACAGCAGAGGGTAAAACTGCTACTGCACGATACGAAGGAAATCTTTTTTTCAACTTATAGTCCTTGACATATTGTATTTTCGAGGTAACCATATATTACTTTTATTTGCATAAAATTACAATTAAAATTTTAAGTAATTATGTGTACTATAAACAAGCTCCACATATTACACTCCCCTCCATATTGATATAAAAAAGAAAAGACCTAACTGAGTAGCTAGGTCTTTTCTATACATTATCTTCGCTAAATTAACGAAGTAATTGAAGTACACCTTGAGGTTGTTGGTTAGCTTGTGCAAGCATTGCTTGTGCAGCTTGAGACAAGATGTTGTTTTTCGTGAAGTCCATCATTTCTTTCGCCATATCAACGTCACGGATACGAGATTCTGCAGCTGTCAAGTTCTCAGCAGTTGCTCCCAAGTTGTTGATAGTGTGCTCTAGACGGTTTTGGTTCGCACCTAGTTTAGAGCGCTCTTCGGATACTTTGTTAAGAGCGTTGTTGATGGTTGTGATTGCTTTGTCTGCTGCTTTTTGAGTAGAGATGTTAACACCTTTTTGGTCATCTTTGTCTGTAGCGGCAGCGATAGTTGTAGTAGTAGCAGCACCAGTAGCAATTACGTCTCCAACTTTCGCAACGTCAACAGAAGCTTCGATACCAATTTTCTTAAGTGCATCTACTACATCTTGTTTTGTTGCAGTGATAGCACCTACAGTACCTGCACCAGTTGTATCTCCTGCTTTTTGGGCCAATGTTACAACAACATTACCATCTTTATCAATTTTTGCTGTTGTTTCTTTTACTTCAGCATTTTTTACGGCTGTTTCTGCTTTCAATTGAACTTTAAAGGTATCTTCAGAAGTGTTTCCAACTTGAATATCTGTTGCAACAGCTGTTTCTTTCGATTCAAAGCCTGTTACACCAAGCTCTGTGTTGCTCATATCATTAATGCTCAATTTGATGCTTTGTCCTTGGTTAGAACCGATATGGAAGGTTTTATCTTCAAAAGATCCATCCAATACTTTTTGGTTGTTGAATTCTGTGTCTGTGGAAATACGTTTGATTTCTTTAGACAATTCGTCAACCTCTGCTTGAAGCTTTTGACGGTCTACGCCTTCATTAGTGTCAGAAGATGCTTGAACTGCTAGTTCGCGCATACGTTGTAGGATGCTGTGTGTTTCAGTTAAGGCACCCTCAGCTGTTTGGATCAAGGAAATACCATCTTGCGCATTTTTAGAAGCCATTTCTAGACCGCGGATTTGACCACGCATTTTTTCAGAGATCGCTAGACCTGCTGCGTCATCACCTGCACGGTTGATGCGAAGACCAGAAGACAATTTCTCCAGGTTTTTACCAGATGCACCTGTGTTTACACCTAGTTGGCGGTGTGTGTTTAATGCTGATACGTTGTGATTGATTCTCATGATTTGTTACCTCCGTGTTTTTCATTTCTTGAACCATCCATTTGTTCAAGATGATGTTGTGTTGTTCATTTTAAATAAAGTGACTTCATTCAAAATGACAACTGATACAGTCACCTCTATAGGCTAGTAGTAGCTCTACTCTTAGCACCTGTCGTTGAA
Organism: Brevibacillus laterosporus DSM 25; assembly: GCF_002706795.1. Classification (NCBI taxonomy): domain Bacteria; kingdom Bacillati; phylum Bacillota; class Bacilli; order Caryophanales; family Paenibacillaceae; genus Brevibacillus; species Brevibacillus laterosporus. The sequence goes on from NZ_CP017705.1 coordinate 129,462, forward strand.
GAAAATTTGACTTAGGTGACTATTACTTATATCGGATTTGTTTTATAAAACTTTACAGGATAAAAAATATTTTTTTATTCAAATTTTTTGTACGATTGATTGTAGATTACAGCAGTCAATTTTTACAAAAGAAAAGACCTAACTGATTCGTTAGGTCTTTTCTTATCATTATCATCGTTAGATTAACGAAGTAATTGAAGTACGCCTTGAGGCTGTTGGTTAGCTTGTGCAAGCATTGCTTGAGCAGCTTGAGTAAGAATGTTATTTTTTGTGAAGTCCATCATTTCTTTTGCCATATCAACGTCACGGATACGAGATTCTGCAGCTGTTAGGTTTTCAGCAGTTGCTCCCAAGTTGTTGATAGTGTGCTCTAGACGGTTTTGGTTTGCACCTAGTTTAGAGCGCTCTTCGGATACTTTGTTAAGAGCGTTGTTGATTGTTGTGATTGCTTTGTCTGCTGCTTTTTGAGTAGAGATGTTAACACCTTTTGTGTCGTCAGCATCTGTAGCTGCAGCAATAGTTGTATTACTAGCAGCAACTTTGTCGCCAGCTTTCGCGCCATCAACAGAAGCTTCGATACCAATCTTCTTAAGAGCATCTACTACTTCTTGTTTTGTTGCAGTGATACCACCTGGAGCAGCTGTAGGATTTGCCGCTGCGTCTTGTTTCAATGTTATAACGATATTTCCATCTTTATCAATTTTTGCTGTTGTTTCTTTTACTTCAGCATTACCATTTGCTTTTTCTGCTTTCAATTCTACTTTAAAGCTATCTCCAGAAGTGTTTCCAACTTGAATATCTGTTGCAACAGCTGTTTCTTTTGATTGAAGGCCAGTAACACCAAGTTTTTCATTGCTCATATCATTAATGCTTATTTTAATATTTTGTCCTTGGTTAGAACCGATATGGAAGGTTTTATCTTCAAAAGATCCATCCAATACTTTTTGGTTGTTGAACTCTGTGTCTGTAGAAATACGTTTGATTTCTTTGGACAATTCATCAACCTCTGCTTGAAGCTTTTGACGGTCAACGCCTTCGTTTGTGTCAGAAGAAGCTTGAACAGCTAGTTCACGCATACGTTGTAGGATGCTGTGTGTTTCAGTTAATGCACCCTCTGCTGTTTGGATCAAGGAAATACCATCTTGCGCATTTTTAGAAGCCATTTCTAGACCGCGGATTTGACCACGCATTTTTTCAGAGATCGCTAGACCTGCTGCGTCATCACCTGCACGGTTGATGCGAAGACCAGAAGACAATTTCTCCAGGTTTTTACCAGATGCACCTGTGTTTACACCTAGTTGGCGGTGTGTGTTTAATGCTGATACGTTGTGATTGATTCTCATGATTTGTTACCTCCGTGTTTTTACTTCTTGAACCATCCATTTGTTCAAGATGATATTGTGTTGCATCACTTTGAATATAGTTGTTTCAAAATGGCAACTTCTTTAGTCTCCCAATCGGCTAATAGTAGCGCTACCCTTAGCATGATGGCTCAGATAAAATCCAAGATTTTAGGTGACTATTATTAGTATCGGATATTAATCATAAAATTTTACAGTTCATCAAAAGTTTTTTTATTCAAATTTTTCCAACGTTAAGTTGAGAGGTCTCATTTTAGTAGAAAGTAGGTTAGTTGTTATGATCAATCTAAGCAAAGCATTCAGGTTTAACATCAACTAATACTTGATTCAAAAACGTAAAAAATAGAAATATCAATTATAGGACTTACTTATGTTTCATTACAATATACAGCATCCAAAGAGTTGGGTATGCTTTGATATCTCACAGATAAAAAGGCAAATCTAGCTAGTTCCGTTCGTATTATCTCTTCTTCCAAAGAAATACCCTTAGATAACTTAATATCTTATTTTCCTCTTTTATTAAGAACTACCCTTTTATACAAAAAGAAAGGACCTAACTGATTCGTTAGGTCTTTTCTTATCATTATCATCGTTAGATTAACGAAGTAATTGAAGTACACCTTGAGGTTGTTGGTTAGCTTGGGCAAGCATTGCTTGAGCTGCTTGAGTCAAGATGTTGTTTTTCGTGAAGTCCATCATTTCTTTCGCCATATCAACGTCACGGATACGGGATTCTGCTGCTGTCAAGTTCTCAGCAGTTGCCCCCAGATTGTTGATCGTGTGCTCTAGACGGTTTTGGTTTGCACCTAGTTTAGAGCGCTCTTCCGATACTTTGTTAAGAGCGCTGTTGATGGTTGTGATTGCTTTGTCCGCAGCTTTTTGAGTGGAGATGTTAACACCTCTTGTGTCATCAACATTTGTAGTTGCCGCTTTGGAAATAGTTGTTTCTGTTAATTTAGCTGCAGCATCACTTCCCTTTTTACCAGTGGCAAGTTTCGATTCAACACCTACTCCTTTTAAAGTTCCTAAAACGTCATCAAGTTTTGCTGTTGTATCTGTACCATTAGTAGATGCTAATGTTACAGTCACTTTTCCAGTCTTGGAATCTACCGCAGCGGATGTACTGGAGCCTTTTGCTCCAATTACAAATTCAACTTTAAAATCATCGTCGCCACTTCTGTTAGTAAACGTGATATCACCCGCAGTTGTTTCTTTAGCCAAACCGTTTACACCAAGCTTCTCATTGCTCATATCATTAATGCTTAATTTAATATTTTGTCCTTGGTTAGAACCGATATGGAACGTTTTGTTATCGAAAGAACCATCCAATACTTTTTGGTTGTTGAACTCTGTGTCTGTAGAAATACGTTTGATTTCTTTAGACAATTCATCAACCTCTGCTTGAAGCTTTTGACGGTCTACGCCTTCGTTTGTGTCAGAAGATGCTTGAACAGCTAATTCACGCATACGTTGTAGAATGCTGTGCGTTTCAGTCAAAGCACCCTCAGCTGTTTGGATCAAAGAGATACCATCTTGGGCATTTTTAGAAGCCATTTCTAGACCGCGGATTTGTCCACGCATTTTTTCAGAGATTGCTAGACCAGCTGCGTCATCACCTGCACGGTTGATGCGAAGACCAGAAGATAATTTCTCCAGGTTTTTACCAGATGCGCCAGTGTTTACACCTAGTTGACGGTGTGTGTTTAATGCTGATACGTTGTGATTGATTCTCATGATTCTTACCTCCGTGTTTTTTTACTTCTTGAACCATCCATTCGCTCAAGATTATGTAGTGTTACATTATTCTGAAATAGGATCGTTTCAAGATGCCAGTCAACCAAATTTTGGACAGTACAAGCCTATCTGAGCATCATTTGCTCAAAAAATATCCATGATTTAGGTGACTATTATTAATATCGGTTATATCACAAAAAACTTTATGGTTTATTGTGATATTTTTTTATTATCTAAACATTAGACTAACTCAGCTTACGTTAAATATATTGAAAGACACGTGCAGAAAAAGAAGAGGTTGAATTTATTTTTTGAATCTGTTAAACAGCAATGTTGATAATTCATCAATAAGAAAAAGGACCCGTTTTTGGGCCCTTCTTTTGGTTTCTTATTTAACTAAAGATTCCCGTTACTTCAATAACGAAATTACCATTTTGTTTATTCAATATCCTTAAAGACTTCGGTGTGTAACAACCTATGTTAAAATGACCGTTTTTGGCGATATTGTCTGTTTTGTTTCACCACTGTCAAATCATCCATTTCGGGATTATTGGGACCATCTTTGCTCTTCTTTCGTTATTATTATAACTTTACTTTTAGCGTGTTGCTTATATCTTGGTTAAGAAACAAACGAAGCCCAAATCAATAAGGTTGTCTCTCAACGATAAAAAACACAGCCTCTTGAATGAATTTGTGCACATTAATTGCCGTTTGTTCAGAAAAATAAAATGGGAGTTGGCATTCTCTTTATGTTTATAGGTGCTTTCACTTAGGTTTCTAAGGTTTTGTTGGCTGAGCGGAAAGGCCGATTATATCTCTGGAACCAAATAATAGCAATGTAATTAAAATAATTATTAATATTAATTCCGAGAAACCCTCTCCATCAAAAATACACATTATGAATTCACCCTTTTCCTTTCTAAAAAAACTCATCAATTATCCATTTTCTTATTAAGTACCTGAATAATCTCATCTACGGTCATATTTCCATTATCGTTAAGAATTTTCAGCATGTTATCTACATTTTTATTATTCAAATCGCCTAATGTAATGTACTTTCCCGTTAAACTGACAATCATCGTAGCTTGTCTAAACAATTGAACAGCATCTACTCTTAACTTACCAGTTAAAAGAAGAATAGCCACAATGAGTTCTAAATTATTATTATGGCAATGTGATTTTGATGAATTATCGGTTGACTGTTTCTTTTTTGCATCACTTGATGAATTACCGGTTGACTGTTTCTTTTTTGCATCACTTGATGAATTACCAGTTGACGGTTTCTTTTTTGTATCACTTGATGAATTTTGTGCTAACATATTATTTTTTTGAAAGGAATCCATTTATTCTTCCTCCCACCAAACATAGTAATTGCTCATACATATCGGTGTGAGGTGAGACTGTAAACTACAATTCCGCAAGTTTCACCTTTTAGTACAAAACAAATCCAGTGTACACACTGACTTTTTCATATAACAATCATATTCAAAGAACTGATTTATTGTGCTAGGTAAAAATTTTTATTGCGTTAAACTGTTTTCTGTATGGGGGTTTAGACAGCCTACTATTCCTGGCTCTATAAGCTAATATCCAGTTTAGCTTTGGGCAACCACAACGAGAAAGTAATAAACTTAGTGGCTCAATCGTTATTCCACCAAGGAAGTTTTTCTCAAGCCAAATGGTTGTTCGACATGTTAGAGATTTTCCTTGTAGTATTCAAGTTCATTCAGGATTTTTAAATGCAGAAATTAAGGTTAGAGGATATCGTGATGTAAAATTTCCAGCTAGTATTACAGTAAGGGTAAGAAGATGCGAGGATTACAGTGAGGAATCTACAATATGATGTAGATACTGGCTATGTATTACAGGAAATATCGTACCCATTTCCAAATATTTTGTCCAGTCAGGGTGAAAACTGCCAATCATTTTGTCAACATACATAGTTAACTTTGCCATCTCTAGTACTAGTGAGAGTCCAATAAGCCCTAAAGAAGTAATAATTAATCCTGTTATTTTCATATGTACCTCCAATTGGCTGTTGTTAGACACTAAAAATGGCTTGTGGTACTAGTCATGGTTGAAACTTAATCTAGGTCAATCATATCGTCAATGAGATAATGATCCTTATTTTTGACAAGATTGAATTGTACCTTTATTGCACTTTTTTGTATCTCTTTAAAGTTAAAGGAGTCATATCCAAAACCTGTGAACAAAACACTTGTATTTGTTTCATTCTTCTTTTGGATATTTACTTTTAGACCTTCCAGAATCCCTTGCAGACTTGATGAAAAACCTTCTGTCTCAATGCATTCATAAGTACCATCGTCCCCCTTTTTAAAGTAAAAGGCAAAGATTTCTTCTGCTTTAGAGGAGGTATAGTATTTTTTTAATGTTGAAATGATAACTTCTTTCGAGTTGCCATCAATAAACCGTTTTGAGCTTGTAAGTGATACAAATTCTCCTGTCCATGATTGCAATTTATCAAACCAAATTAATTTAGGTATGTCTCCTTTGCTGGTTAGGACTTCATCATTCAACACAACAGGAGCAGACTTTTCTAATAGAGAAGCTATGAAAGTTATGTTCTCTTTTGTTAGTAAATCATTTCTTTTGGCAAGTACACTGCTACTTGTTGCTTCAGCTTTGATTGGAGAACAAGCTGAAAATGAAGTGATAGCTAGAATGGAAATCAATAAGGAAAGGGAAACTTTTTTCATCACCAAACTCTCCATTCTGTATTCATTTTTTGAAATAAGAACCAATTTCTTATAAAGGATTAGAAATTTCGTTACTTACAATAAGATAATCACTTGAGATCTTTGGATTTAGAATTAAGAGGGTATCGTGATAATACAATTCGGGATGGGATAAATACGAGAAGAACAATCAGTAAGGTTTATGGAAGAGGAGCTTTTCACTTTTGGTACTTAATTGTTTTTTAGTGGATGTATTTCTATATGTATTCCTTATAATATTAGAGAGTATAACAATTCGAAAGAAAAAATCTATGTTTTAGGGGCAATAACTTAATTGTACATGTTCTAACCGTTCTACATTAATTATCAGCGATGCTAATCCGCTCAAATGGCAAGTATAGTTCCTGTTAATGAGATTATAATTAACTCTTCCATCAAGTCTCTTTTTATCCATTCATTATAAACTACTCGTATAAATCAAGTATAGAATTAATCCTAAAATATTCAGTGAAACACCACCAATAAAGGATTTATTAAATGCCCCCTTTACATATTCATAAAAAGTAAACAAAAGAGAAATAAAGTAAACTATTATAAACAAATAAAGAAGTAATCCCCACTGTAACCAGTAGACATTGCTTATACCAAAGGATAAATCTGCTACTATCATTAGTATAAAGCCTATAATTGCTATTAAAGATAATACAAATGAAGGATTACACTTTTTCATATAACAGCTCTCCTTTTGGAAACCTTCCCCCCTAGGAGGGAAGGTTTCTAACATATTAATTGGATATATTAAATGTCCAATTTGGATACATTCCAAACAGATATTTGAATCCTTGATTTTCATGCTGAAACAATGTCTTATAAGGTCCACTGCCGTTCATTTTATAATAAAATTCATGATGAGGAGCCTTATCATGAGATCCATAAATCGTGAACTTCCCACCATTTTCACTATTCAGTGTAGCTGTATAGTTGTAATCAATTGATGGTGAAATTGCTGAATTATAGGGAATCGCAGCAGAATGATATACAATAAATTTTGCAGATGTTTCTGTTTTTTCTTGTTCAGACATATATATGCCAGAGCTACTTGCAACACGAGTATCTTTTAAAGATTTGTTTGAATCATAGAATTTTGAAGTTCCGATTGACTTACTAAGGTTTAATGATCTTGAAGGAAAAATGTATTGTGACTCAGTACGAGTACGATAAGCATAACTCGTTGGATTGAATCCTCGTCCATCTCCTCCAAAATATTTAATTTCTTTATCTGTGTATGGAAAGTAAGGATTGTCGGCAAACTGGTCTTTAATAAAAGTTTGATATAATAGAGAAAAGGAGTGGGCAGGGTCAACATCTTTGGTAGTAATAGTTTTATTGCTATTTAATGCATCAGTATTGGGGTTAAATATTTTTATTATTGAGTAATTGTCAAAAAATAGTTCTTGCTCTTCTTCGTGAGTTAGCTCCCGATTTAGTCTCTGTTTTGCCTCTTTTTTTATTTTCTCCTTTCGACTATCGTCAATTTCAATTTTCCCAATAAATTCATATGTCCCTCCTGTAAGCTTATTTAAATTTTTCTCACTGTATTCGCTCTCATCAAGTGTTTTTCCTTTCACATTGTCTTTATAGACTTCATATTGCTTAATATTCGGTATATCTTCCCAGTCGAATTTAATATAATTATTTTTATAGATGGTTGTAACTCGTAAAGAATCTAGCGCTTCCGAAGAATCTAGTCCTAATTTATTGGCTTTAGCTTTAGTGTATGTTTCTATCTTAGCTTTATCTAACACTTGGTTTTGTTCATCCAATGCAACAATAGTATATTCCATTGGAGTATCAGCCTCTAATTTTTCATGTGTATATACTTGGTCTTTACCAGCATATATTTTCTCTCCATGGGAGTAAATCTCGTAAGAAATTGGCGCTACCATTCCAAACAAGTTTCACACTATCATTGAAACTTGAAACTTCCACAACATCTAAGTCAAGATGGGTATGACCCTCAGAATTACTTGCTTTTGATACATTTTGAGCTCCAAAGATTAAAGAAAAGGTAAGAGCTATTAAGAGTAATTTACTTTTAAACATCATTTTTACCTCCATATCTTATTAATCATCCGTTAAATTTTTGGACATCCCTGTAATTAATATTTCATAAATAACACTCCAGATCATGCTTGCTTAGATATAGCTGAAAAACGGCTATTTATATACCCAGAAGGTTTCCTTACAACCTATTCTAGTCTCGACATTTACTTTATTTATCTTTGTCCAGTTGTTGACTCAGATGCAACACTGTTGGACTTAAAAATGAGCCTTCTATACGATATAGTTCCACTAATTTTTGCTGAAGGTCTTCAAAGGACTTCAATAAATCATTTTCTGACAGCAAATTAATGCTTTCTCCTCCTTCGATTGAATGTTATAATTTTTCTGAATAACATTTTTTGTTATTCATGACGGGGCGTTCCGATGGTGTACAAACTAACGGGAACGTCCCTTTTAGTTGATAAGAAATATAATTTGAAGATGATACCTCCTTTCTTCTTCATGTTCAATATTTTACCATATGTACTATAAATACCCTCTTGATACTGAATATGTAGAACGCACTTAAAATTCGACAAAAAATACATTTTTGTTCATAAAAAAAGAACGCTGGATTAACAGCGCCCTTGAAGAAGAAATAATTGATTTAATATCCCGGATCAACTACATACGGAGTACTTTTTAATGCGATGACATTTAGAGTGTCTTCTGTTTTGTTTAAAGGCAATGAATCCGCAACAACAATTAATGATAAGAATAATACCGTCACCGTTAGCATCTTTTTCATTCCACATTCCTCCTTTAATTACAATTTATGTTCGTAATATTATTATACACCTCATCTAATTGTTTTATATATTCCAAATCAAACGACATTGACTTTTTGGTAAAATGCGAGAAAACGTCTTTCATGCATATTAACATTTCTTGATATGCGCTCACCTTCCCAAAAGAACTTAAACTCAACAGATAGCATTCTTTTCCTTGTTCAGGAAATCCAGTTTCCATCATAAAATTTCCTTTGTATTGATAAAATATCCCCATAGATATGAACTGAAATGGTGTTTGAGGATTGCTAATTATACATTCCTGTTCTAGGGTCAGCAATTCTGCAATGGAGTTCATGTCTCTCGTTTGAAAATATACATCAAATAATTCATTCGCCACATGTATTTTAAGTTCCTTACTCACCTCATCTAGACACTCTTTTAACATTGGAATAGCTACATCATGCTCTTTCTTTTTAGCTTTTACAATGCCACGTGTGATTTTGGTGGCATCTGGAACGAAATTGTATTCGAAATTTTCGAAAACATCTAAACGATGTTCAACTTCATCATATTTCCCTAATAATAAAAGAGAGTTAATCATTGCTAAATAGGCTCTTGCCTTTAATTCATTGCTGGATTTGTCTTCATTAAGACCTGCTTCAGCCAGTTCGATGCTTTCATGGTATTTCTTAATAGCAAATGCTTGTAGCGCCATACGGAAATAAAAAATTGCTTTTTCTTCTTCAGTCAAGAATCTTTTATAATGTATAATTTCTTGACCAAGTGAAAAACTATCCTCCATCTTTTTTAAATCTTTTCTTTCAATAAGATATTTTTGTAACAAACCCTTTACTATATATTTTGGCTCCCCACGCACTCTAGCGTACTCAATAATAACGCTATATAGCTTTAATTTGACCTCATTCCTTATTGTATTACCTGCAAGATCATACAATCGTTCTAATGATGTATATGTATCTTCTTGGGGATTTTCAAGAATTTTTTTTGCTAATTTAGCTATTAAAAACAAATTTCTCATTTCTATTGCTTCGGATAAAAGGCTATCCAAAAATTCAATTCTGTGCTCAACATCAATATAGCGCTCTATGATTTTTCATAAGGAATAGCCAAAACATCGGCTTTAAAGTTCTTAATTCTGGACGCTTTGTTTCATCGTTTTCAATCTTCGATAAAACCCCTTTGCTAATCCCAGTCACTCTGGATACTTCTGACAAACTGATGCTCAGTTCGGTTCTTTTTTCTTTTATCAGTTCCCCCAATGTTGTGAAAGTTAGACTTACACTCATGTTAATCCCCTTCCATAATTTATAAATAATTGCATTTATTCCTTTATTAACCTTAACTTAATCCTAACTTTATTGTATTTTTTTGTAAATAACAATAAAAAATATTGGATTAAATAATTTTTTTATTGTTTAAAACAAGAATGGCGGTCTTCAAATTTTAAATTCAAAACCTAATAAATTCATTCCTATTCGTTGGAAAAGGGGTTAGTCAATCTATGCTCATACTGTACACGACTCTACGTTGAAAGGAACTGCTACCATGTCCAGTAATCAAGTTTTAGAAGTGAAAATTGAGAACCTACACAGAGAACTCAACTCTTTCAAAGAAGAAACAAAAGAAGATATTCAAGATATTAATCTAAGCATCAAACAAAGCGAAAAGCACTTTAATGACCACTATTGTGACCATGACTGAAAACATTACCAAACTAACTACTATTGCTGATCAGCAACGTGAAGAAATGCGTCAACAACGTGAGGAAATCAGGTTAATTCGAGAATCCAAAGAAAAACAAAATGCTGAGATAAAAAATTTCTTCAAGGTACAACTAAGCGCTTTTAATCCTATTTGTGGTTTTAAAATAAAGTTTGATAATTCAAAACAAAGGCTGATCATTTATAAAAAAGTTTGATAAGAAATCCTGTGAGCTAGAATTTCTTATTTCACTTACGGGCAAGAGAGGTTAGCGTAAGAAGGATTTAGTGTAGATATTGTAGAATATTTCAATTAATCTGTTAATAATTCAAATCTATCTTGTAACGTTATTAAAAATAGAAGAATTAAACAAACATTTTTAGGGGGATTTTTTTATGTTCCAAACCTTAGACCATTTTTTAAAATCTTGGGAGTTCGAAGCTGCTGCTACACAGAAACTACTGCGTAATCTAACTGATGAATCACTTAAACAGGAAATAACTTTACAAAATTGGACTTTAGGACGTATTGCTTGGCATACCGTTGCTGCCATTCGCATTATTACTTCAAATACAAACCTAACGTTTGATGCCCCAGCCGAAGATTATCCCGTTCCTACTAAGGCTCAGTTTATAGCAGAAAGTTATCATCAAGCTAGTAATGCATTTGTACAGGCATTAAAAAAAGAATGGACTGACCATACACTACAAGAACGTATCGAATTTATAGGTCAACAGATGCCAAATGGTTCACTATTAATGTTTTTGATTCAACATCAAAGCCACCATCGAGGACAAATGACGGTTCTTATGCGACAGGCAGGATTAACTGTTCCAGGAATTTATGGTCCTTCGAAAGAGGAATGGGCAATGTTTGGTATGGAAGCCCCACAAATGTAGTTCAACAAAACCCATCCTAATGGTCAAACTTCTTGTATTACATTTCAATCCGATATTGTAGAATCAATTTTGTTCAATCTTTTTTCGAAATTGATTCTTTTTGTTGCTGTCTTTTATTAAACTAACGGGCTCGTTAGTGGAATAAGGAGCATTAAATTAATCAAACTTTTTTATAAAAAACAGTTCTGAAAAGTAAAAGAGAGCCATCGTTTTGATCAATCTTTGTTCAAAATAATGGCTTTTTATATGCAGTGAAATTAAGGGTTTAGAGTAATTTTTAATCAAACTTTATTCTAAACCAACACTATTCAGTATGATTCTGTTGGGAGCTTTGGCTTCTCTTGGAATTAGTACTCAAGTGGTTGATATCTTTAAATAAATGATTAGGAGAGAAATCCATCTGAGTGATTTTTTAACCCCGTATTAAGTGACTTCCCCGCATGGGAGACGATCTGATCCTTTCATTTCACCTCTGCATAGATTGTCTGGTACAATAAAGAAAAAATAAGGAGGTTCTTCATGAAACGTCTACCACTCGCACTATTATTGGGCTTCACTCTTGTCGTAACAGGGTGTGGGACAAAAACAGCTCCAGCTACTGATCAGCAACAAAATAACGCTACTTCTGGTCAAACCACCCCTATAGACAAAAAGGATGAAACTACTAAGCAGCCTAGTAAACAATATGATAAGGCTCCTGAGATGAAGATTGATCCCAACAAAAATTATGAAGCCGTTGTGGAAACGAACAAAGGCTCATTTACCATCCAATTGTTTGCCAAAGACGCTCCTAAAACCGTCAACAACTTTGTTTTTCTCGCAAACGATCATTTTTACGATGGGATAAAATTTCACCGCATCATCCAGAGCTTCATGATTCAGACTGGTGATCCAAAGGGAGATGGCACAGGTGGCCCTGGTTACTCCTTTGGAGATGAATTAAAAAATGGTCACTCGTATGATAAAGGTGTTGTAGCCATGGCTAATGCGGGGCCAAATACCAATGGTAGCCAGTTCTTCGTTGGTTCTGGAGATGATGTAAAGAATTTGGAGGCTCAACCAAACTATACGATATTTGGTAAAATAACAGCAGGTATGGATACGATCGATAAAATTGCTGCTACACCTGTCAAAGCAAATGCATTTGGTGAAAATAGTACGCCATCCGAAACAATCACTATTCAAAAGATTACCGTTACAGAAAAATAAACGTATAAAAACCAAAAGCTCTTGGAATGCCTCTTGGCATAACCCAAGGGCTTTTTTGTATATATTGCTACCAAAATATACAGAGACCAGTCCATCTCTTCCACTTTATTTCATACGTTTCCCATGGGAATTAGAGGTATGATAGCCAATCTTCGGGTTCATTCTTGACAGAATGAACCATTTATTATCTTCTCGCCCTGTCCATTTTCCTCTTTTTCCAATTATGTTCGACCTTGTATTCTACATCGTTAGCCCGTACCTATACAAAATCTCCTTCACCCTCCATCCCTTGTCCTATTGCAATTTATCGGCCCACACTACTAAAAACCTCCCTCTTTCTCTCTCCGTGTTCCTGATTCCTACAAAAGAAAATTTCTTTCATTGATATATCCTTATGCTGTTTTTGAGTGCATCTTCCCTTACATCCGTTTCCAATATCCTACTATTGTCCTAGGCTTTGCCCTATGACTAGAATGATTGAAGACAAAAGACTCAACGGCATAAATTGAGGACAAAAAATAAAAGGGCGTTTACCTCTACGTCCTTTTCTATTACATGAAAAAATTGCCAAATTTGACGTGTGGTGAACTAGGCTTGTTCCCATCCGAACTTTAAAGGAGGCATTCTCTTGCAATCAATAAGGACATTACCTTTGATACGTATGGCTTTACACATTAGCCTTTTAGCAGGCGTTAGTTCGATCGCCTTTTTCTTTACACCAGCTGGTGTAGCTGCTCCTGCTATTCAACCCGTGTCTGCAAGCAAAACAGATAAACAGCCTGCTACCTCTGCTTTTGCTCCCCAACAAAGTCCAGCGAATTTGGAATCTGTAGAAGAGCTACCAGAAGAAGGTAGTCGGAAAAATATTCAGAAAGCCCAAGATAAGCTGAAAATGGTGGGACTTTATGAGGGACAGATTGATGGTCGTTCAAGTGAACAATTAGGACAAGCTGTAGCCGCTTTTCAACGTTTGAAAGGTCTCCCGGCAACTGGGCTACTTAATGAAGAAACCTTTTCCCGGTTACAAAAAAGTACTTCTATTTCCGCGGAAATAGACATGCTGGAACGTCTAGTTTATGCGGAAAGTCGTGGTGAGCCTTATAAAGGAAAGGTTGCTGTAGCAGCGGTTGTATTAAATCGCGTAAAATCTGAGCAGTTTCCTGATACTATCAAGGGCGTCATTTTTGCACGTAATGCATTTAGTGTTATCCAAAATGGACGGTTATCTACTGCTAAAAACAAAGAAACCAAATTAGCTGTACGTGATGCTTTATTTGGGGATGATCCTTCTCGTGGAGCGCTGTATTTTTACAATCCAGACATCTCTACCTCTCGTTGGATTTTTAGCCGGACAACTACCGTCGTGATTGATAACCACGTGTTTGCTGTCTAGAAAATACGATCTGCATGTGGCTTCATACGATTTTATTTTTCTTTTATTTTACCTTTATTTTCAATTTATTTTTATTTGCTATAGTAAGCTCTAATCAGTCGTTTCAAATTTGAGTAGGGTTCTGAAGACCCATTCTTCAGAGTACTCATCACATATTCGATTATTCGGGTGAGAGCGAATCAATCGATTTGTGAGTATTCCTTCTCAAAACCCCCATATTCTCTGCACCCATTCCATGACGGATGAGTGCTTTTTTTTTACTATTTTGCTCACGCTTTTTCTTTTTTCTTGTTACAATAAAGTGTTAGTAAGATAAATTGAAGCAGGAGTCAAGCATAGAGGAGGCAGAACATGCGTTTATACAGCCAGTTTACCTTAGCCGAACTGCAAGTAGAAATGGAAACACTCCGTAAACAAATTGATGAGAAAAAAAGACAAAATGATCAGGTAAGCGTTGGCATTCTTGAACAAAAATTTTTCATGGCAAAATCTTATTACGTGGGTACCCAAGAATTCCGTATCGGGAAATGCTATAAGGTACATGGACAACAAGAGCCCTTTATCATCGAGTATTTTAATGGTGTCTTTGCATGGGGAACCTTTCAACATCACAGAGAGGCAGAAGCTGTTGGTTTTCCAATCGGTATGCTAGAAGAATAAATGTAAGCAGAAAGTGAGACAATCATCATGGACATAACCAGTTTACTTCTATTGTTATTGCTAGGATTGGCGATTGTTGGTAGTAATAATGCCGTAGCGATTGCGGTTTCCTTCTTATTGTTTGTACGTTTATTACAATTAGAGCGTGTTTTTCCGTTTTTAGAACAAAACGGTTTGCATATTGGAATCATTATTTTAACGATTGGCGTCATGACCCCGCTTGCTAGTGGAAAAATTACACCGCAAATGATTTGGAGTACATTTACGCACTGGCAGTCGTTATTAGCTGTCGTGGTAGGAATTTTTGTTGCTTACTTAGGAGGCAGGGGTGCAGGCCTCATGACAGCGAATCCTGTCATTGTAACAGGTTTATTAGTGGGAACGATTATTGGAGTATCACTGTTTAAAGGGGTTCCGGTGGGCCCATTAATCGCTGCAGGTATCGTTTCGATGTTATTTCAGGTTTTACCAAAATAAGTAATAAAATAAACAAGCTTCCGCCCATACAGGTGTGAAGCTTGTTTTTTACTATTAATACGTTGCATGTTCTTTTTGTTAACGGGAGAGGCTAATATGTACCTGTAAAAGAAAGGATATTTCACACTACCATGTCTGCCTTAACAAAAACAGAAATCCTAAATAGCATTCGTCATCAGGTAAAAGAAGCTAATGTTACTAATATTACCCGTACGAATGCCTATCACTCCTTTTACAAAGCTTATCCTGAAATAGATTGGGCCCTGTTAGCTCATTTGGTCTCACGTAACGGTGGCTGGCAAATGACCGATTTATGCGGGGAATGGCTACCAAAGATATTACCTCAACAAGAAATAGATGATTTTTTTATCTTTTTGGAGCGATGTAACTGGCTCATATTCCAAGACGCCTATCCACAGCTATTACTATATGCAGCCATGCAGACACATACACAGGATTTTTCATCATGGCTACCTGAACTTGGTGTTTCTGAATTTATGATCCCGATCTGGTCTCGATTTTGGAATCGTGTTTCTCAAACCAAAAGAAAAGCATGGAAGCCTTTTGATACTGCTCTGCAAGATGAACGTAGACGCCTTACTTGGGCACTCATTATTAACGAGCAAAATTACATACACCAGCGAGTCATTACCCATCCCTATTTTGTTGCACATGTCCTAGAACGGTTAGACTTTACCTTACCCGAAATGTTTTCCTTACAACAAGTCCTCTTCCCTTATCAGATACCCTGTAGCAATACCTATGACAAAATGCTGGTGCTAGGTATAGCACATTTTGAGAAGCTATCCAGTCGTATTCAGATCGGCAAAACCTTATATCATCATCTATTTGCTGATCCTGAGCGGTTGAAAGCTATCTGTCGATTTTGCGAAGAGGTGAAGCATACAGGCTCAAGGTCTGATTATTGGCCCCATCGATTTACTTCTACTAAAGAAAAGGTAAGCGAATCTTCCTCTACCACTGCTTACTCCTCCCCATACTACAGTCCTGCTTTGGAACAAGTGTGGTCACCAGTGCGACATAAGAATGCTGGGGGGATGGACTGGTTTTGTGACGTGTCCTGGTATGACAAATTAGTAGCGGAAAGCCTGTTACCGGTGACAGGAGAGGCCGAATATGAATCAGCATTGGATATGATTAAGCAAGGCACTTATTGGTTTGCTCCGTTTTTGAAAATAAAGCAGTGGCTACAATCTCATCACAAAAGCTCGTCATTTTTCAAAACAAAATAATTGGCATTTTGTTGCCAAGTTATAGTTATTCAAAAAAAGGAAAGCAATCTGGTACTAGATTGCTTTCCCCGTGACTGAAGCTTTTATCTAAGATAAAATCGTAGCTTCTTGTAACCATGCAGTTACCACTTTGGCTTATTTAGGCTGGCTCAATCCCAATTTTTTCGTAATGCTGATAAACGTCTTATAAGTTGCATTCATTTCTTCCCCTGGCTTCAAGCTTTTTTTATAATCGCTATAATCAGCATATAAATCATCCATACATTCTTCTAGTAATTCTTTTTCAATTTTCGTTAGCATATTTCTTATCCTTTCTGATTAGGACTGACGACCAGATAGGTCTCTAGTTCCCCTTGTTGATAGATGAAAGGTAACGGACATATCGGTACGTCACCTTTACTTGCGAAATGGTGTGTTACTTGAGCTAATAGTTGTGCTCCTTTATCATTTGCTAGATCACCAATAATCATGACATCCTGATGGGGAATAGCGGTTCCTATTAACTTCCCTGTCTTTTTTCCCTCAAATTCATGTAGGATGCCAGGTAGTAAAATACGACTCGCAGCATATCCATCTTGGGAATTGAGAAAATAAAGAACATGCTCCCCTACCTGATCACTTTTGATGGTGTAGGGAGATGCCTCAAGATTGTCCATAGCAAGGTCATGTAGCTTTTCCTGCGTCCATCCCGCCTGCTGCAACATTTTTTCATCTAGTAAAACGTATCCATCCTCTCGATCTAATGCGTAGGCAATCGTCGTTTCTACTGTATGAGGATGAGTTACTAAGGTTTTAGCTCTAGGATGGTCGAAAAAAGATGAATGACGCAACACTGGATACACACGCTGTTCATTTCCCGTTAGTTTACTCGTTTCCGTAGCTCCTTTTACTGCTGCCATTATATGCTGAATGTAGCGATATAAAAGTTCGCGGCGATTGTCAGGCTGGGCTTCCACTTGCTTGTATAAGGTTTGCAGGGAAATGGAACGCTCATGGATCTCACCTTCTATAACAGCTTGTAGCTTAATCTGCTCTCCATCTAGTAGGCAGCTCCAGCCATCGGGTAATTCTTTCTCCAATAATTCTTTTACCCGCTTCTGAATGGATTCACGACCTTTCTGATCGTGTTTTTGTTCTTGATCATGATTGTAGCTCATCTACTCACCTCTTTGTCTGAAAGGTACTATTGCTTTCTCATTACCTTTTAGGAAATGGTGACCTCTACCAAGGTGGTGTATCATCTGAAGGTGCTATTGCTGATGCTACTTCCATAGTAGAGGTTCTTTCAGCATTATTTTCTTGGTATCCAGGATGACTAGTCGCTTCTTTAGCTCTTCTCTCGATATCGTCTACTAGTTCATGAAGAGATTTGGGTTTTAAAAATTCGACAGGAGAGAAGCCTTTTTCAAATTGCAGCACATCTCCTTCTAAGAGAACAACATAACGGCCATTCACCTTGGCAATATGCATTTGTGTCCCGTAATCGGACAGCATTGCTCTTACCTGCAAGTGATCCAATTTAAATTTCAGTTCAATTTCAGGTTGATGCTCGGTAATGATATGCATAGCTTCCATAACTGTCTCATGTTCCCATTTCTCAGCAAGCTCTCGTTTAGGACTAGTAGCTATTAGCTCAATTTCCTCTTCCTCCTGCTGACGCTGTGGTGAATCTTCTGGATAGGTGTATTCAATATGCTGCTTTGCCAGCGAGATAACTTCTTGGGAAACAATCTCAGTGATCGTTCTTGGATACTCAATAAACTTGAGAAATTCTTCAAAATAACGAGCATGGGAGAATTGATGGATTTTCACATGATAGATATCTACCATACCTTCTTCTTCCATGAAAGGATACATGATTGATTTGATATTTTTTGCATTAATCGCCATTTCCACATTGGAGATTAGGCTGTTTTCATCCGTAATCACTGCTGTTTTTTGCTCAAAATCACATTTTAACAGAAATAAGAACTGATCGTCGAGCTTATCTAGCTTGGCTTTGACGATTAAGAGTACACCACCACGCACTTGTGGTGTTTTTACATACGATTGTAGTAGGTCTAGCGAATGCGTCTTGATATCTTCCTTAGCTGTCGAATGCAACAAACGTTTAAACAACCCATAATTGGGGTTTGAATCTAATGGATGTCCAGGCTCTAAAATAAATTGTCCCAATTTAGTTGCGGCCGCATCATGTAAGGGGTTTTTTTCTACTTTTCGTTTAGCGATTTTTGTAAATTCCCCATCAAGGAACGTTTTTAGTTCGCTTTGTTCATATTCATCATGTGAGAGAATTTTAGACATGCGTACCTGCTTCGTTCCCTCGTCATCAATCTGCTCTAATACAAAAAAGGAAAGCCAGTCGATACTAAAGTTCATAAAAATGTTTCTCCTTCTCTCTATTTCCCACGTTCTAGCTATCAGAACTTGATTATAACAGATGATTTGCTTACATTGGAGATAAGGAGCAATTTTCATGAACAGGTTAGGCATCTAGGAGGAGAGAAAACATTGAGCAGTTTACCTTTTACTAGTATTATCTGGATCATTATTCTTGGGGTCAGTTTTTGCTTTTTATTTTATTTGCTATCAAAGCGTCCAAAATAACCAGCTATTACCTACTGTATCAACTAAAAGAGCGGCTTTTTCAGCCGCTCATTTTAACGTGGAACCTATTCGACAATCTCCTGTTGCTTTGCTTTTTCCATCAGCTCTTTTAATTCTTGAGCTTCTCTTTGCAATGTTTGGCGCTCCTGACTGGATAAAACCTCGCCACCGATCGATCCATTTACCAATAGCTTCTCTTCATACAATCGATTTTTACGCACAAGCCCTTCCCACCTTCCGTTAACAAGGAATGTTTGTACCCTACTAATGTGTCACAGATAGAGGAGGCTTATGTACTATCTAAGAAAAACAACCGCTATTTAGAACGATTTCTTGAAGGACCACGCTTATCTGCTGTACGATCTCCAGTTGAAGATTCACGCTGTTTCACTTTCTGTCCTGAATAAGGCTTACGTTCCCCACTTGGATCAACCAATGCCCCATAGGACATCGCTTTTTCTTGGATAGGAATTTGTTTTTGTTTAGCGAATTTTTGGATGATAAATCGTTGGTTAGGTAACACAATCGAAAATACCAACCCAGCCTTCCCCATACGTCCTGTTCTTCCACTACGGTGAACATATGTATCCGCATCTGTAGCAGGATCGTAGTGAATAACCAGCTCAACGTCAGAAATATCAATACCACGAGCAGCTACATCTGTCACGATCAATACAGGTAGCTTGCCATCACGGAAATGCTGCAAAGCCCTCGCTCGATCCACCTTTGGCGTATCACGGTGTAGTAGCTCACAATCTAAATGATGATAAGTCAGCTTTTCTTTAATTTCGTCGACTCGTTCAATGGTGTTTAAGAAAACAAGTGTTTTTTTAGCATTAACCAAACGAATCAGACGACGAAGCGCATCTGCTTTTTTACGTCCCTCTTCTACTAAATAAAAATGTAGCACCTCATATTTACTATCAGGAGCCTCAGTTGCAATAACTACCGGTTCATGAGCCATGCCTTTTATCAAGGCTTGCGTTTGTCTAGATAAGGTTGCTGAGAAAAACAAGCGTTGCGTGTCACGCATTAGACGGCGCAATACATCCTGTACAGGATTAGCAAACCCACGATCGAGCATGCGATCCGCCTCATCTATTACTACACTTTTCACCGTATGCACTTTTAATTTACGCATTTCCAATAGTTCTTTGACACGACCAGGCGTTCCAATAACAATAGCTGGATGAGTTTTTAGCTTTTCCAATTGGCGCTTTGCATCGACTCCACCAATAAGCGCAGCGGCATGCATTCCTATAGAAGCTAACAGTTGTGTAGCCTCACGATAAATTTGCATAACCAGCTCTTGAGTAGGTGCTAACACTAATACTTGTAATTCTTTTTTTGTTTCATCTAAATTTTGGACAAGGGGTAATAGATATGCCATTGTTTTTCCCGATCCCGTAGGGGATTCAGCTATGACATCTTTTCCCTCTAGAATAACAGGTAAGGTTTGTGCTTGAATAGGAGTTAGCTTTTCATAGCCACGTTCCCTTAGAAATGTTACAATGGGACCTCGTGTAATTTGCATAAAATCGTTAGACACTGAAGAAATCCTCCTACAACCAAATAGTTCGTACAAATTAGCTTACCATGTTCTTGACAAGAAGAAAACCCAAGGTATAAAAATCATCTTTACTTCTCTATCGCCCTATGTATGTATGCAAAAGGCGATTTCTCATAAAGAGTCATCGCCCTTACGTATCCGGTTAGGAGTTAGAATCAACTCGTGTTTCATGTTTTTCCATTTTATCATGGCGATCTGTCTCACTATGCTGATTATGAGTACCCGGTGGATCTTTTCTGTACTCTTCTACTTGTTCCTGAAACTCTTTATCAAATTCGCGCATAAACCTCACCTCCACATATAGTTTACCCAGATTAAGATATAGCATGCTGGTAGAAATAATGCACACTATCCTACATGTGTTGTTCATGTGAAGTAAAAAGTCGTAACCTTTTATTCACATGTGCGTCATATAAATGGAACTACCTACTTACACGTTAGAATATCATATTAAGCTAGATAGGAATGAGATACATGTCAGATGCACCGCTAACCCGTTCTCGCAGTTCTAAAGATCAACAGCCTGTGCGAAGATCAAAAAAAAGAAAAGCGAAACGAAGAAAGAAACTATTCATAGCAAGTATTGTAACCTTCTTTGTACTAGTCGCTGGTTTTTACTTGACTCACGACTTGCGCTTGTGGCTTGCTGGAACGTTGCTTACAACTCAACACTCCAGTTGGGCTAAATATACATTTGTAGGAGAAGACGCCCTTAATTCTCTTCGGGCTGAGATTAATAATCCCGAAGCGATTAACTCCGTTTCACCTACAGAGGTAACTACCCCTTCTGCTAAAGAAGAAAAACAAGAAGAAAAACCTGTTCAAAAAGAGCTGACTGAAGTTATTCCTGTAGAGAAATACTTTAATCCTGCTCATTTCTTTAAAGGATACGTTATGAAGGTTTCTGATCCAAATCGCGTGCATTTAATTCAAACGATCGGTACGAAAACGAATCGTGGGAAACCACGTGGTGAATGGATTAGTGAGTTCTCAGAACGCACTAATGCAATCGGCGGAGTAAATGCAAGCGGTTTTTATGATCCCAACTTTATGGGATATGGAAGTCAAGCTGCTGGATTAGTCATTGTAGATGGCAAACTGCTCCAGGATTACAATCAATCTGGTGGCGACACCGTACTTGGAATTGATTACAACGGCAAATTAATCACAGGTCGTTATACCTCTAAAGAGCTGTTGAAAATGAATATCAGAGATGCTATGTCATTCCGACCTCAATTGATGGTAAATGGGAAGAACCTGTTTGCTGGAAAAGATCCTATTAGCTGGGGAATTGCTCCACGTACAGCTGTAGGACAGACTGCTGACGGCACTATTTTGTTCATTGTTATAGATGGTCGTCAGAAGCACTCCATCGGAGCTAGTATGAAAGATATGGCTGATCTGTTAGAAGAATACGGTGCCGTAAATGGAATGGCCATGGATGGCGGTACCTCTTCTATGATGGTTGATAAAGGTAATGTTCTCACAAAATCCGCAAATGGCGACCCACGCGGTCGTTGGTTACCAAACGCATGGATGGTATACTAATAGTAGGCATGTGAGTAGGTTAACAAATAACCTCGGCGAGCTTGATGGCCGGGGTTTTGTTTTGTGCATATGCAAGGTAAGGAGGATTTTCATATGGTTCATGTTTTATTTGTTTGCCTAGGTAACATTTGTCGGTCACCTATGGCAGAGGCAGTTTTTCGTCATCACGTACAACAAGCTGGGCTAGAGCAATTCATTAAGATTGATTCAGCAGCGATTGGTAGCTGGCATGTTGGAAACCCTCCACATGAAGGGACACAACAGGTATTAACGAAGCATAACGTCCGTTTTGATACCATTTTTGCTAGACAAATTCGTTCCGTTGATTTTCAGCAATTTGACTATATTGTATGCATGGACAATTCAAATGTAGAGAAATTACGCACCTTTGCTCCAGATGCTAAAAATATTACGAAACTGATGGATTATGCTCCAGCCTATAAAGAAACAGAAGTAGAAGACCCGTATTTTACAGGCAGATTTGATTATGTGTACGAGTTAGTCGAAGCTGGTTCAATTGGTTTAATCAAGCATATTCGTGACAAACACCATCTTTCTTAACATAGCATGTATGTGTCTTTATTCATTCGTTTATTTGCAAAAAAGCAGCCACTCATAGTAAAGAGTAGCTGCTTTTTTATTTAGGAAGGGTTCCTCTACTTTTCCATTTTCTTCATGAAAATTCTAGGACAAAACAATTTGCTCAAAATAAGCGGGGGAATACTCTTCCTTGTAAGTTCTACCAGTTAGCACTAAATTATCTAGTTGTTCTCTCAGCTTTTGAAGTTTTGTTTGTTCTAAAGCTAAATTAATGAGGGTAGCTCTGGCAATCTGACGTAATATGTGTATTTCTTCTTTAATGGAATTACCTAAATCCTTCCCACTGTGAACCACTTCAGAACGATGATTGTAAGAGTTTTTAATAAAATTGGAAATCCTAATCCGTTCTTCTGGTGTTTGCCCCAAGTAATAAGCAATTCGTGTTCGCACCTTGTACGTAATTTCTCCCTTTTTTCCATCTGGTACAAACAAAGATTCCAAAGCAATCCATAAATCTAATAACTCATCCTCCAACGATTTCTTTTCCAGTGCTAATAAATATCTGCGATAGGGTACAGTTGGAAATGAGATATCTGCATTCATTAGACGCTTGAACAATCCTTCTATTTGATTGGTATAGATAAACTTAGGTCCATCTAATGAACGTTTTAAATAATTGATCCCATACCGATTTTCTTCCATTGTTAATAGATACGGTATAGAACAAACCCCTTCGCCATTTGCCATGTTTAAGCGATTCTCTATTTCAGCTATGAAGGGACGATCTTCTTTTACTTTTAAAGTAGGATACTCCGCATAGAGAAACAGCGAGTTTGGTTTTACTTTTTCTTCAAAATGAAGCCTATTCTCGTTCATCTGTGGACGCAAGCGCTCATGACAAATTTTATACAAGGGCTCAAAGCCTGATACCAGAAAGAAATCCTCACTAAGCTGTATACGAAGTGGCTTATCTGTTACGGTATTAAATACTGGTGCAATCAAGGTTGGCATGATGTTCCCTCCATTCGCCACGGCTTTTATAGGTTATGTCTCTTATAAAGGCTTCCGGCAGATTTTACTTAGAAGCTGAGCCTTTTTCCTGACTCAAACGCTTAATAATATTTTCATTCTCAATCATATCCTCTGGCTTGTCCGCATACAACAATCCATAATGAGTTAACATAGTGGAGATTTGATTATTGTCCGTTAGAATGACATGCAGAACAGCTTTATTGTTGAAATCATAATACTCCAGAACTCTTCCTAGGTCACGTGTTGGTGCTCCATAAACCTTTTTGACATTTTCTAGGGTCAGTTGCTTTTCAGTCTCAAGTTTTTTCATCAAATCTCCGCGTTTTAACATTACTTGAGCAGCTACTAATGTAGGGTCAGCCGTTTTAGTAAAATATAAGGGATAGGCCTTGTTCCATTTTGCGCCTGTTACCGGATTGATCTTGATAAAAGCTACTTCTTGTTCCACTTCTGGATTTGGTCCATTCTCCGATTTTAAATTGGTGCGAAAATTACTTTTAATAGTCTTTTTTTCTACAGCAGATCCATATGTTTTTTCCATCTGAGCTAGTGTCGTTTTCCCAATAACAGCTTGCTCTGTAAGCTTAAGCTCAGCTGTAAGATCTATCTGATTTACCTTTATATCTTGGGCTTGTTCTGTAGGTGCAGTATCCGATTGATTTCCACTACAACCTGTCACAAGTAGTAAGCTAGCAATCACTGCCAAGAGCATTGTTCTTTTTTTCATGAAAATCTGTCCTCTCCAGTTTAACTATAATTCACAGCTTTACATACACTTCCCTGTGCATGTGATACGAATTTCCCTCCCATACTAATCACGAAGGAGTTGATAAGGGATGGCGAAAGACGATTTCTTAGTAGAAAATCCGCATCAAACTTATAATAACCAATTTCGTGGCTTAGAACAAACGGGGGAACCACAACCGGGAACGAAAAAGGTAAAGCAACAGAATCATACCCATCAAATCAAAACACGCGAAGGATAGACTTCTGTTAGCAAAACCGCCTTCCATTAGTTGGATCGGCGGTTTCGCTACTTTTGTCCCACTTCCCTTGTTGAATTCCTATTGACCCTCTTTTTTCCATATGATAAGGTATAGGGGCAACTACATATGGATACGGGAGCTTGGATTAAGCCAGGCTGAGAGGGTGGAGAACTCTGCTACCGACCGTGAAACCTGATCTGGATAATGCCAGCGTAGGAAACGATCCCATACGAATTACTTCGTTTATTTCAGCATGTTATTTTGTATGGATAAGAGCCGTCAGCCTTTGCTGTACGGCTCTTTTTAGTTTGTCGCTCCTACCGTCCTAGCTAGTTGCCAAACCATGTTGGGAGGTATACCGATGTCTTTTATTTCAACACCATCTTTTTTCCCTGCAAGCCGCAAAATGTATGTGATGGGCTCAAGGTCTGATCTACTAGTCCCGTTTCGTGAAATTTCACTCTCTCCTACCGTTGATCAACAAGGACGCGTCACTCCGAATGCTCCCTTACAAGTGTATGACACGAGCGGACCCTACACAGATGAAACGCTGTATGAAGCCCTTGATCTCACCAAGGGTCTTCCCCCGCTCCGCTCTGCTTGGATTTCAGAGCGTAAGGATACAGAGCCGTATAAAGACCAAAAAAATCCTGCTCCTACAAAAACAAAGGCTTCTAATCCTCTTCCAACTCAAGCATTTGAAAATCGAGAACCCTTGCGAGCACGCCTGGAGCGACGCGTCACACAGCTTCATTACGCACGCAAAGGGATCATTACACCTGAAATGGAATTTGCAGCAATACGTGAGGGGATGGACCCTGAGATTGTACGACAAGAAATTGCCAGTGGACGTGCAATCCTACCAGCTAATATAAATCACCCTGAGCTAGAGCCTATGCTTATTGGAAAGCATTTTTTGGTGAAAATAAATGCTAACATTGGAAATTCTGCTGTTCTCTCCTCCATAGAAGACGAAGTTGAAAAAATGGTCTGGGCTATCCGCTGGGGCGCAGATACCATTATGGATCTTTCGACAGGTAAAAATATCCACACTACCCGGGAATGGATTCTACGTAATGCCCCTGTTCCAGTCGGTACTGTACCATTATATCAGGCTTTGGAAAAAGCCGGAGGACAGCCAGAGAATTTATCTTGGGAATTGTACCGGGATACGTTAATCGAACAAGCAGAACAGGGTGTGGACTACTTCACGGTACATGCTGGACTCTTGCTTCGTTACATCCCTCTTACCATGGATCGAGTGACAGGTATCGTATCGCGCGGAGGTTCCATCATGGCCTCGTGGTGTCTTACCTATCATCAGGAAAATTTCTTGTATACACATTTCCGCGAGATTTGTGAGATTGCAAGTGCTTACGATATCTCACTCTCTTTAGGTGATGGTCTACGACCGGGCTCCATTGCGGATGCCAATGATGCTGCCCAAATGGCGGAATTAGAAACCTTAGGTGAACTAACTAGAATAGCCTGGGAATACGACGTTCAGGTCATGATTGAAGGGCCAGGACATGTTCCGATGCACAAGATTAAAGAAAACGTAGATATTCAACAGGATATTTGTCAGGAGGCTCCTTTCTATACTTTGGGGCCGCTTACTACCGATATTGCACCTGGGTACGATCACATCACATCTGCCATTGGCGCAGCCATGATTGGCTGGTTTGGTACTGCGATGCTATGCTATGTAACACCAAAAGAACATTTGGGACTGCCTAATAAGCATGATGTAAAAGAAGGGGTTATCGCCTATAAAATCGCAGCACATGCAGCTGATCTAGCGAAAGGTCATCCACTTGCTCAAGCATGGGATGATGCGATGTCAAAAGCCCGCTTTGAATTTCGTTGGCACGATCAATTTCATTTATCATTAGATCCCGATCGAGCACGCGACTATCATGATGAAGCTCTTCCCGCAGAACCAGCCAAAACAGCACATTTTTGCTCGATGTGTGGGCCAAAATTTTGCAGTATGAAAATAAGTCATGAAATAAAGGAAATGGTTGATAATAAAAATTTGACGGATAAAAATATACCAAATCTTGAAGAATCTCTGATTAAAACAGGGCTTTCTCAGAAGGCAGAGGAATTTAAACGCTCTGGCTCCAAAATTTGTACCTGATCTCTCTAATCACTGTAATATGTAGCATGCAGTAATCTACCTAGGCCATACTCGCTTGCTAGAATAACCACCTTTAATAGGTGTACAGAAAAAAGGTTGCTGGATAACCCAGCAACCTTTTTAATAGAGATATTTATTTTACTACCACGTGAATCGGACGACCAAGCGCCAATTCTGCAGCTTCCAATGTTACTTCGCCCAAGGTTGGGTGAGCATGGATAGTTAGTTCGATATCTTCTAATGTAGCACCCATCTCAATAGCCAAAGCTACTTCAGATACGATGTTAGAAGCATCTTCCCCAACAAATTGAGCACCTAGAACTACTCCTGTTTCTTTGTCAGCAATGATTTTTGCAAATCCTTCGCCAGCATTAACAGATAGAGCACGTCCGTTAGCAGCATAAGGGAAACGACCCACAACTACATCTAGACCTTGTTCTTTTGCTTCTTTTTCAGAGATAC
The DNA here is from genome assembly GCF_002706795.1 of Brevibacillus laterosporus DSM 25. Lineage (NCBI taxonomy): Bacteria > Bacillati > Bacillota > Bacilli > Caryophanales > Paenibacillaceae > Brevibacillus > Brevibacillus laterosporus. The sequence goes on from NZ_CP017705.1 coordinate 156,585, forward strand.
CCACGCTGGACATTTCTGGATCGGAGAATACAACAGAAGGAATGCACTTGTAATCCACTTCAGCCGCATGTCCTGCAATTGCTTCAGCTGCCACTTTACCTTCATAAGAAGCTTTGTGAGCTAGCGCAAGACCTGGAACAATGTCACCAATCGCATAGATACTTGGCACACTTGTACGACCTTGTTTATCAACTTCGATCAATCCACGTTCGTTCATTTTCACGCCGATCGCTTCAAGACCGATATCATTTGTGTTAGGCTTACGACCAACAGTAACTAGTACGTAATCAGCTTCAAAGGACATTTCTTCTCCTTTTACTTCTGCTTTTACGACTACACCGTTTTCTGATTCCTCCACGCCTTTTGCAAGAGCTTTGGTATGAATTTTCACGTTGTGTTTTTTCAAACGACGTTCAACTAGACGAGTCATGTCTTGTTCAAATCCAGGTAGAATATGATCAGCACCCTCAAGGATTGTAAGTTCTGTACCAAATTTAGCAAGAACCGTACCTAGCTCGACACCGATGTATCCACCACCGATAACTACCATGCGTTTTGGAATTTCGCTAAGACTTAATACCTCAGTAGAGGACAATACTCGCTTGCTCCATTTAAACGCTGGAAGTTCGAACGGACGAGAACCAGTTGCGATAATCGCATTGTTGAACTTAAATTTATGAGATTCATTTTCGTTATATACGCTAACTTCATTCTCTGACAAGAAGAACGCTTCTCCAGAAACTAGACGTATTTTGTTTCCTTTGAACAAAGAAGCAACCCCGCCAGTTAATTGTTTCACGATGCCGCTTTTCCATTCTTGTACTTTAGCATAGTCAACTTTTACATTCTCCATGGTAATACCCATGCTAGCACCATGCTGTGCATTTTCATAAACGTGAGAAGCGTGGATAAGAGCTTTTGATGGGATACAACCCACGTTTAAGCATACGCCACCTACGTTACCACGTTCTACTACAACTACGCTTTTCCCCATTTGAGCTGCGCGGATTGCTGCGACATAACCACCAGGACCTGCCCCGATGACTACTACGTCAATTTCTTCTACGAATTCTCCTACTACCATGATGTTATCCCTCCATAACCAATAGTGTTGGGTTCTCCAGAAGCTTTTTGATATAGTTCATGAAACGTTGCGCTGGATCTCCATCGATTAGACGGTGGTCAAAGCTTAGAGACAACGCTAAGACTGGTGCAACAACAATCTCACCGTTTTTCACTACTGGTTTCTCTTCAATGCGACCTACACCTAAAATAGCAACTTCAGGATGGTTGATCACTGGAGTGAAGAACATTCCACCAGCAGAACCGATGTTTGTGATGCTGAAAGTAGAACCTTTCATTTCATCGGCAGTTGCTTTACGGTCACGAGCTTTACCAGCTAATTCGTTAATCTCAGCAGAGATTTCGAAGATGGATTTATGATCTGCGCCTTTAACTACAGGTACGAGCAAGCCGTCCTCTGTAGATGTTGCAATACCAATGTTGTAGTACTTCTTGAAGATGATTTCTTGTGTTTCATCATCCATAGAAGTGTTAAGGATTGGGAATTTTTTCAGACCAGCCACTACTGCTTTAACAATAAATGGAAGGTAAGTCAATTTAATTCCTTGTTCCATAGCTAGTGGTTTACCTTCTTTACGTAGGTTAACCAAACCAGTAACATCTACTTCGTCAAACAACGTAACGTGTGGAGCTGTATATTTAGATTTAACCATTGCTTTAGAAATAGCTTTACGGATACCTTTCAAAGGTACACGCTCTTCTAATTCGAAAGCTTGTGGAGCATAGTGTTGTGTAGGTGTAGCCGTTGCTGCTTGGGAAGCAGTTGGTGCTGCTGCCCGTGGTGCTGCTGTTTCTTGAGCAGGTGCAGGAGCCCCACCAGCAAGATATGCATCTACATCAGCTTTGGTAATTCGGCCTACTTTACCACCTGTACCTGGTACAAACGCCAAGTCAATATCCTTTTCACGAGCGTATTTACGCACGGAAGGAGTAGCAAGTACATGCTTGCGATCGATTGGTGCCCCACCTTGAGCAACTGGTGCGGCTGGTGTAGCTGCTGCCGCCGGTGCTTCAGTAGCTTTAGGAGCTTCTTGAGCTGGCGCTGCATGACTTTCGCCACCATGACCATGATCTTGACCTTCAGGCAATGCACCTTCTACTTCAATGACACAAAGAGTGTCACCTAGCATAGAAACAGTACCTTCGCTAACTGTAATCTCAACTACTTTACCTGCAACAGGAGATGGTAGTTCTACCATAGATTTATCGTTTTGTACTTCTAGGATAACTTGATCCTCTTCAATTGTATCTCCTACAGCAATATGCCATTTTGCAATTTCGCCTTCGTGGATACCTTCACCGGTTTCTGGCAGTTTAAATTCAAATCGTGCCACTATAATTCCCTCCTATCGATTTCGAGAAAGAAGGCGGAAAGCTTACTTTCCGCCATTGATTATACGAATCTTAGAACTCCAATACACGGTTCACGCCGTCAATAACACCTTTTACATCAGGCAACCAAGCATCTTCTGCTTGTGCAAACGGGAACACGGAATCTGGAGGTGCGATACGAAGAACAGGCGCTTCTAGATGTAAGATAGCTTTTTCGTTGATTTGCGCGATGATTTCAGCAGCAACACCAGCAGTGCGTTGTGCTTCTTGTACAACGATTGCACGATTTGTTTTTTGTACGGAAGCAAGAATTGTTTCCATATCTAATGGAGAAATCGTGCGCAAGTCGATAACTTCAACGCTTTTTCCTTGTTTTTCCAATTCTTCAGCAGCTTTCATGCTTGTTTGAACCATTGCACCGTATGTGATGATGGTAACATCTGTACCTTCACGAACGATGTTGGCTTTACCCAACGGAATCGTATATTCGCCTTCTGGAACTTCTTGACGGAAAGAACGATATAGTTTCATGTGCTCAAGGAAGATTACCGGATCGTTATCACGAATCGCAGAGATCAATAGACCTTTTGCATCGTAAGGGTTAGATGGGATTACAACTTTCACACCTGGTGTTTGAAGGAAAATACCTTCTAGTGAGTCAGAATGCAACTCAGGTGTTTTTACACCACCACCAAAAGGAGAGCGGAATACGATTGGGCTAGTGAATTTTCCACCAGAACGGTAACGCATACGAGCAGCTTGAGTTGCAATCGCATCAATTGTTTCAAAAACGAAACCAAAGAATTGAATCTCAACAACTGGACGGAATCCGTTAATTCCAAGACCTACTGCCAATCCACCAAAACCAGATTCAGCTAGAGGCGTATCAAATACGCGATCTTCGCCAAACTCTTTTTGCAGATTTTCTGTTGCACGGAATACACCGCCATTGTTACCCACGTCTTCCCCAAATACTAGAACTTGAGGGTCGCGTGCCAATTCAATACGCATTGCATCTGTAATGGCTTGAATCATTGTCAAATTTGCCATGGCTTACTTCGACTCCTTTGCCAGATATTCTGCTTTTTGTTCTTCTAGGTGTGGAGGCAAAGTTTCGAACATCACATCAATCAGCTCAGAAACTTTCATTTTTGCTGTTTCGTCGGCTTTCTTGATTTGCTCAGCAACGTGGGCTTTTGCCTCTTCGATTACTGCTTCTTCATCTTGCTCGCTCCATAGTCCTTTTGCTTCTAGGAATTTACGGAAACGAATTAATGGATCTTTTTGTTCCCATTCGGATTGCTCTTCACCAGTACGGTAACGAGTTGGATCATCACCAGACATGGAGTGAGGACCGAAACGGTATGTAAGAGCTTCGATCAATGTAGCTCCTCCACCGTTAATACCGCGCTCTCTTGCAACTTGTGTTGCTTTTACAACTGCAAGAACGTCCATACCATCAATACGAGCACTAGAAATACCAGCTGCTACAGATTTGACAGCGATGTTTTCGGATTTTGTTTGCTTAGCAAACGGCAAGGAGATTGCATAACCATTGTTTTGGTTAAAGAAGATAACCGGCAGGCTGTATACACCAGCATAGTTCATTGCTTCATAGAAATCACCTTGAGAAGTAGCGCCGTCTCCGAAGTAGTTGATTGCTACTTTCTTTTCTCCACGAAGCTTAAAGCCCATTGCTACACCAGTAGCTTGTGTACATTGTGCTGCAATGATAATTTGTGGCATCAATACGTTTACGCCCTCAGGGTAACGTCCACCTTCGATATGACCACGGGACCACAAGAATACTTGGTACATAGGAACACCATGCCATACCATTTGTGGAAGGTCACGGTAGCTTGGTAGGATAAAGTCTTCTTTGCTCAAAGCAAATTCAGAACCAACCATGGTAGCTTCTTGTCCAGATACTGGAGCTACGAAGCCAAGACGACCTTGACGTTGCAAACTAATTGCACGTTGATCCCAAACGCGAGTGAAAACCATGCGACGCATAATCTCACGAAGCTCTTCATCAGAAAGCTTAGGCATCATTTCAGGATTAACAACAGTTCCATCCGGAGCCAGAATTTGCAACGGCTCATTGTGACCGATATGTTCTACAGCAGTAGATACAGTCATTTAGCTCACCTCATTAACGGAGTTTTGTTTGGAGTAAAATTACATTCTTACGGAAGATACAAAAAGCCCTGTATATGCGAACCATATAAAAGTTATTTTAACTGTTATATTTCAGTTCATGACTCTGTTTTTTGTGTTATAATATAGTCATTACAGGGGTTTACTTGTTCCTGTTATTATCAATGATAAGTTCTGTATCATTTTTTTGCAAGTCCTTAATTACAATTTGTAAAAACGATAGAATAATTGTCGGGAGGTTTCCATTCGATGTCAGACATCCTAAAACGAACCATCATCAAAGAAGAACTTACCAGCAAGTACCTAGATGCACCACGTCAAGTAAAAGTGTATTTACCTCCGGGCTACAACGACATGCTCTCCTACCCGGTCATCTATTGTCAGGATGGAAATGAGTTCTTTACGATGGGTCGAATCGCTACAATCGCTAATCGCCTTATTCTTGAAGAAGGCATGGAACCTATGATTATTGTCGGCGTCTCAAATGAGCGAAGCAAACGCACCAGCGAATACTCACATGTTGGGGAAAGAAACCCTGGATACAAACGCTTCTTCGCAGAGGAGCTTGTCCCTTATATTGAGGACAAATATCCAATCCGCCAAGACCCTGATAGCCGTATTCTAGCCGGTGACTCTCTTGGTGGTACAGTTTCGTTCCATTTGTCCCTTGATTACCCTCATCTATTCCATAAAATCATCTCTTTATCAGGTGCATTCTTTGATGCCTCTATTGATGAAGCAGAAAAAACAACTGACTTATCCTGGATGCACATGTGGATGATTGTAGGCTTGAAAGAGCTGCAAGTAGAAACCAGCACAGGTACTTACGATTTCTTAGACTACAACCAACGAATGAAGTCTGTTTTAGATCGAAAGCAAGCACGTATCGCCTACATTGAAGATCACGGTGACCATGTTTGGGGCTTTTGGCAACGTGTTCTACCTGATGCATTAAAATATTTCTTCCCAATTTCAGGTCTATAAACTACTATAGGGGGTGTTCTAGCCCCCTTTTCCTATCTTGAGAAATACATGGCGATAGAACATCATGGCTTCCTATTAAAATGTTTTTGGCTCTGATTCAGCTAAATGTTACCGCTTTCATTTTTATAGACCATTAATTTCACGGATCGTTTCATACCTGTAGGTTCGCCCATCAGACAAGCGAATCTCATCATCAGTCGCTTCCGAAATTTCACCAGCTACTTGTTGACTGTCTACTAATACAATATTGACCAGCTTACTTACTTCCCGGTTCATTTGTTGCTGCACCTTCATAATATCTTGTTGTGAAATCACGTAACCACCCCAGTTTCATATATTCCTCTCTTCTAGTATGACAAACAGAGCTTCCATTTAATCGCACGAAAAAGAACTACCAGTCACTATATTTTATTAGAATAGGACTCTCCTTTTACTTTACCGCAATACCCATAAAATAGGTTCTTCTTACATTCTACAAATGGACGAAATAGGAATAGAATACACAATTCCAACAAGACAATATTTAGTTTTTCTTCAATAAAAAAGTGAAAACGGTTCTTTTTTACTTTTTTATTGAATTTCAGATTTCGGCTAGCGTACACAATTCTCCCTACTATGTTTACTCCTGCCATACCATCCATCTCAATGAATAGGATAACATACGGACAATCAACATGTCATAAGATAATTTTGTCCGAAGCAAATTCATCTCGTAATAAAAATACGAATTCTAGCTAATACATAAAAAAGCACCGTGACTAACAGTCAAGGTGCTCTAGTAACAAGTATGGTGGGGAGAGACGGATTCGAACCGCCGAACCCGGAGGGAGCAGATTTACAGTCTGCCGTGTTTAGCCACTTCACTATCTCCCCATAAAAATGGTGCCGGCGATAGGACTTGAACCCACAACCCCCTGATTACAAGTCAGGTGCTCTACCAATTGAGCTACACCGGCATTTCAAATAGCAAATCATTATTTGCTTCACAACAAAATTGAGTATATCATGAACCTTTTTGATATTCAATACCTTTTTAAAAAAAATTTAAAATCGTATTTCCTTTTAAAATGGGACAGACTATGTACTGTGAAGGGGGGGCTTTTCTCCATGAATTATGATCCACATCGTCATGCAGAGCCGAGTGAATTATTATTTGTAGATGAGCACGAACTGTCCTATCCTCCTCGTGAAGAAGATGCATTCACAGATGCTTATTTATCTTCGCTTGGATGGTACGATTGGCCTGGAGCATTTTATTAAGAATAGCTAGCATGGGTTGCCATGTACACTATTGGCAACCCAATATCCATATCTGAGTCTGGTTTTGGTTCTTACCTTCTTCATTGGAACATGCCACCGATTCATTCCATTCAAGATGTTCACGCAAAAGTGCGTAAGAGGTTTGCCACATAGAAGGTAATTTTGTTATGATGAACACATCCTAACAAGGTAAGGAGTCTTCGATGATGAAAGCAAAAATTACTCGCAATGCCGCAAAAAAAATCAATGAAATCATGGCTCAGGAAACAGATAAAGATTTAAAACTTCGCGTATATATCACGCACAAACACGGTACTCACGCTCATTATGGTATGACTTTGGACAAACCTTCTGAGAAAGATACCGTTGTATCTACTGATAAAGACATTGACGTCCTTCTGCAAACCTCCGAGGATTTACTAGATGGAGTCGTAATAGATTATCTGTATGTTCCAGAGGAAGGCTTTGTAGTAACCAATCCAAGCAAGGGCAACACAGGAGATCACTAATTTCTTTTCCCCTGGTTGATTTGTTTGTATCTCAAACTCTACATATTATTTGCATTCAAGAGCAACCACGAAGAATACTCTCCTTCGTGGTTGCTCTATTTTCTAAACAGGAGGTAGGATCATGCAATTCACTCAGATTAATCAAACCTTGCAAACAACACTCCCTTTTGAGAATTTGACCATCTCTAGTGATCGTCAGAGTGGCTTTAAACCAATTGATTTGCTAGTTTCTGCAATTGCTGGCTGTAGCCAAATCGTCTTCACCCGCATCTTAGAAAAACAACGTATTTCGTACGATTCGCTAACCCTCCAAAACATATACAACCAAAGCAAAAACCATGATTGCTTTACCAGAACTGATCGTACTCTAACAATCGTTCATTCTGGGAAGCTTTCATGGTTTTTCAGTATTACCTTGCATTATTTTTCATTTCATATTTCTTGTATAGCATTTGCTTTTGCCTCTAGCCATGGTGTCACCTTAGCTTCCCCTTGAATATATAGTAGAAGTTGATGTACAGGACGAGACATTGTTACATAAAGTAGCTTGGCATCCATCTCATTGTCCCTGTAATGTTCATTATCTACGTGTAGGACAATTACTACATCAAATTGCAACCCTTTCGTCAGATAAGCAGGAAGAACCGTTACTCCACCGGGAAATTCCTTATCTTTTACACCCAAATGGTGTAGCTCAAGACCTTTTTCTTTTAATGCCTTTGCAATTTTTTTGCTCTCATGTATGGTTTTGGTTACAATCGCCACCGTTTGATGACCAAAATCTAGAAACTTTTCGACTCGTTTTTTAATATCCTCTAGCATGTTGCTTAGGCTTTTGGCCCGTAAGAATAGCGGTTCCTCACCATGACGCAACACTGGCTTGGCCTCTGTAATTTCCGGTAAGTGAGTGCCCTCTAGAACAACATTGGACCAATTCATAATTTCAATAGTCGAACGATAGCTCTGCTCTAATGTATAAAAGTCTGTTTTCTTTTTGAAGATATTTCGTAAAACTGGCTGCCAGCTATCTAATCCACGGTAGGCATGAATACCTTGAGCCAAATCCCCTACGATAGTCATTGATTCATTTTTTGTGTGTAAAGAAAGCACTAAAATCTCTACATAACTCAAATCCTGAGCTTCATCAATCACCGTATGATCAAAAGGTGCTTCCTTCCCGCTTCCTTCCAGCAGATGACGAAGATATAAAATAGGAGCAAGATCTTCTGCTTCTATACGTTCTTCCTCTATTAATGATTTTGAAGTCTCCACAACATCTTGCAGCACTTCATCCGGAATTTCTTCACTGGTAAGCTTGCGTATCAGCTCCCAGTCTTGCAATAGTTGCGCATACACACTAAACGCATCTATACTTGGCCACTTACCTAAATACAAAACAAGTAATTCATCTATTTTTTTCTCGAAACGCAATAAGCTAGGCTTATCCAGATCAATTTTTACTTCCCTCAAATGAGTAAATAATTGTTGCGTCATCTGTTGTTTCACATGCTTAGCTAAAGCTTCTCTTCTCCGTTGATATGGTAAATGAGCAAATTCATCAATAAACAACTGGCGAATATCTGCTTTTTTCATTTCAAACACATGCTTTGTCTTATTATAAATAAATCGCAAATCCTTATAGGTTATTAGTTCATGTAGCAAATAATTCATATACTGATCTAACATATTACGACAGTGAATAGAACCCTTAAATGACATCCGATTCCACGTTTTACGTTGCTCCACCTGCTTACTTGTATCGTCTTCAAAGAAAAGTAACAATGGTTTGCTCGGATCAACAATTCGCCATCCTTTTGGCAAAAGCACCTTTACCTGTTTGGCTGCCCACTCGGTGAAAGTTGCTTGCTGCACATCCTCCACGCCTAATTCGGGTAATACATCAGAGATATATGTTAAAAACAGCTTATTTGGCGCAAATACCATAAATTTCTTGGAAGCGATCAAATGCTGGTAATTATAGATCAAATAGGACAATCGGTGTAATGCAATCGTAGTCTTTCCGCTTCCTGCTACTCCTTGTACTACAATTGCCCGATCTTTTTCAGCACGAATGATATCATTCTGTTCCGTTTGAATTGTAGCAACGATATCTTTTAATCGACTATCGTTATTTTGATTCAGACTAGAAGCTAAAAATTCGTCAATATAGCCTTCTTCAAGAAAATCCTCTGGCGCCCCAATCTCGCGATGAATCGTTTCTTTTAAAGCTCCATCATATATTCCTGTAATCCGAGCATCTTCTATAGCAAAATTACGTTTTAGCTTTACTTCTCCACGTACAATTCCCTGAAGTGTTCGGTAAAAAGCATCCTTGTTCTCCCCACTGTAATAAAGACTGGCAATAGGTGCACGCCAATCTACTACAACACTATCCATTGTGTCGCGTTCTACGATCCCACGTTTTCCGATGTATACGGAATCCATTTCATACGTTTCTTCCTTCATGAAATCCACTCGACCAAAGTAGGGCTTTTTCAAGGAGCTTTCCAGGTGAAAGAGATCCCTTGCTTTCGAAGAATTGACTACTTGTTTAACATAATCATCCGTTGCCTCTCGCAGATCTTCTCGGAGCTGTCCAATCTCCTTTTCAATGGTATGTACCGTTTTATCCAGCCGGTCTTGTTCTTCCTTATATGCAGGATGATGAATGGTCACATGTCTAACCTCCTTTTCATCAAACGAATATTTATCTTATCAAAACAAAATAACAAATCCAAGGACAATCTTAGAAATCACAATTGTACTCCGAGAAACATCCCCAGTGCGGCAGATGAAATTCCCAAGGAATAACTGATAAGTAAGTATATGATTCCTATTTGGTAACGTTTTTTAGTGAATAAAGAGTAGCTCTCCCATTTATATGTAGAAAAGGTCGTGAAGGCTCCCATAAAACCTGTTCCTGCCATTACCACAAAAAATGGGGCCAATGAAGAGCTTATTATTATACCTAATAAAAAACATCCAAGAATATTGATACAGCAGGTTGCCAATGGAAACATTCCTTGATAACTCCGATTTATCAGCAGACTGATTCCATAGCGAGCCACTGCTCCCAGACACCCGCCTAATGCTACTCCTATACTATTCAATAGCATCAGTCTCGCTCCCTCTCTGTGCTTAATCGAGTACCTATCAAAGAACCAAGCCATATCATTAGCAAACCTCCCCATAGACTGGCCAACACATAACAAATCGCTAGCATATATTGATGCTGATGCCAAAGAGTTAGCGTCTCTACACTAAAAGTCGAAAAGGTAGTAAAAGAGCCAATAAACCCTGTTCCTACTCCTACGGTAAACCAGGAAGGCAGTTGATTTCGAGTTAGGATATATTGATTGAGAATGCCTAATCCAATGCAGCCTATGAAATTAATTACTAGCGTTCCTAAAGGAAATGAAAGCCCCCACCAGCCCGATGTCCATGCTCCTAGTAAATATCGAGATACAGCCCCCATCATTCCTGATAGTCCAACAATAAAAAATGACATGCACTCCCTCCTCTATCATCTATTTCTGACACATATACAAACAAACTCCTACCAGCAATATTGCTGGTAGGAGTCATTAGCCTAACGGCGCTTCGGGCGAACTCCATCGCCTCTTATTTGCTTGTAAGTAACCCTAATCAACGGCACTATTCCTACGTGGATTATTTAAAGAAATCACATAGACTAGTGCTTATGCTTAGGTTCCTCATCCTCTACATAACGGATCGAGTCTAAACTAGATTTCAAGGAAGCCTTCATAGCATCAATGTATTTTTGACGAAGAACTTGTTGCTCCGCTTTTTCTTCTGGAGTTAAGCCAACACCCTTCGATTTCTTGGCTAATTCATTAATACGTTTTACCTCTGCATCAGTAACCAATGGTGATACCTCCTCAACTAACTTCTCTTTATTATAACACAAGACCAAAGAGAGGAGATATAAATTATGGTTTAAAGCCTACCGGTATGCTGGAATAACGAGATTATTTCCTGCATAAATCATTGGGCTATCTAATTGATTTCGTATCATGATCTCTTCCATTAGTTCTCTAACTGATAACCCGGATTCCTGTTGATATGCTTCCGCAATACTCCACAGCGTATCACCTGGCTGAATGGTAATGACAAGAGCTTCTTGCTGTGTATTGGGAGCTGCAATAGCCACTTTTTCTTTTCCAAAAATCATACTTCCTGCTGCAAAGGATACTATTATGATGAGCAGTATCGTTACTATAGCCTGCCCTCGTGTTATCCCTCTTCTATGGTGTACCAACGTGTTCTTATTCGTCGTTGTTCTTGTTTTATCTTTGTATAGATTCTGACAATTGCTAGATTGTACCATCATTATCATCACCCTCGCAAACGTTTGTTCTTATTTCGATAGCACAATCATAATGCGAACAAACATTCCTGTCAAGCAGGTGAAATCGAACTAATGTTTGTCGAACGCAAATTCTCATGGTATAATGTAGAAAATATCTGGATCGAGAGAATGAGGTGTTCGAAATGTCCAAACTCTCCAATCGCCAACAAGCGATCATTGATTTTATTCGTAAGGAAGTAAAAGATAAAGGTTATCCCCCGTCTGTCCGAGAAATCGGTGAAGCGGTAGGACTAGCTTCCAGTTCCACTGTTCACGGTCATCTTGCACGACTTGAAAAGAAGGGCTTAATCCGCCGCGATCCTACTAAGCCACGTGCTATTGAACTATTGGACGAAACTCGTATACAGGATGATTATGAAAGCTCCATTGTTCGTGTTCCAATGGTTGGTAAGGTAACGGCAGGTCAGCCTATTACAGCTATTGAACAAGTGGAAGAATATTTTCCATTGCCAGAAAACATCGTTACGTCTGACAATGTTTTCATGTTGCGCGTTATGGGAGAGAGCATGATTGAGGCAGGCATTTTAGATGGCGACTACGTAATTGTTCGCCAACAAAATGTAGCCAATAACGGTGATATCGTGGTAGCGATGACAGAAGAGGATGAAGCAACTGTTAAGCGTTTCTTTAAAGAGAAAACGCACTTCCGTCTTCAGCCAGAAAACTCTCAGCTTGAACCAATCATTTTAGATAGCGTTACAATTCTAGGTAAAGTGATTGGCGTTTACCGCCTTTTCCACTAGTACATTGAATTTTAATTTACTTGCTGACTTCTAACGTGCTTGAACGAAAAAACTCTTGGTAAAGATCATACTCACCAAGAGTTTTTTCGTTCTGAAACTTTTTAGCTAGCAACCGTTTCTATTACTTTCGATTAATGCTGTCATACAACAAGTATTGCATTCAGATTATTCCGTCATTTTTAGTAGAGATAAAGATGTTGCTAATGGGAATGGAACGGGCTTTGAAATCCATTCGAGCATTCATAGATCACCAGATACAGCATCTAATCATGATGGGCTGAAACAGAACTCTGTATTGACACAGCCGTCAGAACGGCTACTATATGTGGCTTTGATGTAACACTAGTTGGAGACGGACATTCTACAACAGATTCAACCAGTTTACCTGCCGAACAGATGATTACTCACCATAATCGGGTGTTACATGGACATGATAATGTGGATCATTTTCCTCTTGTAAGATATGCGCGTGAAAATCTGTTTTCTCCGACTCACAATCATTATCAGAAAAAGTAAATTGGCATACTCTCAAAAGAGCACCAAAACTCTACCATTAAGACCAATCCTGATTCAAGAACAAAAAAAATAAACCAAGATTGCCGCTTTTCTCTCCAGTTGATCATAGAAAAAATAATTGACAATCTCGGTTTTGTTCATTAGATCAAAAATTCAATACCTAATTTGATTATCCACAAAAAATTTTTACAAAGCTACAATAAAGAACCAGATAATCATGATTAGTTGAATAAAGATTTTCACAATAGCACTACTGAAGAATCCAATGAGGCTTCCTATAGCTATCTTAAAAGCTCGTTCAGCCGGTTGTTTTTGCATCAGCATTTCAATTAATAATACAAATACAAATGGAAGAATAATCATACCAAATGGCGGAAACGTAAATACACCAATGATAATACCTAATATTGAGCCAATTGCTGATGCCTTTGATCCTCCATACTTTTTAACAAAATACATATTGGTCATTAAGTCAGCACCATATAACATCACACTCAAAATTCCCATTCCCCACCAGAAGGAAACCGGCAGTCCTGCCCCCGGATCGGCAATCGCAAACTGATACAATAAGAAACCGCCCCATAATAAAACGGTATCAGGTAACACTGGCAAGAAGATGCCGGCGATACTAAGACCGAATAAGAGAATAACGATCAACCACAATAAAACATCCATGTTTAAACCCCCTCTTTGTTGCATCTTACCCGTTTTCTATATGTACGTATCAATGCTCTCCTACGTTTCATTTTTGTTTACAAGTTTTCCTTTTCTTGTTTGGTATACGTTTCTTCTCATCTACATATACGTGACTCCTTCTCTTTTATATGGTTCTGTCCTACATGAACAGGAAAAGGCCAGCAAGAAAAAAAATAAACTAAAAAAGGTAAAATATAACATTTGTAGAAATTTATTTTAGGTGATTTCATTTTTCCATTCATCAATCTGTGTACCCTATTTAGAAAAGGAAGGTAATAATATGAACAAAATCGTTTATTCTTTATTGGCAATACCTGTTGTTTTCTTACTGTCCTCGACTAGTTATGCTGCTCAAGAAAAGCATAGTACAACTCAAGTAAGTATGAGTAGTAATGCTTACAGTCAATTTTCTATTCCATTTGCATTAACAGTAAAGGAATGGGATAGAGGATATGGAGAAGCTGGGGTCACAGGACCTTTTTTCCTAGCTAAAGGTGGTACCGTAACAGTTACATTTGACAAGCATGTAGATACGCTGGGGTGGTACCTACTGAATGCAAATCGGTATGGAGCTGAAAAAATTTATCCAAAAGGATCTACCGTAACTGTGCCACGAAATTCACATTGGATTGTTATTCTACAAAACTCTAGCGTTAATCCTGTCACTATTTCAGGTAACGTGACTATTCACTAGGCTTTACTAAATCCTACACCTTCAGCTGATTAACAATCACCACTTACATCCGCTGTACCTACTAAGACTGTTTGTAGGAGAATGATAAGATTCAATAAAATAAGCACCATTTTAAATGCTAGATTATCTTTCATTCTCCTCCCCTTTTTTGAATACCTATTGACGAGAATTTTTGAATGGGACCATCCCAATCCTCTCTTCTCAATTCTTGATAATTATTATTTGTGTATTCAGAAATTAATGCGCGCCAGAATTTCTGTGCCGAAATATTTTGCTCGATCTCAGAAATTTCCCATTCTCCCTGGAATTGATGGCTTCATAGGGAATTTGCTGTATGCTAAACAGCCTTACTCATCACCATATTGTATCTTTTATTTTCTTACACGAACAATTTTTCCTCTATTTAATCTCAATAAATCTTCTACCTTTATTTTTACTAGAGAATTAGGCGAGCCTCCTCCCGTATAAACATACTCCAATTCTGTTACTCTAGGATCTACTAAAAAAATGGCCTCAAACCCAAAAGAAGGGACACCACCAGCTGGATAACCAGTTCCTTCTAACACTTCTTTTTCATTGGCCAAACGAGGTCTTTCAATATTGAGTGCTTTACTTACTCGTGATGTACTAGCTCTATCTTCACCTTTTACCACGGCAACAATTAATCTTCCAACTTGATCAACCATACAAATATTTTTAACCAACTCGTTAACAGGAACATTCACAGCTTTTGCCGCCTCTTCAACCGTATGACAAGATTGACCTAAAATAAAGTGCTGGGCATCAGCATTCTTTGAATGTAGATATTCTTTTACTTGCAACTCATAAGAATTCATATCCCCCTCTCCTTTCTAAAATATTTTCCTCATTTTACCTATGTTCCAATGACTTATCAATAGTAGTGGTGAATTTTAGTTACGTATAATTCGCCGTATTTTCTTGTTTTGGTTTTTTTAATGTATAAAGCATTCCAATAAAAATGAATAGGATACCCACTGTTTGAATAATACTTGGTCGAAATCCAATAATGACCACATCTAATAAAATAGCGACGGCTGGATCTAAAAATACCATTCCTGAAATGGTTCTGGTCGATAGCTTTCGTACACTATCGAAAAACAGAAGGTAAACAACACCAGTGTGGATAATACCAGTAATGATTGCATATGCCCAATTCAGCGTAGTTAAATCTAAAAATGCATGGTAATGAATAAAGGGAAGCAAACATATAGCGCCTAGGGCAGTTTGAATAAACGTGGTGGCATAGACACTTATTTGTTGCAAACTTTTCCCTAAAATCATCGTTAATGCATAAAAAAGGGCAGCTAGAATAGCGTACAAAAATCCAGTCATTTGAAACGAAGCATTTGAGAGATCGCCATCAACTCCAATAATGAAAATCGTTCCTACAAAGCATACCGATATTGCTAGAACTGATAGAGTTGTTAATTTTTCTCTAAAAATAAAGCTACCTACAAGTAAGACAATCATCGGGGCAAGATGATAGAGAGAGATCGCTACTGTAATTGAAATCAATTCAAAGGATTTAAATAAGAATATCCAATTTAACAGGTTTGCTATTCCACAGAAGCTAACTCTAATCAGTTCTTTTTTGCCCCATTGTTCTTTTTTATACGTTCCTGTAACAACCCATATAATACCAAGGAAAACTGTCGCACAAATGCATCTAATAAAAACTAATTCTAAAGCAGGAAGACCAGTTAACACAGAAAAAAAACCAACTGATCCAAAAATCGTCATCGCAATGAACATTTGAATAAAAGCCCTTATATTCATAATTTTTTCTCCATTCTATCTATAGAAGTTATTACTCTAACTACTATAGTTGATCCAAAAATAAAACGGGTTCATTGAACTGAAACCGCCCTCTTCCCACTAACGAATAAAAAGATTGCTTTCTAGACTAGATATAAGCTAATCACACAAAGTCGACTAGCATACAGAAATCCTTTTAAGTTATATACTATTATTCATAATATTGATGACATTGCAAGCATGCTTCTGCATTATTACAAAAAATTCAAAATAAATAAAGGAAATTCTACTTCGTCTTTTGCATTTCTATGAATAACAAACGATGTAGAGAGTAGCTTTGAAATAAAAACAAACCCATCCAAAAATGCTCAAGATAAATCAACTACCTTCATTATAGCTACAGATATTATAAAATAACCTAGAGATAAAAAAGGAAGGAGACGTAGATTTTGATAGCCACTTGTATTAGATACCATGGATTTGGTAGCCCGCAGGATTTGTTACAAGTTGAAGATAAACAAATTCAGCCCCCTATGAATGGAGAAATTCTTGTTCGTATGGTCGCTCGTCCCATAAATCCATCTGACTTAATCCCCATTAGAGGTGCATACTCTCATCGTATTTCATTGCCTACCATTCCCGGGTATGAAGGGGTTGGAATTGTTGAAGAAGTAGGTCCTTCTGTTCCTAAAGAGCTGCTTGGCAAACGTGTTCTTCCTTTGCGAGGTGAAGGTACCTGGCAGGATTATGTTACAGCACCAGCAGAATTAGCAATCTCCATACCTACTTCCATGGAAGATTACATCGCTGCCCAGCTATATATCAATCCCATAACAGCATGGGTTATTTGTACAGAAATATTACGATTAAAAGATGACGATATCCTTCTCGTCAATGCTTGTGGTTCTTCTATTGGACGTATCTTTTGCCAATTATCTACCATTCTTGGTTTTCGGCTGATTGCTGTCACAAGAAGCAATACGTATACAGAAGAACTTCTTCAACTCGGTGCCTCCTCTGTAATTAATACCTCTGACACCGTATTGCATCATACTGTTATGGAATTGACAAATGGACGTGGAGCAACTGCTGCTATTGATTCTGTAGGGGGAGCAGCTGGCTCAGATCTAGCTTTTTGTGTTCGTCCAAATGGTACTTTAGTAACGATTGGACTATTATCAGGGGTGCCTGTTCATTGGGGAGAAATTTCGCGTAGATCAAAGGTAAATATTAAATTGTTTCATCTACGACATTGGAATCAGCAGGTATCTGTACAAGCTTGGCAGGACACTTTTTCTCTATTACTAGCATTACTTATGGAACAAAAACTCGCGCTCATGATGCCTTACGCTCATTACGATCTATTTGAAGTACAGGAAGCTATTCGTGTTGCCGAATCCTCAAGGAATAGGGGGAAATTTTTTCTTACGTAATGAAATAGCAAACCATATGTTAGGCTGAGTCTTAGACAAGGAAAAGAGAGTTGTTACAGCCGTCAACTGCACTGTACTCGTTTCTTACATAAACATAAACAGGTCCTTCTGTTGAGAAGGACCTGTTTACCACTACCAGGCGACTTTTATTCGCCCACTAGCTTCTGAATAAATATAGTATCTACAAAGTGTAAAACTTATTCAGCAAATTTATAAAGAGAAAATTTAGCCGTAAAGCTCATTTTTTTTGTAAAGGAAGAATTTACACCTGCTTGAAATTGAACAGAGATATTTCCATCTTTTGTAGCTTTAAAGATACGGCCATATTTTGCGTACGTATCATATGTACCTATGACCTTATTATCGGCATCATAGACTGTGTAAGTGATCGGATAGCCTGAATTCGTTACTGTAACGCTAAGCTCCTCACCTTTTTTCAGATGGAAGGATTCTTTTGGAGTAACTTCATAAGAGCTTAAAGAATAATATTTAAAAACATCTTGATCCTGGACACTCGCCGCACTTACTTTTGTTGCTTCTAAACCTGTGAAGCTTGCTCCTGTCAATCCTGCAACTCCCAATACACCAGCTAAAAGAATTTTTTTAAACATCATAATTCCTCCCTTAGGTTTTTGTTAAAAATTAAAAACTATGAAAATTATTAAAATTGCTTTTAACCACTTTCTTCTAATTTGTTCACCTCCTGTTGTAATCATTATAGTTACATTGAGAAGTATTATCAAGAACTTTTTTCTTTTTTTTTACAAAAATCTTAAATTTATATTGAATAACAATATATTGACAATTAATAAAGTCCTATTTAACAGGCTTTTTCAAAAGTTATTAAAAATATTCTCACACATAAAAATGTGGTATTTTTAGGAAGGAAAAATCAATATTCAAAGAATACTTTTCTAACTATTCATTTAGTACCTCCAGTCTTATAGACAAATTCAAAAACACCTACTGTTCTATAGCTCATTTTCCTATCGAGTGATTTTCCAAGTTTATTATTTGGTAAGGTAAACAAATCAAACTTAATAGTTTTGGAGTTTTAAACATTCCTCCTCCATCCGCCAACAAAATGCGGATTTTGTACGTTAAACCCTGTTTGACCGAAAAAATGCCGGTATCCTATTCGCTAAGGAAACCGGCTATTCCCGTTATGGCTACTTTATTTGTATTCCCACCGTAGTTTGATTTAGTGCCGCACGTAGACCATAAGCTAACTGTTCGGGGTCATCCACTGCCCAGAAATGCAGGAAGAATAATCGAGGAGATTCATCCAACATGTGATTATGTATAGCTGTTACGGTAATCCCATTTTTCGTTAATTCACGGATAACCGGATTCACTTCGTTTGAAAACAATACGAAATCGCCAGTTGTTGCGGCTTTGTCACCAATCACTTGAAAGTTAATGGGCATCCCGATACCCATAGCAGGTAGAATACCTACACCCTTTTCCGTAATTTCTTCCGGTCTTGGAATAGAGAATTGAAACACCTTGCCTCTTTGTTCACCTTTCCACCCTATAATGTCCTCAACTTTAGACCAGTTAAAAGTTGACGGAGATTTCTCAGGAGGTGTAGCAGTTAGTGGAGTGCCTGTTACGGTAAGAACATCCTTCATCTTTTCAGCCAGAATAGCTGGATCACCGTGGCCAGCAACATGTAAATACATGATTTTTGGATTTTCTTCGATGATATGGTTGTGTAAAGCAGTTACTTCAATTCCAAGCTCAGCTAACTTTGTCTCGACAGGCTTGACTTCTTTTTCAAGGAGAACAAGATCGCCCATCATCATAGCATGGTTATCAACTTGTTTAAATGCCAAATAAGATGTTAAAGCAAGGTTTGGATCAATTTGAACACTTCCTACTTTTACCTGTAAATCGGAACGTGGAAACGTTACTTTAAAAACGTCGTTTTGAATTGACCCCTTGTTAAAAACTCTTTTGACAGACTCCCAATTAAGACCTTGTTTTTGAGAGATTCCCGAGAGGCTTTTTGTAACTGCTTCACCTTGAAAGACACCTTTTTGATCAATTCTATTGGTTACTTTCATGATTCCAACAATTGCAACCAATACTACTGTAAGGATCGACACCAGCATCAACGACTTCTTCATTTCTGCCTCCTACATCATACTTCATCCCTTTCTTTCCCAAAGATGTGTTTATTTATACACAGAGAACTGCCAACGAAATGTAGATTTTGTATGTTAAGCACTGTTTGAGCATAAAGATGCTGGTATCCTGTACGCTAAGAATACCAGCATTATTAGTTATTTGTACTGTAGCAAACTTCTAAATTTGTAGAACAAAAAGATGGCTTTTACGAACAGATCAATTGCAAGCGAAATCCATACTCCTGCGATTCCCATTTGGAAATGTATTTCTAATACACCGCCTTATTTTATTGCGTTGCGTGCTTCCTTCACAATTCTGCTAACATACATGTAATTCATTGTTTATTCACTATTTTCTAGGGTATATCGTCACAATGACTCCATCTATATTATTTCCTGAAATTTCATAGATTCGATTTGCTGGTACTTTAATCGTACTGGACTCGTTGTTGGACACAGGGTAATAATAAATATCATATTTTTCACCATGAACATTAAATGAAATCAATTTTTCTGTTTTCAAATAATCCAAATATTCCTCCAGTACAAAGCCATGTTCTCGAATAATAGCACTGTGTGGCCATCCAACAAAACGGTAATGCCAGGGTTCATATTGCGTACCAGTGATCCCTACTTTTTCCTTTGGATAACGTAAAATAAACCCATATTTATAAGCACTTTTTTTAAGCCACTTTCCCTCAGATGCTTGATCCATCTTCATTTGTGTAGACCCAATATCAAGAGATAACCCTAAATTGTGTTCGCTATATCCATCGGGCAATGCATAGTCAGAGCCTAATTTTTCATAAAGCTCATTTTGTTCATCACTGTTTCGAAAACCGCTATTAATAATAAAATGTCGGACGTTATCCTTTTTGGCGTCACTTACCAGATCCATAAATAGTTGGGCCACACTCTTTGATAAATAAATATTTTCATCAAATAATTTATATCCTTTTACCAGTTCCTTATGTTCTGAGAGATTGACCACATCAGATTTTACACCTTCTTCATGAACGGGGATTTCCTTATTGACTAATAATAGATTACCTTGGTGAACTTGATCTCTAGAGATTTTTATTGTTAGGTTATTTTCTTCAGAAATCTCTTTTTGGGCTGTATTGTTTTGGTATATTTCGAGAGTTGTATAGCCCAGTAGCAAAAGTATAAAAAGTAATAGAAACCATCTCTTCATTTTCAGCTTCCTCCTCAATCTTGTCTATGTAGGATAGAGAAAACTGTTTAAATAAAAAGTAGGGTGAAAATAAAATTTTTCTTAAATCGTATTTCCAGCATATTATTTTAATTTCCTTAATAATTTCTCTTGTAATCCAAAGCAATCAAACAAGCGCAGATGGTAAGAAACAGGATTCGAAATCTATACGTATAAAAACGGAGAATTTACAAAGGACACATACAGCTTTGAAACAAATCAATTGATAGGACAAAGGCTATAACAAATAACGAAAAAACGAATACATCATGTATGAAAAAGGAAAAAGCGGCTCAAGTAGGAGCCGCTTTCTTATCATTGCTTATTCAGCTTCAAATCACTATTCCAATATCTAATGGGTGCCTATCAACAAAGCTGCCAATATAAATTGACTACTCTGCTACTCCTGTACCCAAGTATAGCCTATTTTCAGAGTCTACCGCTCACTGCCTACCAATAAATTGATTTCTTCATAGGAAATCATTTCGTTTTTTCTCTCTCCAAACTTTCTCACAACAGGGGTAGGATTTTGATTAAAATTCATACTTAGGCTTTGGTTAGAGTAGTGCCCTGCTGGATCAATATAGTATTTAAAATCTATAATTTTTTCTATATCGATCTCTGCATAGGCAATTCCTTCAGTTTCTGCTGGTATCATTTCACTAATTGGCTCTCCATCTGGTCCATAAATGCAAGTATGCCCGCTCTTAAACGTATCAAAATACTCTCTTTGTTCTGAAGTTAAGCAAATCATATCTTTCATCTCTTCAGAATAAATGGATGAAGTCATCAATACAAAGGTTTGGGTGGAGATCGCATAATATCTACTTGAAATTTCATCATCAAAATATCCAGGCCAAGAAGCTACGTGAACTTGTTCATTCTGTGAATTCATCGCAAGAAGATCTAATGGTACTTGATGCTCCCAGCACATCAGTCCACCCAAATTCCCAAGCTCTGTTTCAAAGACAGGCATTAAGCTTCCACTTCCATCGCCCCAGATCAACCTTTCAGCAACCGATGCCCTCATCTTTCTATGTTTTCCAATTAAATCTCCGTTCGGATTAAACCATAATTGTGCTAGATATAAAGAACCCCCATCCTTTTCACTGCAAGAAATACAAACGTACGTTTGATTTCTTCTAGCTGCTTCACTTATCTTTTGAATCGCCAAGCTTGGGATTTCAACTGCATTTTTATATAGCTCATGATAGAATTTTCTCGTATATTCTGGATGTCCAATAAACGCAAACCAAGGGTAGCCTGGAAGAAATGCTTCTGGAAATGCAACTAGCTTCGCACCATTAGAAGCAGCTTCATCAATTAATTTGCAAGATTTCTCAACCGTTGCATCTAAATCTAAATATACGGGCGCTGCTTGAACTGCCGCTGCACAAAATTTAGGATATTTCTTCATCGTAATTCCTCCTCTTGTTTTTTGTTTATTACCTTTTCAAATTAGTTTGAATCGTTCTTGCAACACAAATGCTATCATTTACTAATTTTGGTGTAACCATCCACTTAGTGGTTTTTTTATCCATCCACTATCAATTCCAGACCGTCCAAATTTCGGGGATGATCTAACATGATAGACCTCAGGAATTTGTTATGAGCATAGCTTGTTAGTCCACCAGCTCAGAGCATAGTCACATTTATGCTTTGGTTCGCTACGTATAAAAAAAGACCTCCAAAAATGAAGGTCTCTAACATACAAAATCACTTATTTCATAAGGTATTAACAGCTTTCGTTTAGAAGCATTGATGTCTTATTTATCATCCTAATTCGTGGCCAGTAATGATAATATATGCAACCAAGAATACATTTAAAGCTAATATAACGCCAGTAGACAGCCAAGCTAACCATTTTACCCACGTACGATTCACAAACTCGCCCATTTTTCTTTTATCGCTTGTAAACAACACGAGAGGAATAACTGCAAATGGAAGTTGCAAGCTTAGTACGACTTGACTCCATAATAGTAAATCGCCTGTTCCTCTTGAACCAGCTATCCAGGTTACGATAAACGCAGGGACGACAGCAATAAGACGTGTAATGATACGGCGTAGCCAAGGTGAAATGCGTAACTGGATAAAACCTTCCATAACAATTTGTCCCGTTATGGTTCCTGTTATTGTTGAATTTTGACCGGAAGCGAGCAATGCAACCGCAAATAATGTACTCGCAATACCGACGCCAACAGTTGGACTCAGGAGCTCATAGGCCCCTTCAATTTCAGATACGTCCAGTCCAGTTCCGTGGAAAGCTGCCGCCCCGAGAATTAAAATGGCGGAATTAATTAGGAAAGCAACGGAAAGGGAAACGGTTGAATCGAGCATCGAAAACTTAAGTGCCTCTTTGCGTCCTTCCCGGTTCCGTTTATATTGTCGTGTTTGAACGATGGACGAATGTAAATACAAATTATGTGGCATCACGGTTGCTCCTAAAATCCCAAGTGAAACAAACAGCATTTCTGGATTGGTAACAATTTCAACCTTTGGAATATAACCGTAGAATAACGCTGATACTTCCGGCTTGGAAACGATCAATTCAAAGGCAAATACACCAAAGATCGTTGTCATTAGCACAATAATGATCGATTCAATAATCCTGAATCCTTTTTTCTGTAGCATTAATAACAGCAAAACATCAAGAGTGGTAATGACAATTCCCACTAAAAGCGGGATACCAAACAACAAATTTAAAGCAATCGCGGAGCCGATCACCTCTGCCAAATCGGTTGCGATAATGGCAAGTTCAGTTAAAATCCAAAGAACAAAAGCCGTTTTTTTACCTACCGAATCACGCGTAGCTTGCGCTAAATCCCGACCAGTGACGATCCCCAGCTTAGCTGCCAAAGATTGTAGTAAGATGGCGATTAGGTTGGAAATTAAAATAACAGACAGCAATGTGTAACCAAACCGTGCTCCACCGGCAATCGACGTTGCCCAGTTTCCTGGATCTACATAGCCAACCGCTACCAATGAACCAGGACCGGCAAAAGCTAAAAATTTGCGCCAGAACCCTGCATTACTAGGAATGCGAACGGAATTATTAACTTCTTCTAAGCTTACATTGGAACTTCTCTGTAACCAACCGCTATTGTCTTTTGCTTCTTCGACTCGAGCATTCATGTTTCTTCCTCCCACTAAATTGCATTAAGGAAATTATGTTTCCTTAAGGAAAAAATATATGTAAAAAAAAGTACACCGATCGTGTGTGTATATTTATATAATACGACCACCTAGTTTCATTTGTAAATATTTTTTAACCTAATGCAACTTTTTGTCTCGAAAGAAACTTTCCACCTGATTAAGGATTACCAATATGTTAATGAATACATTCAAAGTCTTATAACCATATTTTTATAAACATTAAACCCTCTGCCTTTTAAAATCTGACAGAGGGTTCATATCTTTAGAAGTAGATAGGAGCATCTAAATCGTTGAAGGCTGCTTACTATCGGGATTGAACCTTTCACCTTATTCGAATAGCTTCTTCTCCCTACGTAGCTTTACTAGTTTTTTTTGTTTGCCATTTGCTAAACTGGTTAGAATCATTCCGATTATAACGACAATCATTCCAAGTAATGATAGCCCCCTCGGGAATGATCCATTTAACAAGATTACTTCACCAAGAACGGTAAAAATCATCGTTCCCGATTGTGTTGATTCAACTGCTGCAAGCAAGCCCATATTATTTTTAGCCCCCAAGCCCAACTAGTACCTCCAAGGTTCATGGCCCGATTTATGATAAATGTAGCCGAAAAAAACAAGGAGGATAATATCCCAACTAATACTGCTCTCATATTTATTCACCTCTTTTTCACAAAATAATATACTATACTTAATTATATTAATTGTAAAGTATAATATATTATACTGATTCAACCCAAAAACGTTTATAAATTACTAATTATGACAAATTCCCTCTCAGCACGATATAGTATAATATATAAATACAAGGAAAAAGTAAACTAAATATCAAAAGGGTGTAATAAAAGATGAGTTCTACTAAAGATGAAACAAAGAAACTGATTCAATTTGTAGGAACAACACTTCGAGAGCTCAGAAAGGAACAGAAATTAAGCTTAGAGGAGTTGGCGGCAAAGACAGGAGTCAGCAAACTTACACTGGGAAATATTGAACGTGGCGAAACGAATCCAACGCTAGGGATGCTGTGGAAAATTTCGAATGGCCTTTCCGTACCATTGATGACACTTTTAAAACCGGAAAATGAAATTAATATTTTACGTGCCGGACAAGGGCCACAAATTTCGGAAGAGGGTCAGGAATGGATTCTTGAACCTTTGTTTAGTGATACACGGGGAGGAATTGAGATGTATCGTGGTTTCCTACAACCCCATTGTACGTATGAGCCTGAATCTCATCATCCTGGAACGATAGAGATTGCTACCGTAATGGCAGGAGAAGTTCAATTAACGATTGGAGAATTTTCCTATACTCTTAACAAATACGACTCGATTCAATTTACAGCGAGTGAAAAACATATTTACGCAAACCTACAGGATGAACAGGTCGTACTTCATTTAACGATAAGTTATAAATAGTATTTTTTATAAACAAAATTGGTTCAAACTTTTTTAATTGAATGTTGGTGATTACAGAGAAACTTATATAAAATGAACATTTATATTGCATTATCTTTTTTTACTTTTTATAAAATCATAACAAAATCACTGTCAATTTAGCAGTCATTTATCGCCCCCCTTTTTAAGTAAAGGGGCTTTTTCTTATTTCTCTCCTGTAATTTCACCATTTTGACACACGATTATATTGCCCTATTTATCATTTATCAGACTAGCAATTAATAATAGAATGTAACCTTTTTCAGTCCCTTCAGCTCTTTTAACGCTTGTAGGAAGAAAACACAGCAGTTCATATTTCATTATCTTTCGTTATTTTTTTTAAAAAATTAACAGCTAAAAGTAACTTTGACAAAGATGCTTTTCGCTATTCAATTCACAGAAAACCAAATGATAAAATGTTTCTATAAAAATTATAACAAAATATCCCAACTCGATATTTTGTTATTACTTAAGGGAGGTTTATTTACATTTAAATGTTTTAACAAATGGCTAGGTATCATTTCATATTCTTCAACCATGCGAATGTATACTTGGTCTTAAAAAATGACTCAAATATTCTATAGAAAAGAGAGAAAACAAGATGAAGTTACCAAAAATGTATAAGTGTTTACTAGCAACCGCACTCCTCGGTCAATTCACCACCTATCCAGAACTATCACATGCGGCTTCGAGCGAGAGAGAAGTAATCAACGACCAAGACGCTAATTTTAAAGGCTTATTAGGCTACTACTTTACTGATAAAGAGTTAAAAGAAACCGCTCTGATTTCGAATTCAGAGTCTGGTGATCTATCCGTTGATAACGATCAAATCGATGATATGTTACCTGATGAATTAAAACAATTTAAATCCGCTATGTGGACAGGATTTGTAAAAGCAGGAAAATCAGGTGAATATACTTTCTCCACGTCAGATAATGACCACACCATATTATGGATAGATGATCAACAAGTCATCGATCAATCCTCCTCTACGCAAAAAATCTATCTAGAAAAAGGGAAGCTATATAAAGTAAAAATAACCTATAAGCCAGAATCCCCTACAGCTAACGAATTTGGCTTACAGCTAAAATGGATAACTCCTGCAGGAAAGAAAGAAATAATTCCAGAGGGAAATTTACTTCTACCTGACATAAAAAATCAACCAGAGAATGAATCCAGTAGAAAAAAAAGAAGTATTTCAGCAACTTCTGATGACGGAGTCGAAGATACTGATGGTGACGGCATCCCTGATTCGTTAGAAAATGAAGGATATACCTTGGATATCAAGAATAAAAAACTCACCCTGATGCCTTGGATTGAAAAAGTCCATGGAAAAAAAGTAACGAGATTTGGAGAACCGTTAACAAAATATACATCCTCTGCTTATAAATGGAGCACGGCTTCTGATCCATATAGCGATTTCGCGAAAGTATCAGGAATCATTGATAAGAAGGTAAAAGTGAGACATCCGTTACTTGCTGCGTATCCTAATTTACAGGTCCATATGGACAAATTCATTATTTCGAAAAATAGAAATGAAACGCTAGAAAATGGGGGAAATGCAAGTAACACGATCAGTGGAAGTACGTCCACAAGCAATACTCATTCAACAGAAGTATCTGTTGGAGCTGAAGTCAATGTTTCCTTATTTAACTTTGGTGGAAGTGTATCCACTAATTTTAGCGATAGCAATTCACAGACAGTAACCATCGATCATTCGAGTTCAGAGAGTTTGGGAAGGAACTGGTCCAAGAGCATAGGTTTAAATGCAGGAGAAGCTGCCTATTTCAATGCGAATATCCGATATGTTAATAATGGTACCGCTCCTATCTATGAAGCAGCACCTACTACTTCTCTCGTACTAGGTAAAAACGATACCATTGCAACGATAAAAGCAAAAGAAAACCATCTAGCAAATGTAGTGTTACCAGACCGTTTTTATCCAAACAAAGATCAAGCAGCCATTTCCCTACAAACCAAAGACGATTTTGGGTCCAGCCCCATCACAATCAATAAGGATCAGCTTGATATTCTGGAGCAGACAAAACAAATGCGATTAGAAACTGACCAGGTTTCAGGTTATGTAGGTGTAATCGATCCTAAAACAAAATTAGTTGAGGTAGATAAAGATAAGCAGTGGAGTCATATTATCCCTCAAATCGAGGAAACATCTGCTCGATTGATCTTAAAAACACCAGACGATCTAGAGATAGAAAGACGAGTAGCTGCCATTGATCCTATTGACTTTATCGAACAAACGAAGCCAGATGTTACATTAGGAGAAGCGCTCCAATTAGCTTTTGGTTTTGAAGACAAGAACGGAACATTATCTTACAAAAATACGAGTATAGATAATTTTAAATTGGTGTTTGATGAAGAAACAGCTGCAAATATTGAAAAACAATTAGAAAACATGGAAACAGAAAGTATCTATGACGTCCAATTACATGCTCGCATGAATATACTAATTTCACCGAAGAAGGATGAACCTACAGATGATGTTGAAGTATCTGATTGGGAAACAATAGATGGAGAAAAGTATTACTATAGATTTGGTGAAATGCAAACAGGATGGCAAACGATAGATGGGAAAAAATATTATTTTAATAAAAATGGTGTGCTAGAACCCAGCAGAGTAATTGAGGATGGTACCTATCAAATAAAAACAGCATTAAAAAATAACAGTCTCGTTGATTGGAATAGAAGCGATAATAATATCACGTTGTATGAAAAGCACAATGGCAGTAATCAAAAATGGGAATTAGAATATAATGACACTCATCAAGCGTATGTGATTCGAAATTTAGAAGATAACAATAAAATTATGGCTTGGAATGCTTATCAGAATTTAACCAATGTATTTGCTACACCGTTTGAAGGGAAAGAAGAACATTTTTGGATTCCTGAATCGCTAGGTAATGGTTTCTATAAATTAAAAAACAAGAAAGATCCTACTAAAGTGTTAGATGTAGATGGTTCAGGTACTTCAAACGGGTCCAACATTCAGGTAAGTAATTATAAAGGTACTGATAATCAAAAGTGGGAATTAGAAAAATTGGAAGCAAATTAGGTTGTCAGTCAACGTTTGTACATTGAAATAAACATGAAGGTAATGACTGAACCTCCCGCTATCCCATAGATGTCAAAAACAGCCCTCTTTTCCATAGTAATCACATAATAGATGTACTAAAAAAGAGGGCTGTTTTCTTCATTTGTCGAGGACACTGATAAACGAGTGATTTTATCTTCGATGGATATACAAAAGACTCTACTACCTTCGGGGGTTCCACTACATGTAAGGAGGAATTTGATGCCACACAGAAATAAAATGCTAAAAGTCCTGAGTACAACTACGATGCTGTTGGCTTTAACAGCCACTTCTCCAGCGTTTTCCTATATTACTCATGCCGCAAATGGAATACATGATGTAGAAGATAAAAAGAAAGAGGATAAAGAAAAAAAAGAGAAAGAAGATAAAGAAAAGAAAGAGCGAGAGAAAAAAGCCAGAGAAGAAAGAATGAAAGAAATTAGTAAAGGAATTGTAACAACAGAGTTTAACAGTGAAGAAGAACAACGATTACAAGATACCCAAGCCCTATTAAAAAAACTTTCGCCTGAAGTATTGGAAATGTATGAAAAGGTGGGAGGAAAAATTCATCTGACAGATAAAAGTATTGCAGAAAATCCTACTGTCCGGGATATCAGTGAAAAAGAAAAGCAGATAAAAGATAGCGAAGGAAATGAAGTTTCCTTAGATTCTCATTTTGTATTTTCAATAGGTGGTAAAAACCCAGCTCTGATTATCCATACAGAAGAGTATTCGGAAAGCCACAGCAAAAGCAAAGAGGTATATTATGAGGTAGGAAAAGCAATCGCTCGTGACACGTTAGAAGAAAATACTTTTGCAAATGAAGCGTTTTTAGAAGCTGTACATCAAGCAAAAGCAGACGAAGATGCAAGCGCGTTACTCCTTTCACATCTACCCCCTCATGAAGGTGAGTATGATACCACATATGTGAAAGAACACATCAATGAATTTCGAGAGGTGTTTGCACAAGCATTTTCGTATTATTATGAACCTAGCTATCGACCTGTATTAAAAGCTTATGCACCAGAAATGTTTAGGTACATGGATGACATGAGCAAAAAGGGATTTGAAGAAATAAATAAGAGTTTGAATGAAACAGAAAAGCCAGAACGAAAAGACTTCAAGGAAGATGTAACAGCAGCTGATACGTGGTACAAAGAAATGTATAAGGAATATAGTCAGAAGCTCAAACCTGAGCAAAAAGCAGCCATCCAATTATATACCACTCAAAATTATAAAACGATCAATAAAGGATTACGAGAGGATAATCTGCCTGTAGACAAGATAAAAGAAGTGCGAGACATGTCGAAGGCTTTAGCCAAGTCCCCTATTTCAGAAGCAGGAGTTGTGTATAGAAAAGTTGGGAAAGATGCGCTAGGTATTGACATCACGACTAACTTTAAAAATCAAAATGTTGTAACGAAATTGAAAAATGACTTAGAAGGTTCAATCAGAGAAGAGAAAGCTTTTCTTAGTACCTCAGTAGCGAACCACTTTAGTGAATCCTTCGATGCAAAAACAGTTCTATTTAAAATAAATATTCCAGAAGGAACACATGCTGCTTATATTTTTGGAGACCTTGCTACCTACCAAGGAGAATCCGAACTAATCATAGATAAAGGCTCTTCTTACAGGATTGATAAAATTAATACGTATGAATACACGAAAAAATCTGGAGTTAAACAAACAAATTTACTAGTAGAAGCAACATTACTTCCAAGTGATCTTGCAGACAATATCAATACGGCAGCAAAAGAGCTGGAAAAGCATGGATTGAAGGATCAGCAAGATAATATATTGGAAAAATTTATTGATTTAGATGAGTCTTTATCTGATCTAGACCGACTATTAAAAAAATCGAATGAAATGAATGAAGAACAAACGCTAGAATATTTTAAAGCAATTGTTGATAATGTCAGTCATGTAAATAAACATGATGCTACTATCCTAAACACATTATTAACGAATAGCAAAGAAAATACAGAATTTACTACTTGGTTAGAAGATGTAAAAACAATGTACGGGCATATTGAAACGATACAAAAATTAAGCGACAATGAAATAATTGAATACCTAACAACATTAAAAGGTAAATTAGACTCTGATAACAGCTAATAGAATCTAAGATGCTTTTCCATACTCTAAGTCATTAGCGAGTATCCTCCCACATCCAGATCGCTGTAAGAATGCACCCCTAACGTTCATCGGTAAACCCAAAAGGTTTTTCCAATGCCTACTGAAGGGGTGTATTTAATTTAAAAGTCCAAAGAAATGTTGTTATGCTGCTCTTTCGCGGTTCCTTTACATGCCCCTCTTGTTTCAGTCAACTCAAGTGTCGTGAAATGGTTAACTAATAGCTATAGTAGCTTATATAATACCAAATCTTACAAAAAACAGGGCAAATATTCATTTATATATGCCGAGATTGTATGATGATATGTAATAACATTTCCAGTTAAAAAAGAGGTCTTCCGTACTCCCTCTGATTGATAATTGTCCACTGGCCAATGTAGACGATTTCCTCCCATAATATATCTCTACTTTATTGCAATAAAGGCGCTCAAGTCGGTTTGAACCGGTCGAGCGCCTTTATTTTTCGCATGTTCTTCCTATTTCACAAAACTAGCAAGAATAATAAAGCTATCAATAAAAGCATGAACGATCATGGGCCCCACTAGATTTTTTGTACGGATCCAGATCAAGCCCATCAACAATCCGGTGATAAACTGCTCTGTCAAAACTGTGGAAAGTGACCAAGTTAGGTTGCCGTGGGTAGCCCAAGAAGTAAGAAAATAGGCATACGGTACATGGTAGAGAGCAAATAGCAGAGAAGCTAAGAATAAACCTTTCACCTCAGACCTTGTGAAACTTGATAATCGAGATTGTAGAATGCCACGAAACATTACTTCTTCCGTAAAGCCAGGAAGGACAAAAGCTATTACTAAACTTAATGGGTAAAAGAGGACTGCTTGACTAGGTTTCTGGAAAACAGTAATCACTTTGGAAAGTTGTTCTTCGCTAAGAGAATAGAAAATAATTGGTAGTAGCAAAAGGCATGTAACTGCAGATAGCGTTATCGTTTTTCCCAATCCCTGACGCGTTAATCCCACAGAACGTAATAGCTCTCGAAACGTTCCACCTTTCTTCCCACGCGCTGATTGAATCAAAATAAGCGGTACGATGACCAATGTTAGCCAGTTTGTTTGTTCATTAATCAGAAGGCGTAAATCATTGTTTCCCAAAATAACACTGTAGATGATCAATATCATCACATACCAGATGAGGCTCACTTTTACTTCTTCATTCAATATCTGTAGGGAAGATGTTTCAAGTTGATAAGATCGTGACCAGACGAGCACCAATATACCGGGTAACATTACACCAACAGCATATATCGGATGAGATATCCAATCATCTGTGAGAATACCTGTTAGAACCAGTGCGGCAATATAAATACATAAAACCAGGAAGGTGAGAGGCTGAACCCAACCAGCTATGCGGTTAGGTATTTGATTTGTCGGGATTTGGGAAGGAGCTTTAGACATAGGTAACACTCTCCTAACGTAGCATTTCAATTGGTTTCGCTGCCATAGACTGCATAGATGCCAATAAGGAAACAAGCAAGGTGACAAGCATCGATAAGCCAATGCCCTTAACGACCCAATAAACATTCATTGACATGAGCGATACATGGAAAACAGAGAGCAGAATGACGAGTGAAAAAAGCAACGCCAAACCAGATGCTACGACACCTGCTACAAAAGAGAGAATTGCTTTTTCAGTCAAAATAAATGAAATCAGATTTTTTGTAGGGATACCCACTGCTTTCATAATGGCAACATCTCGTTTCTGTTGTAAAAGAGAGATCACCACTTGATTTCCAATCATTAATCCAGAAGTTAAAAATGCAAGTAAAGAGACGATAGAAAAGAAGTTGCTAAATGTATCTACGACATTTTGTAAACTCTCTGTCACGGTTTGCTTGATGGAGTATGCCATTGCAGATTTAGGCAGCTTTTGGTTGAGCACATCCAAGGTTTCCTGTATTTTACCTGCATTTACGTCTACATAGTAAGAAACACGTGTTGGTTGACCATACTTCAGCATGGTTTGCTCAGGAAGACGTATCTCTGCTGTCTTAAATAAATTTGATTCAAAAAAACCAATGACTGTTACATTCACCGTATTATTGTCCAAGTTAACTTTAAGAGTATCGCCTTCTTTGACACCCAATTCTGTTTGGAAATCTTGAATTAACAAAGCGTGTAGAGCACCGTTGTCTGCCAGCGTAAAGTCACGACCAGAGGAGATTTTATATGAGTGGCTTTTTTCATCTAAGTCCACAGCTTCTGTAGTAACTTTCATATTTTCGAACACTTTACTGGTTCGCCCTAGACTTTTTAGTTTCTCAATCGCACTTTGATCGTTAATCCGTATCAACTGTGTTCCTTGGTTATATCCTTTCTTATATGAGCTGATTCCGTCAGTTTTACCCAGTAAATAATCAACTTCTTTTACGTCACTAGTGGAGGAAGTGACCAACACATTTCCTTTGGATTGGACTTCCATTTGCATTTGAATCACTTTGATAAGATTATCTGCAAACACATGACTTAGAACGACAGATAGCACACCAACAGTCAATGTTACTGATAATAGACCATTCCTTTTGTATGCCATCGCTAAGTTATGTAAAGCTAAATAGATCGGTTGAGAGAAAAATGATTTTCCTCTCCCCAAAAGCCGAAAGAATAATCCAAAGATCCAAGAAGTCACATTGATTAGTCCAATCATCAAAAGTAAGATCACCATGGATGTTAATGAAGCAAGAAGCAAATTAGATATTTGAAAAGAACCAACTGAATCAAACATGACATCCTGCAAATAGAAACCAACCACTACGCTTGCAAATAAAAGGATCTGTAGCTTTTTTAAAAAAGGTAATTTTCCCTCACCTACAGGCTCTGTTCCGCGAAGTAACTGTAAAGGAGACATATGTGATACGCTACGTAACGGTATCCAAGCTGCAATAATAGTTACTAAGATACCTACTGGTAAAGTGGAGAAGATCGCTTGCCAACTAAATTCCCAATGAAGAGGTAAGACAAGGACAGCACCCATATAGGAAGAAAACCACACACTAGCAATTTCTCCAACCAGAATTCCACCAATTGTTCCAAATAGCCCGATTAAAAATGCCTCAACAGCAAAACTGTACATGATGAAGCTGTTTTTGAGACCAATGGCTTTCATCACAGCTACTTCTCTGATACGAGTAAACATCATGATTGTCATTGTATTAAACGTAGTCATACCAGCTATAGCAAGTGTTATAAGACTGAACACACGTAAAAATAGTAACAAAGAGCGGACATCAATTAGCATCTTTTTCTCTTTGTCGGCTGAATCCAATACATTACTTCCTTCAATGGTAGTCGTTACGTATTTCCGTATCTGATCGATTTCATCTTTGTTCGTAAGAGTGACCCAAGCTTCATTTGTGATACCTGGTACTAAGTTTTGCGATTGTATCAACTGATTGTAACCCATATAAATCATGCCAAAAATCATAGAATCTCCATATGATTCCTGGACATTTTCTACCAATCGACGAATTTGAAAAGTTATAAGCTCGCCCTTTTTATTCGGAAGTGATATGTTATCTCCTTCTTGCACGTGTAAGCGATTGGCAAGATTTTTTGTAATCAAGACTTCGTTTTCGCGTAACGAGCGGACATCTGGAAACATATCTTCTCCATAGAGAGGATACTGTTTGGGATCAATCCCTTTTACAAAAGCATTCGTTATTTTGTGGTCTGATTTGACCATCGTATTGGTGACATACCCAATCGTCATGTTTTCTCTTGCATGATCAGGTATCGCTTTTTCCAAATCTGTCAGAGTTGTAGGTTTCATATAAGCTTGAACAGCGATATCTCCTCCTAAGACTTTCTTGGAGGATTCATGTACTGCCTGTGGTACAAGCTCAGAAAGCATAAACATACAGAAAAAACTCGCTACTCCTATGGCTATACTTGTCATCGTAAAAAAAGTTCTTAACTTATTTCGAAATAAACTCCGAACAGAAGATAGCCACAACATGGAAATTTCACAACCTTCACTTAATTTTCTTGGATTTGCCCATCTAAAATGTGTAGTACACGATCTGAAATTTCAGCAACGTTTGGATCATGTGTTGCTACGATAAATGTTGTCCCTACCTTTTCTCGGAGGCCACATATAAGATT
This sequence comes from Brevibacillus laterosporus DSM 25, assembly GCF_002706795.1. Classification (NCBI taxonomy): domain Bacteria; kingdom Bacillati; phylum Bacillota; class Bacilli; order Caryophanales; family Paenibacillaceae; genus Brevibacillus; species Brevibacillus laterosporus. The sequence goes on from NZ_CP017705.1 coordinate 191,422, forward strand.
AAGAATGAGTTTGCCTGTCTTCGAATCAAGGTTTCCGGTTGGCTCATCGGCGATGATGATGGATGGTTGATTGGCAAGAGCTCTGGCAATAGCCACTCTTTGTTGTTGTCCGCCCGACAGTTGACTAGGCAGATGATCACAACGTTCTTTCATCCCTACCATTTCTAGCAGTTCAAGCGTTTTTTGTTCCATTTCGGAATTACTTTTTCCTTTTGCAGACATCAAGGAAAGCATTACATTTTCTTTGGCAGTCATGGTGGAGATCAAATTGTAAGCCTGAAAAATAAAGCCAATCTTTTTTGCGCGATACTTTGTAAGTTGGCTCTCGTTCAAACCAGTAACCTCATCACCATCAATTCTTAATTGACCAGAAGTTGGTGTATCTAAGGTTCCTAAAATACCAAGCAAAGTAGACTTTCCACTTCCGCTTGGCCCCATAATGCTGACAATCTCACCTTGATGAATGTCTGTGGTGATCCCCTTTAAAACTTGTAAGGTACCTGACTCTATCTGATACTCTTTTCGGATATTTCTTACTTTAACAATTGCTTGAGACAAAGGTTAACCCTCCTTCATCATTTGTTTTATCTGTTTTTTCTTTTGTATTAGGCGATAACTCATGTTTAACGCCAATTGTAAGAGGATTACCAACGCAAGTATCCATAATCCTTTGGTATTTTCCAAAGTCAACGGGCGTACTGCTAGTAAAGTATGGATTATCGAATACAAAATATATGAGATCACTGCTACTGCCATAAGAACATAGAGTGAAAAGTAGAGAAGTAGGACAGAGCGAAGTTTTTTCTCCATCATTCTTATGCTCTTGTGAAAAGCATTCCTCGACTCTTGATGACGAAGTAAATATCCCTTTATTCCAGTTTTAAGTAAGGTAAAGGCCCTTGTATGAACATTATAAATACCGATCGCGTCATTCAATGCCCAAAATCCGTCATAACGTAGGATTGGGTTTAGATTTAAAACGACAGAATATAATATTAACTGGCTTGCAATCAGTATGTCTCGATCTGCTGTTAAATTGTACCAGATTGCAAGACCAGATACCATGAGTAATTGGAAATATACTCCTGCAAAATCTATTACAACCCTCTGCTTACGGGGTAATTTCCACGCTTCACTAAGATCTACAAACATCACGGGCACCAACATATACAAACCTATCCCTATATCACGCGGACGAATACTATATCGGTATGCTGCCACCACATGTCCAAACTCATGGAATAAAATAGATAGGAGAAGAAGAATAAGTGACATTCCAACTCCACTAAAAGTTCCAAATAACCCCGTCATGTCTGCCGTTTGTACTTGGTAAAAATTCAAAAGCAAACAAAATCCTATCCCAAAGAGCGTGAGGATTGACCAAGGTTTTCGAAACAACCAATGAAAAGGCTTTGCTATTTTTTCAAAACGCTCTCCTGTCATAAGCGGTGTTCGAAATAAAATAGCTGAGTTATGTTCAGACTTTTTGGCATAACCAACGAGTACACCGTGAGGAAGTAATAATTTCTCAACAAAATAGCATAACTCTTCTATTTCGATATGTAGATCATATTTCTGTTTTAACTGCTTTTTCATCTCTTCGTATGATAGATTTCCATTCATACAGGAGAATATGTTGAGTAATCTCTCCGTAACTTTTAATTGAAGCCCTGTTTCAAAAGAAACAATATAATGACTACCCTTGTCCCAGATATCCATGGGGCTGACCGTATATGGCAACAAATGGGGATTACTAATCGTCCTATTCACATTTTCACCCCTAAGCAGGATAGAAACTCCGCGTGATAGCGGAGTTTCTTCATTGAATAATAAGTCGAATTAGTATTAGGAAAAGGAAATTTTAATGCAGCAAGTCCAAGGTTGGAAACAACAAGAACCTGCATTGATAATAGACATTTCATCGCGATTTTCTAAAACTTCCATTTCGTCTGCTAATTCAGTCCAAAGCTTCGCATTTTCATTAACAGAATGAATTTTGAATGACATATTTCTCACCTCCTTTCACTGAAGATTCTCTTCACACGAATGGGGTTTGAAGTTTATTTATTTTGCACCTGTAAAAAGACATCTTCATTCTGCTCCACATAGGTTGAAATGGTTGGATGAGAGTAGTTACAGTACGGCTCAGTTATAGACCCGTTCCGCATCAAATTGGAGTAGGCACATCCGCCACCACAGAACAGAGAAACACTACACGTGCCGCATTGTTCCGAATCTGTTATATCCTTATCCCACATGTTATGTTTGGCGGGATTAATCACAAACTCTGGGAAAAATGTCCCAACGGCAAGCTCCGGACGTCCTACGGATTCTGGACAGGCATAAATCGCTCCTTCTGCACCGAAGGCATAGAAACGATGTTCTCTTGCACTACATTCTTTAAAAATTGGAAGTGTGTTAGGTGTAGAGGTACAACTATCGCAAGGGTTATTCATAACCCAGTCTTTGGAGGTAATGGCCTGACGAATTCTCGAAGTCCTCATACTCAAATCTGTACCAAGCTGGACGCTGTACTTGTCCATAAACTCTTCCAAATTGCCAAACTTCTCATAAAGAGCCACTAGTAGTTTATGTTCAGGTAAGTGGTTAGGTAGATTGTCTCCATAGTGGTCAGTAACGGGGGAGATTTGCCAGAAAAATAGTGGGTGCCCGTTCCAGCCTTTTTGCTCAACATAAGAGACTAACTCTTCTAGATGATCAACATTATCCTTGTTGATATTTGTGCGCAATGCGATTCGAAACCCGCGCTCTAATGCCATATCAATGTTGCGAACTATTCTATCAAACGTTCCTTGCCCGCCAGCTGTAATCCTTCTCTGATCATGAATCGACTTAGGACCATCTACAGAGATTTGGAAATAATCCCATTTTTCTTTATACTGTTCAAAGAAATCGAGATAGTCATGTAGAAAAGTCCCGTTAGTAATGGCATATACTCTAAAACCATACTCATCGACAGCTCTTCTTACAACTTCCCTCACTGTTTCGCGAGTTGTAGGCAACAGAGGTTCTCCTCCGTAGAGCATCATTCGATGTGTGGCATTTTGATAACGACCTTTTTCTTTTTCCATTGCGAGGATTCCGTCAACTGCCTTAAACATTTTGTCTATTTCTGTCATTGTGAGTGCATGTGGTTTTTCGTGGATCTCATGCCCTTGATAGCAGTACGGGCATCGCAAGTTACACATATAAGTCGTACATACATTAAAAGTAATCCCTGCAACAGATGTATTTTGTAACCGATAAACGTGGTCTCGTATTTCAAGTAACTTTGCCCACTCAGATTCACGACTTTCGTAAATATACCCTCTTTTTTCAAGGAATTGATAGAGAGGTTCATAATCTTCATTTCGTGGAGGTACATCACCTTTTCGAATACGGTCTAGAACTTGTTTCACTTCTACACCAATTGTATCAATCGCTCCACTCAAGGAGTTAATAAGAACATATTCACCATTCGATAGTTTATAGAATGAGTTATATGTGCTAGATATCATTTGGATATACCCCCTTGAGCAACAAGATCGTTGCGAATGGTATCCAGATATTCAAACACTTTGCTATCCGCATGTGTACAATGGGGTTGCTCAAGGTTTCCAAAAGTAACTAACGCCTCAGCTGCACAGCCTCCACCACAGATTGGTGCAGAGGAGCAACTTTTACATTGGGAAATTGTGAATGAGTTGAATTCATTCCACTTGCGCCACTTCCGATCATTTAGATTCATTTGTGGAAAGTAATCCCCTATTTTGAATTCTGGTCGACCGACAAGATCAGGACAAGCATAGATGTGACTATCTGGGCCAAAAGCAATTTGTTTTCCCTGCACAGACTCGCAGAATACCGTCTTTGGAAAAAATGGTTGTGCGTGCCCCTTCAACTCAGGGTCTAATTGAATCAATGGCTGCATAAAACGCCACATGTCAGGCCCGATCATAAGCTTTTTCGATGCAACAAGCTCATCAAAGTCAGGAATATCGCGGCGAAGTAGCTTAATAATTTCTACTCCCTGCATTAGGTTTTCTCCTGTACTCTGACAGGTATGGTCGGTGATAGGGGCAAAATGTATTCCAAAAGTCTCATAGTCAAGATACTTATTTTCTCTAAAATACTCCACAAGTTCGCTTACTCGTGAAATATTAGAACGATCAATATTAATTCGGACTACAATACGCAGTTCTTTTGCGAGAGATTCTCCAATCGCACGGACAATTTGTTGAAATGTTCCTTGCCCTCCAGCCAAAATACGGCGTTGGTTATGAATGTCCTCAGGCCCATCAATAGTTACTGCTACACTGATTCGATCCCCATAACTTGCTAAAGTATCGGCAAATAAAGCAAGATGGAAACCATTCGTATTACAGCCAATACGGAAATCCCATTCTACAGCTTTGTCGCAGATTTTTTTGATAATATTCTGTGTCAAAGGGAGAAGTGGCTCTCCGCCAAACAAGTGAAGGTGTCCTTTCATAAGACCACTTTCTTGATGAAAATGTTGAATCGCATACCATACGCCTTCCAATTGCTCATCTGACATAATCGAAACTTTCTCATGGATAGCATGGTCTTCAAAGCAGTACGGACATCGGAAATTACAGGTATATGTAGGACAGATAATGTATTGCATGACATCTAGATTTGTTGCAAACTTCATAGCCTGCTTTAATCGTTTCTCTTCTTCTTCTTTAGACGAAAAAATATATCCTCTTTGTTTGAGATGATGAATGAATTCATGCTCTTCACCTGATAACTCACTGCATTCAACGGATTCCAACTTATCAAATAATCCAATCATTTCTTCCGAGAAGTAGTCAACCGAGCCTGTTAAGGTATTGATAACTAGTGTTTCTTCTTCTAGTTCATAACGTAAATAATACCTGCTCTTTATCAAGAAAAACCATCTCCTCTCATTCTCACCTAATTTTTCATTTATGTATTCCTTTTGAAAGGATGGAAGAGATTTCTCCAACCTGTCAAAACAACATACTAGACATATCTGAATCAAGAGAGGCTACATTTTATTATAATAATTACTAAATAATTGTATTTATAAATATATATTAACAAAAATACCATATGTTGTAAATTCATTTCTTCATTTTCAAATTAATATAATCGTTTTTAAAAATGGATATTGTAGCAATAGAGCCAATAGTTGTTTAAACGTCTTAGGTATTCTGGTGTACTACAGTTGTGGAAGGAATTTCATCCACAATATGATACGCGATCTACAGCAAATGCCAAATTCCAATGGCTTTTACGGTTGATGTTAAAAATAGCCCTCTGACGGAAAAAGTAAACCGTCGAAGGGCTATTTTGGTTTTTACGTTTATGATAGTTTTCACGTCATACCCGGTTATTGTGGATACATCTGCACTCTTCAGAGCATGTTTTTCGCCTTGGGGAGATTCTCTATTGCAGGAATCTTTTCCACAACGTTCGCATGCATCTGTACTGCCATGTTTCCGGATTAAGTTACCGAAAAAAATATATGCTAAATCCCCAGATATAGTAAAAGAAAAACGTACAGAGGAAAAATGGATCATTAAGATAGAAAGATAGAAGCACTCGCTCGTTTTTTATATCTTTATATTTTTCGCCAATATTGACGTGTTCCTTCCTCACGTACGATGTATCCGAGCTTTGCAAGTTCACGCCGAAGGTCTTTTATATCTGCCTCTTCTTTCTCTTGCAGTGCAATCTCTCGGGCCTTCATTAAAGCATTAGCAGCTGGTGATATATCTGGAATATCCTGCACCCAGCGTCGATACTCATCTTTAAATGGGTCTCCTTCTGATGACCAGGGATAACCATGCTTCTTGAAAGCATTGCTCACTTGTATAGCTGATTGATCATTTTTCTCCCGTACAAGTTCAAATCCTGATTTCCCGAGGATCACAAGCTGTTTTCCATCAAGGAACACCATATCAATATCTTTTAATGCTATCGTATGCGTATTCTCATCCTTTTCCAATTGTACTTCTTGATCGGTAATCGTTATGATAAGACTTTCTTTAACGGCTATATAAGCAAGCACTAGACCAGCTAGTAAGCCCAAAACTGCCATAATAATAGCTACCCACGGTCCCTGTAGTGAATTGATGAGTTTTAGAGGTCCTTGAAATGGGATCCAAGGAAGTGTTACAGCCCATGCTGCTATTCGTGGAAGAAAAAAACCAAGGATAGTTCCTACTATTCCGAATCCTCCGTACAGAATGATTCCCGTTATTTTGGAATATCCTACGACTGTTTTTGGTTGATGTAATGATAATTTAGATGGTGTCATCTATTTTCACCTTCTTGTTTATGATCGATTGGATTCCATTTTTTACGTTTCTACATGACTTTAGAAGCAAATGAATAATCCATTAAAAGGTATGATATCATTCAATCATACCTTTTGTTGCTTTACCAACAATATCTATGAGTTCATTAGTATATGTTTCTAGATCAACCTTTTTGGTTATAGCAGCATTTCCCATATACTCTCCAATAGCCCCTTGGATCGTGTTAGCCATGACATCTACATGAAACGCTCCAAATTCCCCTTTTTCCTGACCATCTCGTAATATTTGTTGAAGCTCATACATGATTTGATCTTCATCATCATCACCTAATTTGTAGTAGGGAATGTTATCAGGCGTTCTGGCATTAAAGATAATTTCTAATAGAGCCGAATTACGCGTAGGATGTGAACCTTGATAAGCTAAGCTTGCTCCTATAAATGTATCCAATTTTCTCTTAGGTGTATCTTCCTTCCTTACTTTCTCCAAAATATATGAAGTAGAGCTATCTAAAAGTTTCGTTAGCAAATGATTCATCAAATCATTTTTATCTGAGAAATGATAAGAGATTAACGCCGTACTTATACCTGCCCTTTGTGCAATCTGGGAAAGGCTAGCTTTTACATATCCGATTTCATCAAGAGTTTTGATCGCTGCTTCAATAATTTGTTCGCGTCTTGCTTCAGCGATGAAAGATTGTTTCTCTTCTCCACTGTTGTTGCTCATATAAAAGCACTCCTTCCACCTTTGATTGAACGTTTAATTTTTAATTTGAACGATCAATCAAATTTTAGCGCAAAAAAATATTGTGGTCAATACACTACACATAGCTTCCCATGTTTTCACCTTCTTTCCGAAAGCATGCTACATTCTATGTAAAGAAGAATGAAGACGATATGGACAACCTCGAATAAATTTCAACGAATTTATTAATATGGCGCCAATTAAAAAACCGAAAAGGCTTATCTTTTCAACATAAGTGCAGTCTCTTTATTTACACCGTAATATATCTCATCTGGTATTCTCCTCCTCAATTCTATGCAGATCCATCATGAACTTCGTCCTGATCGTTCACTTTCTCATCTCCTTCAACATTACCATAATTTCCTCTATCACAATTTCTGGTTCATCATGATGAATATAATGACCGCTATAACTAGCAATCCGGTGCTTACTAGACGTTGACAGCCGCTGGAAATCGACTTGCAGCCTTTGCTCCATTTCTAGTATTTCCTGACATGGCCACTCCCCGTCATCCATATCCGGTAATCCTCTCGTAATAATTGAAAGAGGAATGTTACTTTGTCGACAATGATCAACGATTTGCTTATAGCTCTGTGCCTTATCAATCTTCTCACTATTTAGCATAGGATTATCGAAATATTCCCTATTCTCTGCAACTAACTTTTCTGGCAACACTTTTTCATACTCCAGCTCTTTATATTCGGGCGCAGAGTCAACCAGAACCATGCCAGAAATGAGCCGTGGATAAAGACTTGCATACAGTCTGGCGATTAAACCACCAAAAGAATGTCCCACTAAGATATTCTATCGGCATCACTTTCAACACCTGATATTGACTAGCAACCGGTCCGTACAACTTCTGTATATGCTCCATAGCCTTTTTCTTGGCTTGTTCTATTGGGATATGTTTTCCCGGCTCTGTGACTCTAGGAATACTCTCAAAATCAAATGATAAAGAAGTTATTTCTCCCGTTTTATCCTTGTAAACAATCTGTATGCTATCTTTTTTAACAGTTGGATTCCTCAAAAACATTTCAGTGGTAAGTGGATCATTTTTAGTAGCACCATTAGGAACAAACGTTTTTATTTGTGGATAGAGACTCTCTACTTGTTTTATTATCTTGTACGGAAAGGAATCGACTTTTTATTTAGTTGTTACATAAACAAATGAAATTAACGATCAATTTTTATTTTTGTATAACGTACTGAAATAACAATAAATATTTGTGTCTAGATCGTTAACTCCCCTTCATTTGGGAAAATGTTCCTTTTTTCACAAAGAATAAACTATGTTGTAACAAAAAATATTTTTTAGGGAGTTGAGGCAAATGTTTTAAAAATTTGTTGTTGGTGCCCTAGAGTTAGGACTTGCAAGTGGAATGGGCGTGGGTTCCGCCTCTGCGGCTACATTAGATTCTGCACAAGCACAGCCGGTTGTTAAAGCACAAATGAAAACCGGTAATCTTTTTGTAGTGCCAGGTGGACCACCAGTACCTTTGTATTCTATGCGTAATATTTCGTATGTGGTTATATGAGGTAACTCTCATTTCGAGGTTTATAAGAATCCCTATAATCAAACTTGGTACATGAGAGCTGATTCCCAGTTTAACGGTGCTTATGTCAAATTGCTTCTCGATGGAGAAGATGAAGTACTGTATAAAGTTCATAGAAGATAGGCCTTGGAAAGCTCTCCTACATAATGAAGGAGAGCTTCTTTTATGTTCACCCTGTTTAAATGAGGAACTCTCCCACCCTCGTGAAGGAATACATGCAAATATAATCACGCCTCCATCTTTTTTTTCGCTTTCAACCAGCTACATCGTAGTGCATACTTCTTGTTGCCATTTCTGCCGTATAACCGGTAAATTCCTTTTTACGAAAAATGAATGACGGTGTTAATCTATTTGACATTTTGTTGAAAGAGGTGTAAAAAGAATGTAACAGAATGATTTGAGTAAATTCATTGACGAGAAAGAGTAAGCTATTCCCTTGTTCCCCAGAGAGTTGGCCTAGTGCTGAAAGCCAACGTTCAAGACTTAGCCGAAAATCCTCTCCGAGAAGGAGCGCTGAAGATAGTTGAGTAAGCTACCCCGGGATCCCGCCGTTAAAAGGGACGCGTATGATGGTACGTAGTATGAGGTGCCGAGAGATCATTTTTTCATGATTATTTCGGAACAAGGGTGGTATCGCGAGATGAAATCTCGTCCCTTAGGGGGCGGGATTTTTTTGTTTTTCTTGGCATTACCCCAATCGTTATCTAGATAGAGAAAGGATGGAAGACATGAGAAAAGTGGATGTAAAAGAAAAAGCCAGGGATAGAGAATTGCGGGTCTTGAATCAATGGAAACAAGACGATACGTTTCGAAAATCAATTGATAATCGGGTAGGCAAGCCGAACTTTGTATTTTATGAAGGTCCTCCTACAGCCAATGGGCAGCCTCATATCGGTCATGTACTCGGACGCGTCATTAAGGATTTCATCGGCCGTTATAAAACGATGTCTGGGTACAGAGTCGTCCGCAAAGCCGGATGGGACACTCATGGCCTCCCAGTAGAGCTTGGCGTGCAAAAGCAGTTGGGTATATCAGGAAAACAGGAGATTGAAGATTACGGAGTAGCTAAGTTCGTGGAACAGTGCAAAAGTAGTGTGTTCGAATATGAAAAGCAATGGCGCGAACTTACAGAAGGAATTGCCTATTGGACAGATATGGACGACCCTTACGTCACACTAACCAATAATTATATCGAAAGTGTCTGGCACATCTTGTCCGAAATCCATAAAAAAGAACTATTGTATAAAGGTCACCGTGTCAGTCCATATTGTCCTGACTGCCAAACAACGTTAAGTTCACATGAAGTAGCGCAGGGTTATGAAGACGTTAAAGACTTGAGTGCCACTGTGAAATTCAAAAGCAAAAATGGGGATGAAATTTTTCTAGCGTGGACAACAACGCCATGGACACTTCCAGCCAATGTAGCTTTAGCAATCAATAAAGATATCGACTATGCGCGCGTTAAACAAAATGATGAAGTATACGTGGTTGCAAAAAATCTTGTAGAAAAAGTGTTCAAAGATGACTACGAGATCTTGTCTACTCACAAAGGCTCGGAATTCGTAGGAACAGCATATGAGCCACCTTTTGGTTATATCAGTGTGAAAAAAGGGCATATCGTCGTAGATGCTGACTATGTTAGTGATACAAGTGGTACCGGTATCGTTCATACGGCACCTGCTCACGGAGAAGATGATTATCGCACAAGTCGTCAGCACGGATTAGATTTCGTCAATGTAGTAAATCTGGCTGGACGATACACTGATCAAATCACAGATTATACTGATCGCTTCGTCAAAGATTGCGATGTCGATATTGTAAGAGACTTGTCGCATCGAAATCTGTTGTTCTCCAAAGAACGTTATGAGCATAGCTATCCTTTTTGCTGGCGTTGTAAATCTCCTCTTCTCTACTATGCCATGGAAAGCTGGTTCATTAAAACAACAGCGATTAAAGATCAGCTAATCGAAAACAACAGTAAAATCGATTGGTACCCTTCCCATTTACGCGAAGGACGTTTCGGAAAATTCTTAGAAGAGCTCGTCGATTGGAATATCAGCCGAAACCGCTACTGGGGAACTCCGCTTAATATCTGGCTTTGTAAAGATTGCGGGTCCGAGTATGCCCCGGGAAGCTTGAACGAATTACGTGAAAAATCGGTAGAGAAAATTGATGAAATCTTAGAACTGCATAGACCATTTGTGGATGATGTAAAATTACGTTGCTCGTGCGGCGGCACAATGGAAAGAACACCCGAAGTGATTGATGTATGGTTTGACAGCGGCTCGATGCCGTTTGCCCAGTACCACCATCCCTTTGGTGACGAGAAACGATTCCACGAGCAGTATCCTGCTGACATCATCTCCGAAGGTATCGACCAAACGAGAGGCTGGTTCTTCAGCTTGCTTGCGGTATCTACACTTTATAACGGAAAATCCCCATACAAAGCGGTAATTTCAACTGGACACGTGCTGGATGAAAACGGTCAAAAGATGTCCAAGAGCAAAGGAAATGGCATTGACCCCTGGGAAGTCATCGAAGAATTTGGAGCAGATGCATTCCGCTGGGCCCTGCTTTCTGACAGTGCTCCGTGGAGTAGCAAGCGATTTTCAAAACGGATTGTAGCCGATGCGAAGTTTAAAGTGATTGATACGATTCATAACACACATGCTTTTTATTCACTCTATGCGACGATCGATCAATACAAGCCTGAGGACTATCCACAGCAAATGGTTGTAAACCAGTTAGACCATTGGGTCCTTTCGAGGTTGAATTCCACTCTGCAAAACGTCAAAAAAGGACTTGAAACATACGACTTTATGAATCCGGCGAAGCACATTGAAACATTCGTCGACGAATTGAGTAATTGGTATATTCGTCGCTCACGTAATCGTTTTTGGAGCAGCGGGATGACGGACGATAAGGTATCCGCATACCAAACACTACACGAAGTACTTTTAACATTGGCCCGAATGATTGCGCCGTATGCCCCGCTCATTGCTGAGGACATCTATAGTAATCTTGACGGCGAGGGAAGCGTACATCTGACAGATTATCCGAAGGCGAACACAGTAGCTATCGACAAAACACTTGAAAGTGACATGAAAACCGCCCATCAAATCGTTGAGCTTGCTCGGAATATCCGAAATGAAACTGGTGTAAAGACCCGCCAGCCTCTATCTGAGCTTATCGTCTCCATAGATCGTCCGTTTAGCATGAGCAGGTTTGAAAACATCATTAAAGATGAAATAAACGTAAAAGAAATTCGAGTAGAGCAGAGTGATAGCAGCTTCACTACCCATCACTTTAAACTGAATTTAAAAGCTGCCGGAAAAAAATACGGAAAACTCGTCGGACCGATTCAAAATCATTTAAAGCAGCTCTCTACAGCCGAGACAAAACAAGCTGTGGACAGCGGCTTCTTAGATGTCACTCTATTAGACGAAACCCTCCGTATTACACTTGATGAGCTTCTTGTGGAAAAACATGGTAAGCAGGGCTTCGCTTCCGCTTCGGGTTACCAAATCAATGTTGCTTTGAATACGACTATAACGGAAGAACTAGAACAGGAAGGGACTGTACGTGAAGTCATTCGCGTGATTCAAGATTTTCGCAAAAAAATGGATCTACCGATTGATAAACGCGTGATCCTTACGCTTGATGTTGATGCCCAGTTGAAAGAAGCGCTGGAGCGTTTTAATCATGTATTGCAGAACAACATATTACTTTCAGAGGTCAGATATGCTAAAGAAATAGGCATGGAGACAGTTTCAATTGGAGATAAAAACTTCAGATTACTAATTGAGTAACAAGAAATGAGATTTACAACTTGTTATGGAAAATAGTTCAATAATCAAACATTCAAAAACCAGTCTAACGCTTTATTTTCGTGTTTTGGACTGGTTTTTGTTTCATTACAGAAGTACATCAGTAATCTAGAGATCTTGTCGAATCATAATTATAAGAGATTCGTAGCGTACTATTAGATGATCCCTCCAAACAAAATTCACGAGACTGGAAGACCTTTAACGCCCGCCTTATTCAACTACATATCTTACTATTCATCGTACAATTTCTTGTAAAACAAAAAAGATCGCGTTGATTTCGCGATCTTAATCAGATATTACAATGTAATTATTGATTTATTTAGCTACCGAGCCTATTATCGGTTCATAGAAATTCGCCTTATCTTCAGGTTATTACCATTTTTCTGAACAATAATATTGTCACTGTTTAAAAAAGTACTGCTACTTTATTTCTTGGATAATCATCCCAAGAGAGAGTTTTTTATCTAAAAAAACGCCATACTAATTTAGTCCTTCACTACTAGTGTTATATGTTCGTCAAGCATTTAGATCTGTTATGGCTGGTACATGAATCTCTTTGACACAAGAAACTTTTGACAAGCTCACAACACATTTGACTAGAGAGACAATATCTTGAACTGGAATCCGTGTGCCGTTATATTCAGCAATGGCTTTTTCAGCACCAGCCTCATATGGGATTTCCGCCGCTAGTTCACCTGGATTGATGCAAGTAACAGCAATTCCATCTTTCCTAACATGTTCTCGCAAAGCATTTGTTATACCACGTAGCCCGAATTTAGAAGTCACGAAAGATACCTGAGAATTATTTGTATTATCTAACCCAGCAGTTGATCCAATCAAGACTATTTTACCGCTTTCGGACTTTCTTAGATTTGGTAACAAGGCTTGAATATAGGTGATTGTGGATGTTATGTTTATATTAATGATAGTAGAAATATCTTCTGGATCGTCATGTTCGAAGTCATAATGATCTTCAAACCCCTCTTTTTCCCAAACTCCAACATTATATATAAGCGCATCTATTCTTTCATTTTGGAGGTTTTCCGTAATCATGTTTATTTTATTTTGCTGCGATAAATCTACTTCCAGCCATTTTCGCTGAACTCCGTCATTTATGTCTAAACTATTGGGTCTGCTTCTGGAGACAATCCATACCTGATCTCCAGAATTGGGTAAACCTTTGCTAGCTCCAAATATTAGATATTTTTTCATCGAACGAATCCTACCTCCTCTTTTTTGTGACTATTCAAAAATTATAATCCTTTGATTATATAATTCAAGTTGTGTTCGTTCAAGAAGTAGAAAATGATCGAGCTTTTTTATAAAAACTCGTCCATAAAAATAGTAAAATGAACGTCAATACCAATTTTGTTGTCAGTTGTCAGTCCCTTTTCAATATGAAAGGGACTCTTTCTTTTCCTCCATGTATCTTTTCTAAACTTGCGCAAAGCTCATGCCCCATTTAGTATCATTTGTTAGGATTAACATTTAATTTTATAGTGATCCGGAGTACATTCGAACCAAGCGCCCCCCACTGTCAATTTGGCTAAGGGTCTTTTCATTGGTTAATCTAAGTGCATTACCCTCTGTAGTGCGGATTATATATAAAGCATTTTCCTATTAGTGAAAATAATCATTTCTGTTTTTTATTTCCTCTTGAACTAGAGTCTTTTTCGAGATCTTTATACATGAGCAACTCAACAACATCCTTAATAGGATTTATATTCTGATCCAATTGTCATTTCATACTGTTTCCGCTCTTCTCACAAGTAATAATTGTGCGCGAATCGTCCAATCAACATTATTCCGTAACCATATTTATATATAAACCATTGTTTAAAGGAGGAATGTCATTTTGAGTTACCATGGAGTCTGTCGGGAATGCGGACATAGAAAATGCAGATGTCAGAGAAAACGTTGTTCAAGCTGTGGGACTAAAGAATGCAAGTGCAAAGTAAAGAATAAAATTAAAATCAATGTACCTACGGTTACTGGCGCTACTGGTGCTACCGGCGCTACCGGCGCTACTGGTGCTACTGGCGGTGCTGGCGGTGCTGGTGCTACTGGCGCTACTGGCGCTACTGGCGCTACTGGTGCTACCGGCGCTACTGGTGCTACCGGCGCTACTGGTGCTACCGGCGCTACTGGTGCAGGTATTTCAGGTTTCGCAAATATTTATGATACAACAGCGCAAACCTTAGCAGCAAATGCTGCGGTCACTTTTAATACAAATGGAAACATCACGCCAGGTTTTGTTACCCACGTTGCAGGCACTGCCCCCATCACGATAAATCAGCAAGGTACTTACCTCATTACTTATGAGGTATTTCCTCAACAGGGTACTTCCGCATTTGCTTTATTCAATGGCGCAGCACAAATACCGGGCTCAAATTTTGGATCTGGTTCAGGTAACCAAACTTACAGTGGGCAAGTTATCACAACTTTTGCAGCAGGCGATATTCTTACCTTACGTAACATTGATGGGGGTACTACAATACAAAATAGTGTATCAGGTGCAGGTCCTGCAGTTGTAAGTGCCTCAATAGTAATTGAAAAGCTTGCCTAACATACAAAACAATCAGTCACTACTCTGTGAAGGCTGTCGAGAAATCTCGATGGCCCCTTTTTCTTTTATAATGATTTGTGAAGTCTGGTGTTTTAAAGGAATCTAGGCTCATTTTATGTTTGTCATACGCTTACACCTGCGCTGAAATCTCCACGCCACCGTCTGTATTTTTATGAATCTCCCCATCTGTTGTGGTTTCCTTTTTTACAACTTATATAATAGCACTTCCTCAGCTTACCTCTCGCTTATACATTATGTGTTAAGCAGAATACAGTTCACCTGAACCATAATTTTGGCAAGCCTATTTCTGATCCTTTTCATCAACCCGCCACTAAGACACTGGTTCATTTCTGTCATTTCCGATTTGGTCAGCTCTCTTGTTTTAATCATAATGTTAAGGATCACTAAAGTTGTAAACTTTACAATAAAGTCACTTAACATATAAAAAAATGGTTTAAATTTAAACCTAATGGCAGAAAAGTTCGTTATATGTAAAAAGCTGATCGGCAAATGACACCAATCAGCTTTTTTCCTGATGTTTATTCTTCTCGAATGACTAATAGTACACCAATAAAGATTAATGTGGTACCTATCCAAAAAGAGAAGCCAATTTGTTCACCTAGTAATAACCAGCCTAAAAAGGTACCGACTATTGGTTGGAAAAAGAAAAATAATCCGCCACTTGAAGCATTGAGCATTTGTAATCCACGATTCCACAGTAAAAAGGCACATGCTGTCGAAATAACTCCCAAGTATAAAAGACCGCCCCAAATAGATGGATGCATCATGGCTTGAAAATCGAGCTCAGCTAGCCGACCAATTGTAAAAGGTGTCAGTAAAGCAATTGCAACAAGAATAGCATAGCTCGTTACAACAATTTGTGAATATTGCTCCGGTACCCGTTTAATCAGAACAGACATAAGTGACCATGTCAGTGCTGCAATAAAGAGTGATACACCTCCAAGTTGATGAGACGAATCGATATGCG
Source organism: Brevibacillus laterosporus DSM 25 (assembly GCF_002706795.1). Taxonomy (NCBI): domain Bacteria; kingdom Bacillati; phylum Bacillota; class Bacilli; order Caryophanales; family Paenibacillaceae; genus Brevibacillus; species Brevibacillus laterosporus. The sequence continues at coordinate 207,405 of NZ_CP017705.1, forward strand.
CATTTCCAACAATAATACAGACACCGAGTGTTGCTAAAATAATAGAAATTGCCTTTTTAAAGGTAATTTTTTCTTTTAAAATAATACGCGCAAATAGCACCATAAATGCAGGTGTCGTTGAAGTGATAATGGCACCCATTTGTGCAGTAGAAAGCATCGTACCAACTTCTTGGGTTACGATAGAAATTGTATTTCCAATAAGCCCAATGATGAAAATTAATAGCCAGTCTCGTTTTTTAATACGCCATGATTGTTTTGTTATAACGCCAATCATTAGCAATGCAAAAATGGCAATTACATAGCGAAACCAAACTAATTCAAGCGGTGGTACAAAGTCTACCACAACTTTTACCACAACGTACATCCCGCCCCAAATACTAGCAGCGAGTGATAAATATAAAGAACCTAATAAGGTGTTTTTCATTTTGTACCCTCCGTTTTATATAGACAATTCCTGTCCTTAACGGAGATGTAGTTATTCAAACCGTTAAGGAAGAATAACTTCAGGTACATCGTTTTCAAATAATGGTGACCACATCATCGGCTTTCAGCTCACTTTCATTTTGTTTACTTCATCGTACAATAATTGTATTGAATTTGGTATATAACTATTCAACGTTTCGACTACTTGTATGGTTCAAAATTTGCTGATGTGCTTGATTCTTTAAGAGTGTATTGTTTGTTGACTGTGTGCATACTGTGTATTAATATAATATACAGTTAGAATAACGAGGGGTACATATCATGAAAATTATTATTAAGAATAATTCAGGCCAACCATTATATCAGCAAATAAAGGACCAAATTAAATCAGCAATTCTTCGTGAAGAATTAAAGGCAGGAGAACAGCTACCTTCTATTCGTTCATTAGCAAACGATCTTAAGGTTAGCGTACTCACAACAAAAAGGGTGTATGAGGAGTTAGAAAAAGAGGGATTTGTTGTCACGAAAGCAGGTAGAGGATCCTTCGTAGCATCAGAAAATGTAGATATATTAATGGAGACTAAAAAGCACTTAGTAGAAAAAAAATTATCAGAAGTATGGCATATGGCTAAAAACCTAGGTATTCAGAAAGAAGAACTCTATTTAATGATGGATATACTTTTTGAAGAGGATGATGAACAATGAAGAATGTTTTAGAAGTGAAGCATTTACATAAAAAATTAGGTAGCTTTCGTTTAGATAATATCAATTTTTCTTTAAAGGAAGATTGTATTACTGGTTTTATTGGTACAAATGGGTCTGGGAAAACAAGCACTATTAAAACGATACTCGGGCTCTATAGAAAGGATTCTGGGAATATACGTTTCAAGGGAAAAGAGTTAGAAAAACATGAACAAGAAATAAAAAATCAGATAGGTGTCGTATTGGATGAAGGATATTTCTATGAAGAAATGACATTACTAGAGATGAAAAGTATAATCGCCCCTGCTTATAGTAACTGGGATGAATCCGTATTTTCAAAGAACATCAATCGATTTGATTTAAGATTGGATCAAAAAATTTCCCATTTATCAAAAGGTATGCGCATGAAGTTTGCCATTACGTTAGCTCTTTCTCATCATGCTGATTTATTAATAATGGACGAACCAACAAGTGGCCTAGATCCACTTGTTCGAAGTGAGTTAATGGAGATACTGTCAGAATTTATGAATGAAGAAGGAAAAAGTGTATTTTTTTCAACGCATATAACTTCTGATTTAGATAAAATTGCTGATGTTCTTATTCTCATTGATAATGGTCGAATTATTTTAAATGAAAGTAAAGACGAATTATTAGACCGTCATGCTTTAATAAAAGGCGACAATCAATTCATTAATCAACATACTGAAAAATTATTCTTAAGGTTGCATCAAACAGCATATGGGTTTGAGGGTATCACAGATAAACAGGAGGTGATCCTAGAACAAATGAAAGATGTCATTATAGAGAGACCATCGATTGAAAATATAATGTTAGCCTATATAGGAGGGAATGGAAATGGTTATTAATCTTGTAAAAAAGGATTTAATTCTTGCCAAAAAATATATGATACCCATGCTACTTTTTGCAGTTATAGGTCCAATCTATCTCTATTCGAAGTTAGAATTTAGTGGCGGTAGTTTTGTAAGCTTTCTTATTACTGTGATATTCGCAGAATTTATTTTATTTAATATGGTTTCAATGTCAGAAGAGAAATATAAAGGTGCAGCACTTCTATGTACAACCCCTTATACAAGAAAAGGTATCATTAAAGGAAAATACCTATTTGTTCTTTTGATCTTTATGGCCTGCTTCTTATTATATAACCTAGCAACTGTAATTGGATCATCCGTTGGCTTAGAACGGCTAACTCCTTTAAACATCGGCATAGCATTATTGGTCGTTTCTATTTTCTTTGGAATATTAATACCAATTCAAATTCATCTAGGTTATGAGAAAACAAGATATATTTCATTCTTCACAATTTTTTTAACACCTTTTGTACTTCCTACTGTTTTAAAATGGATGCAATCGTCAAACCTATCCTTTGATTATTCATTTTTTGAATTAATCCCTCAAATAATTATGGATTGGCTTCCTTTAGGTATTGCGTTATTAATTGGTTTCGTATCAATGTACATTTCATCAAATATTTATTCGAAAAAAAATCTGTAGAATACAAGATTGTAGCATATAGCCTCCCTTATCAAGGGTTAGTGTAAGGAGATTGTATTTATACAACGTTAAAGCGTCCTGCAATCAAATTTCTGCCTCTAAAATGTCTTTGCGTGGGTTATCAATACCTAGAATCTGAAATGCTCGAAAAATAAAGGGAAGAACATATTAGTCATGTTTACTATGTTCTTCCCTTTTATTATTCTTGCACCGGCTAATGTGAAAAATATCAATCAATTCATCCTTACATATTTCTTTCAGTATTTTCTCTTCTTGACTGTATGATTTTACCCATTCTTCCATCCATGGAAGCATTTGAGTTTGTCTCATAAGAACGCTCTCCCTTCAATAATGTAAACATGAGCTACATATCTCTCGTTCATGTCATTGTGCCTCAACACCTATCATGTAACGTATGTAATTTATTAGAATACAGTTACCCATAAAAAACCTGCTTTTTAATGCAAACTAGAAGCAGCCTTATCTTTAGCTGCTTCTGTAGAAAACTATTAATTTTTTGTTTTTTTGTGCAACACTAGAGATAACATTTACAGAAATTTTTTTATTTCATGAAAAGCCAAATCACGATGACCAGCCTGACAGTGTTGTTCACCGCCCGTTTCTTTGGTAAAGACTTTTGTAGTAATTGACCCTGCATTGCAGAGTTCATGCTGGATTTGCAGCAGACGACTGATTGGAACGTACTGATCATCCTCTCCAGCTAGCAGCAATACATCCTGGTTGATAAACTGACCGATCCCAGCCATTGTATGTTTCTCAAAATTTTTAATCAACGTAAATGGTGTTTTCTCACCCGTATTTTCCATGCCTTTTGTAACCTTCCAGTTTAAGTCAATATTGGAGACCATCATTTTTTGAATCATTGCATTGACTTTATCAGCTTCATTCGCAGCCAAAAGAGAAGTCAGTTTATTCCAAACATCCTCCGGCATCCGAATTTTTAGCGCATCAAGACCGCTATAGAAAATATTAAATGCAATCACTTTGTCAATCCGTTTTTCAAAAGCAGCAGCACGCATCGCCAAATAACCGCCCCATGAAGCTCCCATAATACTAACACGGTCAAGTTTAAAGTAGTCAATTACTGCAGAAACCGGTTTTTCCCAGTTATGAATGAATTTCAAACCATTTTTTAGCGCTGTCCCTTGTCCAGGACCATCAAAGACAATAATATGATAATTAATCCCTCTGATGAAATTCATCATCTTTACCATTTCTTCCATATAGGAATCATAGCCACCAAATACCTGCAAGGTTTTATCGGCACCTGGTGTAAGTAATTTAATCGCTGGAAGATAGGAATTATCATAGGGAATTTGATAGGATTCATAGACAAAATCATGAAAACCTTTATAGAAAGTCTCGCGATATTTTTGATACATTTTCTCTTTGTTGGGATCTGACGGAGCTAGATAAAATTCGGCAGCTTGATAATAGACAGAAGCAAGATCATAATCCTGCTGTTCTTCGCGCATTACGGCATATTCCAGCCAAGCTTCAAACCAGCCTTCTGTACCTGTCAGTCTTGGAACAATGCCTTTCAAATCACTGTTTGCCCGTTCATCTTCCTGATAATAGTCATTTAAAAAACGATTAATTTGCAAGTTAAATTGTTCATTGGCAACATATTGTTTAAACATCGTATCCCTCCTCCAATTGATTACAAAACCATGGTAAAGGGATTTATCCGATCTAACAATAAGCAAGAAAGTACAAGGCGTACGAAGTCGAACGATGTATATACCATTGGTTCGAAAAGAGACATGTAGAAGGGTATTGATGATATGGAAGAAGATGTTCGCGTATATAAAACCAAAAAAAGCATTTCAGAAGCACTAATCAATCTGCTGAATGAAAAAGATTTCAGTCAAATTACGATAAAAGATATTTGCACCCGCTCTTTAACCAGCAAATCTACTTTTTACAGTCATTTTGTAGACAAGTATGATCTCCTGGAAAAAATAGCAAAAAAACATGCCAGCTCTTTTAAAAAAGAAATTGCCCTGCGCTTTGAATCCATGGACCAAGGTAATGTGGCTGAAGTCATTGAAATGATTATAGATCAGACATCAGCAAATAAAACCGAGATCGCTACACTGTTAAACGTACACGTGTCTTTAGCAGATTTACGTGTAGAATTTGAGACGATTTTATACAATGCCTGCTTTTCTTATCTGGAAAAAGAACTGACCACACCAACCGTCTCGATTGATTATCTAGCCCAACTATATGTGGCAAATGCTATGGTGCTTATGAACTGGACTTTAAAAAATGATAAAGACACGAGTGCGATTGACCTGGCCGACAAAATGCAACAGTATATTTTTAATCATAAATAAGCATGTCAGCCAGACTTATTGATTAGGGATAATACCAGCGTAGTGTCAATTAACTTAACTAGTCAAAACAAGTGACGTTACAAACAACAAAGCTCTTCAACCTACTCTCTTTCTCATATGGTACAATTTTTTTAAAAATAGACAGGTGATATAGTAATGGATATAAAGGTAAGGGATTATTTGGATGCTGACTATAATCAATTTCTTGAAATGGTAAAATCCCTCTATAGCGAGGATCTTGAAGGTCAACCAATGACCCGTACGAAAGTAAACTCTACTATTAACGAGTGTAAAAAAAATCCACAAAAGATTCGGATATTCATTTTATTACACAACAATGAAATTATTGGATATTCAATACTGGTTTTCTTTTGGAGTAACGAGTTTGGTGGAAACATTCTATTCATAGATGAGTTATACGTTAAAGAAGATTCCAGAGGTAGAGGGATAGGTGCTTATTTTCTTAATTATATAGAGAAAATGGATAATATCGTTGCCCTTCAACTAGAAACAAATCCTTCCAATAAGAGGGTATGTAACTATTACACAAGATTAGGGTTTGAGGTTGTGGGAAATACTCAACTGATCAAAACCAAAGGATACTAATACGTCCAGCTAAAGAGCGCGGTGTTTGCACGTTGGCAATGACTCATTTCTATCATTTCTGAATCAGTTAGTTCCCTTGTTTTTTAATAAGCCAAAGCTCTACCATGCGTTGGTGTTTCTCTATTCTCATAGTCCAATACATTCTATGTAGATGTAAGAAGTACTGTTTAGATTCCACACTAACCAACATCCTCTACAGGTATCCACCAGAAATCCCCAGCATTTTTTTAACTTATTCTGCTTACATGTTCTATCAAAATTATCCCCCTCTCCATCCGGATTCAATCACGCCTCGATCTTCTTTCGTTGCTTTCCACCAGCTACTTGGTAAGCGCATAGTCATACTGTCGAGAGTCAGATATCCTGTAACAAAACTCGGCTAGCTCGTCCTCTTCCATGATCAGTTTCTTATCCTCATGGATTCTCTTCAGATAAATCCAACCAAGCTAATTTTTAATTTAATTTTTGACATATTTGTTAATTATTTGAATATATAAAGGTTTTGCTATGTAAAAATAGAACCCCTACTATGTACGGATAAAATATAAGGAGGAAATGTGATTATGTTATTTTCAAAAAACAAAGTAATAACAGCAGTAACCACTCTTACATTAGGTTTTGGATTTACGATGGGAGTAACACCAGCTCTTGCGGATTCAAATCAATCATCATTACAGCATACTTCTATCTCTTCTGTTGAGAAAGAGGAACAACAGCCTTTCACTGGCTATGTCATTTCTATTGATAATATATACATGGTTGTGGCAAATACTTCTACAAAAGAAGAAGCACTTTCCTATAAAGATAATTGGTGGGATTTAGCTTCTCAAAACAAAATATTAAGAGTCCCTGTATCTACTGGTGACCATTACGTTCTAGGAGAAAAATTGAATGTATTTGCAAAAGCATGGACTTTGTCAATTCCACCAATAGCAATCGCACCTACGATTGAAAAAATAGCTGATTAAAATCATACTTTTGTCTTGTCATTCAATATTTCAATAAAAAATACGACCTGAAAATCCCAGATATGATGTATTAATAACAAGACAAAATTCCCTAAAAGCATATCGTAAAAAGCTAACTTATTTTATAAGTTAGCTCAGCGTGTAGACAAAGTACCGTAAGGTACGAAGGTCTGCACGCTTTTTTGTTAGTGCATGAATAAAGCAGAAAGGAGGGAGTTTATTGTTAAAAAAACAGGACATTGTAGGACGTTATCAATTATCTATTGTTCCGTATCTTTTCCTCACTCTGCCTGATGCGGCTTGACTTCATGCAGGCTACGTAGTATTTTATTAATTGCATAATCAGTAATGATAATCATTTTCATTATTTATTTAGAGTAATAAGAAGCTTACTGCTATCATTTTAGGAGGTTACATCCATGAATTTGCTGAAAAGAATACGTACAAAAGGGGGCATCTTCCTACTCTTTGCGCTGGTGGTAAGCGCTTGTGGAAATAATGCTTCTCCTATTGAACAAAAAGAAACAACACAAGAGAAACAAGCAGAAACCAGAATCTATAAAACAGAAAAAGGAGATATTACTATACCCGCCCATCCACAACGTGTTGTGGTAGGTGTTCAAGATTATGTTGGTGATGTACTAGCACTAGGGATTAAACCCGTAGGAGCTGCTGGCTGGGTGTTTGATACCCCCTACTACAAAGGGCATCTAGATGGTGTTGTAAAGGTTGGAGATAAGCAAGGTGTTTCTATGGAAACCATTATCGGTTTAAAGCCAGATCTCATCCTCACCTATCAAGAGGAATCTTATGAACAACTTTCTAAGATTGCTTCTACCGTTTTCATTCCGTATGGCAAATCTACTTACCGCGATCGATTGATAGAGATGGGTAAAATCCTTAATAAGGAAGCAGAAACTAAGGATTGGCTAAGCAACTTTGACAAAAAAATTGCTGAGAAGAAAAAAGAACTCTTTCAAAAAGTAAATCCAAACGAACAAGTCGCCATTGTCGAAATTTCTGATAAAGATATATTTATTTATGGAAAAACCTATGGACGTGGCGGAGATATTCTTTATGATGAATTAGGTTTACATGCACCAGCCAAAGTAGAAGCAGATGTATTTGAAACAGGCTGGGCTAAAATTTCTTTGGAAGCAATCCCAGATTATCTAACAGAAGCTGATCATATTTTTCTTGGCGTTCGCAATACAAGTGTAGGGACGACGAGTGGTACTGGTGCTAGCAAAAAACGGGTCGTTGAAACAACTATATGGAAGAACCTCCCCTCAGTTAAATCCGGTCATATTTACGAATATGACGTACAATCCATGTACTTTAAAGATGCTATGGCCCTAAATAACCAACTAGATCAAATTGTCAATAACCTCATGTCTAAAAAATAAGTTCGAACCAGAAGAGTATGTAGCTACTCCTTATTGGAGTAAGCTACACGCTTTTTTTGTTTCCCATTTTGCTTAAGAGAATCAGTCTATGATTTCGGAGTTCAATAACAAGTAAATAATCTCACTTTAAAATAGGGGGTAAAACTAGTCGCTATTGCTGATATTGACCCCTCCATGAAACAATCTGGTGAATCCCCCATGAGTCCAGAGGCTAGTGATTATTAAAAAAGCTTCTCGTAATCGCGAATTCCCTCTGAAATTATTTCACTTCCCAAATCTAGTCGGTTATATGAGTAACCCCCCTTTAGCAGTAACTGAAGGGGGGTTAAATACAATTTATTCTCGTTCATAACGTATACGTATCGCGTCGATCGACTACTTAACCTGTCTCGCATATATTTGTTTTCCTTCATGTGTAAACACACCCATTCGTTTAATACCTGCTATTGTGTATTCAATTGCAACCGTCTCATTTCTCGGAGGCGTGAGCAGTTTGTGCGGAAATGGGAATGGCTGTTGATTCGCTATGTCCGTAATGATATGTATATCAGTGTGATACAGCTTGCCGGTCTGATTCAGCTGCTTCAGTTTTTCTGGTTTATCCAGCTTGTAACTCAGTGTTGTAATAGCTTTGTCCATGGCATTTATTTTCTGAAAAAAATATCCGTCTTTTGTTTTCGAAACAGCAATAAACTGTCCGTCATTCGTCTCCTTAATAAAAGCGTACTTTTTTGACACGAAGGTCCCTTTTTTGTCCATCAGCAAATAAAATTCTTCCTTATCCTTTTTTCCTGATACGATGATTACGCCCGAATGAAAGTTTGATTCCACCTTGTAATTTCGTGAAGGCTTCAATACGACTTTTCCTTCGTGAGTGATGAAGTGAGTCATGCCGTTTATTTTTACACGGTGTAATCCTTCGCTATATCCCATATATTCATCGAAAAATGGTTTGCAGTATACTTTTCCATTCATATCTTTTAAACCGAATTTGTAGGATGTAATCATTCCATTACTTTTTTGATATTGCACAAAAGGGTAGTGATGAATATCGTACGCTATTTTACCCGTATATTGATCTGGAATACTCCACCATTGTTCCTCACCGGTAAGCTGTTTGGTGGTTTTGGTACGGACATTGTAAAAGTAAGACTGTTCATTGTCATAAGATAAAAACCATTCGCCATCAATTTGCGAGAACGAATTGTCGTACGAAGCCGTTTCCTGAATGTTTCCTTGCTTGTCGTAAATAATATACTCGCTGTACTTAAACATAACTCCTGTTTTAAAGAAGCCATATCCATTTCTGAACGGACTGATGTAGCCAGGCCAATCCGTGAATTCCTGACTTGCTATTATTTTTCCAGTGGGGGATACAAGCGCGAAAAATGGGAATGGTTGACGACCCTTAAACAGTGGGTCCGCATCCAGAAGCGGTCTCATAAATGGAACAAAGAATGGCTCTGTCAAACCAGGTGGCACCTGAATCTCCTTCTCTGTCGGGATATCATCATTCATCGAGATGATCTGTTGCTCTGCTTGTACGACATGCGGAACGAGTAAAAAAGTGAGACACAAAGAAAGTATGATCTTGAAATATTTGGTAGATTTCACAGTAAGGTTCTCTCGCTTTACTAGTGTTTTTATAATTTGTTCTTACCAATAAATACGATTGGAATTAGCTGACTGTCATATTCGAAATGTTTAAGGAAGAAGTGTTAACGTTACTTAGGGCGCATAACTGCACGTTAGCTCAATAACTCTTTTTCAGTCTAATACTTTATTTTACAGTCTACAACTTTATTTTCACGGAACAATACTTACATCATCCTGCCTGTTAGTTCAAAAAAGAGAACGCTCCCGCGCGTTTGGGGAAGAGAAAACAGCCACCTAATCTAAACGATAGGTGACTGTGTATATTTACTTGCTTGACTGCTTTAAAAAATCGTTTGGTTTTACAGGTTTCCCTTGTTTGTACACGGTAAAATGCAGTTTATTTCCGGTTGATTCAGACGAGCCCACTGCAGAATTTTTTGTCTTTTTTTACATAATATCCTATTTTAACAAGAAAAGATCCTGGTTTAATGCTCCCATAAATGTCATGAACTCTGAATTATGATCGATGATTATCGTTTCTCCAAAACCTTATAGACTACCCACTACCATAACAACACCATCATTTGCGGCAACGATAGATGTTCCTTTTGGAGTAACGTAATCAATACCGTCATGGAAAGTTCTACCTTGGTTCCGTGCTACTAAAATACTTTTTTCATAGAATTCTCCCAGTGAACCATATATGTATGACTATGTAAATTATGACAAAACATATGGGGATAGTTACAAGTTTTACGATATACAAATAGTTATGATGTAAAGTTTTAGGCAACAAATAAAAACTCACTTTTGAAAAATATGCCATTTTTTTGTACTCTTTCATTTGAAAATTCATTTAGAACTTTTTTCACAGCAGACTTCCACTCGGTCTAGCGTTGGTACTGTGCAGGTTTTTGACACCCCACTCTCCCCTAAAACCTTCCTACACTTTTAAAAACTTACCTCACCCACTTTCTGCGACTCTGTGAACATCTGTACTTGGGCCTTGCTACGCATGGTAGGTATTCACCCAATAATGCATGGATAACCCCCCAAAAAGTATACAGCTAAATATAATATCGAGAACAATCAGATTAAGATAAGGAGTGATTGTATTTGGTTTGTTATCGTGTCCCTCGTACCTATGACGAATGTATGGAGTACATAAGAAAAAGCACCGCATTGGGTGCTTAGCTACAATCTATTAATTTTTCTTTTTACTACTATCTACTAGTTTTACTCCTTTAGGTAAATCAAGCGTAAAATCTTTTTCATTAAATGTAGGATTAAAATTCACTTTGGTTACTGTATATTCTGAAGCCTGTGTCCCATTGTTGTCATTAATAGTTTCCTTTAATAGAAAACCCGTTTTTTTATCAACCCACAAATCTGTCAGGTAGACACGAGTCTTTCCCTGGAAAACGTTTTCTTGTTTGCGAGAAAAATGATATACCGGTCGATTCAGGAATGATTCTTCTACAACATGAAAAGTCATCTTACTGTCAGCTTGGATAGCTTCTTCCTTAAATCTTATCAGCTTTTGTTTTGTATGATTGATTTTATTATCAGCAATTGCTGTTACTCCTGCTGGGAAGAGCACTGCTTCCTTATTCCCCGCCTTATAAGACCTGGACTTACCTCCCTTACTAACGTAATAAGTTATCCTATCCTTATCAAATTCCTCTGCACGCAGCTCATTTTTTGTCGTATTATCCCAAATTTTACTTTGTATTGTATATGTTTCTTTGTTATTATTGGGCAAAATGATAGTAGACGTAAAGGTAGTTTCTGAGTATGTGGAAATTGGTTGTTTTTGATTGATTTCAGCAATCACCTGATCCAGATTCAAGGTTTTCTGCTGAATAGCTGTTGCGTTCACTGTTTGAGCAAAAACATGGGAAAATGGGGAAGCAGCCGAGAGAGCAAGAGTGAACATACTTAGGGCTAGAAATACTTGTTTTTTCATGAAATACCAACCTTTCTTTTTTCTTATTCCCCTATTTGATCCAGCAAAACAGATTTTGTGACACCACATCTTTCGATATTGGTTCTTGCCTTTATAGATCATAAAAAATCATCGATCTTACATTGCTCTATGTCTCCCTATTTTGTAAGAATAAAAAATAGCCACCCGTAGGTGACTAACCTTCAAATCTCATGATAATCGTCCTAGAATATAAAAGCACTAATCTGATCCACATTTGGAGTGGAGTGCTACATAATAAATCTGTCGCTCTACTTCAGTAAGTGAGGTGTTTGCCAGACTCCTCTTTTTAATCAGCAGTGAATGACATTGTTGGCTTCCAATATCTGCTTCATCAACAGATCGTCCTTTCATGTATCCTTTATAGGCTCATACTTACTGTAGGGATCACGTCACAAAACGAAAAAAATCGTACGTTAGCTTACAATTTTTTTCGTTTCAAAAAACCACAATGACCCTAGTATGCCGATTATCGCTTGTACTGATCCTCTAAGACAAGCCATCGCCTCGATGACGGATACAATGCTCGGATCAATACAGTGAAATCTGGCTCTTAAGCTAGGTTTCGGAACCGTTGATTTACAGATGAGATCCGCCACTTGCATCAATCAATTGACCGGTTACCCAACGGCTGTCCGATGAGGCAAGAAAGGCGGCCATATCCCCCACATCTTCAGGCTCCCCCCACCTGTTGAAGGTTGAAAGACCAGCGGCAAATTTCTGTCCATTGGGATCTTGCAATGTCCCAGCATTCATCTCCGTATAACAAGTGCTCATTAAACTACAGTATGAGGCCGCGAAATTGAGGTATCGTGTATCAGATAACAAGAGTAAGTTCGAAAACACATGAAGAATATTTACGACTAATGAAAAAAAATGTGGGCTTCTAGGTGTAAAGTGGAATGTTTTTGCAAAAGCATGGCCTTTGTCAATTCCACCAATAGCAATCGCACCTACGATTTAAAAAATAGCCGATTAATATCATACTTTTGTCTTGTCATTCTATATATTCAATAAAAAATACGGCCTAAAATTACCATTTGTGATGCTTTTTCAATTTTACGAACTAAATGATCAGAAGGGACAAGCTCATCTAACGAAACAACGGACAGTTGGTAACGGGCTTCTGCATCTTGTCTTTTTAACAAGAAACCCACTCCTTTCCACTATATTGATACATTCAACAAAAAAGCGTGCAGACTCTCCATACCTTTCGGTATTTTGTCTACACGCTGAGGACTCCCGATTGGGAGTCCTCTTTTTAAGTAAAATATCAACCATAATCTTTAATAGAGCTTATATATTAATACTTCGAGTGTTTACTTTTTTAATGTTATTTGAATCAGTAATATCATACGTCACTACTTCTAAATATGCTCCAACTACTCCTTCAAACGAACCTGTTCCATTTACTTCAAAACTTCCCTCGCCATGACCTGAACGTAATGTTACACCATCATTTTTTATTTCTAGGTATTGATCTACACTTTATTACTTTATCGTTTAACCTGCATGGGAATCCAGTTCAAAAAAAGGAACTTCATTCTCTATAATAACCTCACTCACCTTATCAACCAGATATTTCGGGTTGTGTAAAGAGAATGGTATTCTGATCGATCTTTGCATATTTCTTATCCGTCTACATCGATAAGAAACGTTTTGATTTACTTGGGATTCCAATAACTATCTCGTTAACACGTAGCGGGCTAAACGGTTGATTAATTTGAAGAGCAGGAGTATTACTCACCCTTTTTCTTAAATTCCTGCCCGATTTGATCCGCCACCATAATAGCTGCTACTACATTTTCTTCAGTCAACGGAAAAGGCATGGAATGAATAGATTCTTCCAGTATACAAGCTTTCTGGGCGACATTGAGCAACTCGGATCTTGTGACATTCGTTACGCCAATATCAGCGAGACAAACTGGAAGACCCACACTTACACAGAAATTCAATACCTCGTTTATTTCTCCCTTGTTTGCATTTTCAAGGACTAATTGAACTAGCGTAGAAAATGCGACTTTCTCACCATGATAATACGAATGGGTTCCTTCCAACGCGGTTAAGCCATTGTGAATGGCATGCGCTGCTGCCAGACCACCGCTTTCAAATCCTAAACCTGATAACAGAATGTTTGTTTCGATAATATTTTCAAGCGCTGGAGTGACGATATTGGAATCACAGGATATTTTAGCTTTTAGACCGTCTTCAAGCAGTGTTTCATAGCAAAGCTTGGCAAGGGCAAGAGCAGCTCTTGTTCCTTTAGTTGGCTGACCAACTCCTGCATTTGCTCCACAAGGAAGTCCTGCATTCACATTCGAATAAGAGTTAGCGGTCGCTCTTGCTTCAAAGTAAGTAGAAAGCGCGTCCCCCATACCCGCAACTAGAAAGCGTGTAGGAGCATTAGCGATAACGTTTGTATCTATCAATACTACACTTGGACTTTGCTTAAAGTAAGCATAATCATCAAACTCCCCTTCTGGTGTATAAAGAACGGCAGAATGGCTTGTTGGTGCATCCGTCGCTGCAATTGTCGGCACAATAATTAACGCTTCTCCTTCTGCTACACATTTCGCAGTATCAATTGCTTTACCCCCACCTAATCCAATGGTGCAAGAACAAGCATGTTCCTTTGCAAGCTGTTGCAATCTATGAACTTCATTTCGAGAGCACTCTCCGTTGAAACCGCTTACAATAATTGTTACACCAAATTTTTCCATAGTTTGCTTAAGTTTATCTTTCACACGTGCTATATCATCTTGATGAGCAATAAGAAGAGCTGAATCACCAAATGTCTTGATGAAATACCCCAAATTGACTATTTCATTTTCACCCTGAACATACTTAGTTGGACTAATAAATGCTTTTCTCATTTGGGTAATCCTCCTTTGTGTTAATGTACCCCCATTATAGAGCTACCTTGTACAAAGATCATTGAACAATCCACTCCAAATAAAGCGCTTTCTCGTCGTATTATCTTATCCTCCAAGTACTAAAATGGTATTATCTTGTCCTGCCATACGAGGAACAGGGAGAAAAGACTCTTATTGAAGAAGGACTGTTCAAAGAGAAAGGTGTTCGGGTTCTTAAAGACAGCGTGAATACGTTAAAGAAGCTCAACTTGCAGCCTGACGAAAGATATTAAAGCTAATATGAGCAGTACGCTAGGTTAGAAAAGACACAATGTTGAAAAAGGAAGAGCCCCTTTCATATTGAAAAGGGGCCTGATTGACATTTACAACAAAGTGGTCTTCAAAGGGCAACTGAACCGTACATAAAAACTGCCATAACATGTAATACATAGCTGACAAGTCAGAAGTATGATATTAATCGGCTATTTTTTGAATCGTAGGAGCAATTGCTATTGGTGGAATTGACAAAGACCATGCTGTTGCATATATATTCAACTTTTCACCCAAAACGTAATCGTCACCAGTAGAAATAGGGACTCTTAATATTTTATTTTGAGAAGCTAATTCCCACCAATCATCTTTATAGGAAAGTGCGTCTTCTTGTGTAGAAGTATTTGCCACAACCATGTACATATCATCAATAGAAATAACATAGCCAGTGAAAGGGTGTTCCTCTTTCTCAATAGAAGAGATAGAAGCATGCTGTAAGACGGATTGGTTTGAATCCGCAAAAGCTGGTGCTACTCCCATCGTAAATCCAAACCCTAGTGTAAGAGTGGTTACTGCCGCTATTAATTTGTTTTTTGACATTTTCATAAATATGTCTCCTCCTTATATTTTGTCCGTACATAGTAGAAATTCTTTTTTCACCACAAAAAACCTCCGTTTTTTCTAATATTTAACAAATAAGACATAAATTAACGAAAATAAATGTAGGTGAAGTTATCTGAAGAGAATCCTCATCAGCCTTTTGTTTTGATTATGTAATGTCTTTTAGATCCATTCATGTCAGCATAAACACCATATCTTACAATTTTTAGATACCATTACTTCCTTTCATTTTTTACGCACCTTGAAGTTGATTTACAAAAGAAAAAATCGTTTCCTTATTTCTTAGGAGACGATTTTCTTCATTTTATTTCATCCTTGAATTTTTTCTATCCTTGCGCAACGCTCGTGCTGCCATTCGGTATCATTTGTTAGGCTGGCATTCAAAGATAAGTTTTTGAGTTTTGCTATCTCCCAAGCTCTTTTAAGTGTTTGCACTCAAGCAATGGCTCATTTCTGTCATTTCTGAGTCAGTAAGTTCCCTTGTTTTATTGATGAACCAAAGCTCTGCCATCCGTTGATGGACGAAAACTTAGCAACTATTAATTTCCTTCTGGCGGTCCCATAAGTTCTAAAGCTCTGTTGCCTTCTACTGATCCTAGAGAACCTATTTCTGGTCCGTGACTACCTGACATCTCATTTCTCCCCCCTGCTTTTTATGTATTGCTAAACGTAATCACCATATTCTACATAAAATAACACAACCCCTTTTTCGGTTATCCGTTAGAGGGGGGATCGCTGTACCCCTGTTCCCACAAAGGAATACATTCTAGCTAGTTGAAGGATGCACTGCTTAGACTTCTACACTAATAACATAGGAAATGAAGTAAAAACATTAATAATGATTATGTTAAAATCCCTTGCTAACCTTTAGAGCTTGGTCATTTTTTCGAACTACGCAGCTGCTTTGACTGAGGTAGCTACTCCTGACGTTCGTACAATCTTGCACAAACAATTAGATGATGCCATCGCTACTCATGAAAAAATAACAAACTACATGATGAGCAAAGGTTACTATCATGCTTATCATATAAACGAGCAAATTCAAATGGATATGAAGACCGCAAAAACAACCTTGAATCTTCCAGAGTCATCTCAATCAATATTTTAAAATAAAGTGTGGAGCTCTCTCGAATCCTTTTCCTTTTGGGAAAGGATTTTTGTTTGTTGATCCAATTGACCAATCTTGGCGTTTTAGTGTACCTGTTCTGTTAATATCCCACTCTCACTACATCTTCTAAAGGTATCCACCAGAAATCCTCATCATTCTTCAACTTCATTTGTTTAAACGTTGAATCAAACTTATCTACACATCCCCATGCAGAATCAATTACTCTCCTATCCTCTTGTGTTGCTTTCACTTGTCCACTCATAAGAAACAATATCAATATACAGAATAGAGGTTTTTATAGGTTTTTTATTAATCCTATAGATAGTATTACTATATTTTATTCTCATTTACATAATTATACATTTAAGTTAGAATGTTAAGAAATATCATGTTTTATTAATTTAGGAAGGGGATTTGTATGAATGAAATTTTAACTTCCACAACATTGGGGGAACTGATAAAAGAAAAAAGAGAGGAATTTGGAATCACTTTATCAGAATTATCAAGAAGATCGGGAGTTAGCAAAGGAATCATTTCAAAAATAGAATCAGGTGAAACAAAGCGTCCAGAGCTAAGAAATCTCAAACTAATAGCAGATACTATAAAAATACCTTATTGAGAGAGATGACTTAAAACGGTTGGAGGAATCGTTTAAAGTAGGAGAAGAAGGTTTGCATTATATTGATTTTCTATCTGACGACGAGAAAATAACGTTCTATTTCAGAATGTCATTACATGCTCATAACATTAAGAAATACTTTGAATGTATTGAACTATGTGAGGCTGGGATTCTTTTAGAAGAAAAAGATACAGAGTTAAAGGCTAGAGCGTATTTAGCAATGATTAACTCAAATTCTGACCTACATAACTATGACAATGTTGAAAGTCATCTGGAAGTCTTTAGGGAATTCGAGCATGGTTTTGTCCCAGAATCAACTATGATAACACAAGCAGTAACCAAAGCTAAGAAAAAAGAGTTTGACATAGCATTACCAATGTTGGAACAATATATGCTTGAATTAAGTAAAGTCAATAAATACATGTAATAAATGAACTACTGGGAATATACTCCCATTTGAACATCACAGATTCAATAGATGAAATAATTAGCAAGGAAGAAGAATTATTACCCGATAATCCACATACACCTTATAAAGTGGCATCGCTTGCAAGATACTATCGTCAAAAAGGTGCTTACCAAATAAATAAAGGACTTCTTGATGAAGGTATGGACAGTTACATTAACAGTTTAACAGCATACGGCGAAATAAACGCACTTGCAGAGATTACGGAATGTTTGCAAGAGATTTTCACCCACTTCTCCAAAATATCAAGGCCAATTGATTTGCAATATGTAAAAAAGTTAGAAAAAGCGTATAATGAAATAAGAGGAAAAAATTAACAATAGAAGAAGGATTGCAATGAGTAAGAAATACTCTCTAATGGTATTATCTCTAAGTTTAATCATAAATATTATGGTTTTATCAGTGGATGAAATAAAGCCCACAAAAAATCTGGTATTTTTCAGTGTGCGTGCAAATAACGCTGATCCTGGTCACTAATTCATTCTGAGATTTTTCAAGGCGCTATTAATTAGCGTCCTTTTTTGTGTGAAAATTTTGTGATTTTTTGTCATAATTTGAAGAACGTTTCAATTTTTTTATTCCACATGAATTATCAAAACGGTATGGTAAAATAATACATAGGAGGAAGAAAGGAGGTATCTGTAGTTATTTTGTGTCCTTTAACAATACAAAAAAAGGCGTCCCAAAAGCCGCTAAACTCACAGGAACGCCTATACCTTGAGCAACCAAAAATGTTACTCAAGAATATTCTACCACTCACTTACAGGATATGAAAACAGAAAATTCACAACTGGAAAATGATTTACAAAGGCTTATAGAAATCCTCCGCAAAGAATTAGAACAGGTATATTTCAAAAAAGGCTCTTTTTTACACCCAAACGTA
This sequence comes from Brevibacillus laterosporus DSM 25, assembly GCF_002706795.1. Taxonomy (NCBI): domain Bacteria; kingdom Bacillati; phylum Bacillota; class Bacilli; order Caryophanales; family Paenibacillaceae; genus Brevibacillus; species Brevibacillus laterosporus. The sequence continues at coordinate 225,781 of NZ_CP017705.1, forward strand.
ATACAACTGAGCCAACAACTAGATGAGTACATCGTTATCTTTCAGAAGCTTAGACTCTAGTTGGTCGATATGAATAAGCTGTACGGGAAACTTATACGAAACCCAGTAGGGGTAATAATTAAACAGCCATGTTGGAATGGAAGAAAGTGAGATTAATGATTATCCCGTCCAAGTTCTTCACCAACTAATTCAAAATGATGCTAAGAAAATAGCAACTAATTATAAAGTCGTCAAAGAAGAGGCAATACATGGTCTATCTGGTGAAGATATAGATGGTGGTACTCTTGAGTTGAGAGGAACTGCCTTCGAGGAAAAAAGTGATAAGAAAGGGAAAAAGAAGTTTTATTTATATGGAAAGTATGAATGGACAGATAGTCCTCGTTGGGAATTAACTGACGGAATAAGTATTGGGTATCCAGTGAGTAATAAATGGACTTTGCCGATGTCAGCAAATGGGAAGGTTAAAGATTTTGAACTTCGATATTGTCATAAGCCAGATAACGTAGATAAAAAATGGAAGTGTTCCGAAAGTACCAAAGCAAAAGATTGGGACCCAGGTGTAGGAGTTGGTGGAGAAATAGATTTAAAAGCAATGCCAAGTAACAACCTTCACAAAGGATACATTAGTCAATATGTATATACAGACGAAAGGAATTCAGGATCAACCAATATTAAATTTCAATATGGCCACCAAACTTGGTCTGGGGATGTAGAATTTGTTATACTTCCAGCTGGACTTTCAATTAAACCTCAATCAGTAAGTAAAGTAATTGATTTCGGTATTGAATTTGATTATTAAAATTACTCGTATTATGGAAAGAAACCTCAAGTTAGTAATGTTAGTTTGAACGTTAAAACTTTTTTGCCTTCTTGAATCTCTTCTAAGATATTTTTCGAGGGTAGACAGAAATATTTGTACCCTCCTAAAATTCAAGACAAGTCCTCTTTTTGAAAGGGGACTTTCTCGTCTATCTAATCCCATCATTTGACGATGAGGATAACCTATATTAGGAGGTATTTATGAAATACTATTATTTATCTTTGTTATTGATATTTGCTTTTACGTTTTTGTTTAATTTTTTTGAAGTAATAAAATCATTATTGGAAAAAAACATGTCTCGTTATAAAACTTGTCGGATACTATCACTTATTAGTTTCTTATTGCTTATTACAATTTATATCTTAGCCTACACAAAATAAAATATGTACACCATAAACTTATGTAATAATAGAATAATTATATTGATTAATTGGGCTACTATTGTCATCTTTTATGGTAGCCCAATATCACTCCTCAGTCATCGTTATTTAATAATAAACACTCTATAGATGCTAGTTATATTTTATAAAAACCTATCAAGGATTTTGGATTAACTCTATCGGTTTTGCGGTGCTTGCCCACTAGCAATCCTTACTCGATCAGCCAGCTCCCCAAGATATTTCTCTTGCTCCTTCATCCCCATTGCGTCACTAACTTTCAAATTGTGTTTTCAAAACTAAAATAAGTTCATCTGCTAACATTTTATCCACAGGTGTTTCCCCCTTCATAATTGCATTCCAAAAATCTTGTTCCATACAGTTCATATCCACATTACCTTTAATACCAGCCACTTTCCCACAATCGGAATACTGGAATACCGCCCAGCGGCTCCATGTAGGGTTTGGCATAGGTTGGTTTGTATTGTAATGGGCTACCCACAAAGGAAAGCTAGATAAAGCTTTCCCAAGGTTACGTTTAGCAAAATAAGCTCCTGTGTAAATCATAGGCGTTTTTCCTGTGTGGCCCTTAACATGGTTAAGAAACGAAAGGCAAAACGTTGTAATCTGTGCAGGTGTTAACCCTTTGTCCGTCTCGCGGCATATCACACGTTAGCCCTTTAACCGTTTGTACAAAACGCTCTGCTTATACTTGGGCAGATAAATCAGGGTGGGCAAAATGATAATACCCCACTTTAATTCCTGTATTATTCGCTCCCTGAGAACCTTCTTTCAGCTTCCTTTCAACTAGGCTAATAGTATCCAGCATGTAAGCAATTGCAAAGATCCCAAAAATAAAAAGTTTTCTTGCTATCCCGATGAGTCCAATTTTGCTTTTTAGTTTCCCTTCTGCCGCTATACCACTTGCGTAGTAAAACATACAAAAAAATTAATACAGTGAGTAAATAAGACCATCCATCAATAAGACACGTAACTGCTGCACCTCCTACGGCTGAAAGAACTTTGATTACGTTTTCCATGTATCATAAATCACCAAACGCCTTTTCGACCTCGCTAGGCTCCTGCTTCTCCTGTTTCGGTATTACAACCTTGCAGCGAGATGCAATGGTAAGGCCCAGGTCGCTTGCTACTGATCTACATTGCTTGAATAATTTATCTTGGTTACTCAATAAATCTGAATAAGCTATGTTTGCTTCCTCCCATTCGTTCATGTCAATTACTGCCCCGTCATCATCATGAATTGCTTGTTTGCGTTGCACTGTCAATTCCGTTTCCAACAAGGCGTCTGTGGCCTTTATATACATCTTTCGGGCATATAAAAAGCGAGCCAATGCATCTACATCAAGATTAGTCATGATGCCGATATGCAGCAGCTCGCTTGCTCTTTTTAAATTCTTTTTTCAAGTCTTTCGGTAGGTAGCTAGGTGGCTTAACTTTGTCGTTTGCCGCTTTTATTTCTTGGGCTTTACGCTGTTCTATTTCTGCTTTTGTTACGTTTTTCTTTCCCTTGTAAAGCAACAAGTCAACTGGTTGCCTTGGTCTAGCCATCTCCTCACCTTCATTTCTGAAAATCCATTTAGGGAACTTTTTTACGGAAGACTACTACGCGGTCTAGCGTTAGCACTGTGCAGGTTTTCGATACCCACTACTCAATCCTTCCATTCCTATTAAAAACTCACCTTACCCACTTTCTGCGACTCTGTGAACGTCTGAATTTTGGCCTTGCTATGTATTGGTAGGTATTCACCCAATTATGCATGGATAATCACCCAAAAGGTATACAGATAAATATAATATCTAGAAAATTAAGATTAAGAAAAGGAGTGATTGTATTTGGCTTGTTATAATGTTCCTTATACCTATGAGCAATGTATGCAGGAGTGCACATCTGGAGAAAATCCAGGTACAGTTGAAGAATGCGAGCCTGTATGTAGACAGTATAAAACAAGACCTTGGTATACAATATGTACAGAATCTATGCCATATGCGCCTTCAACACCTTACGGCATGAGTCAACCAGTGCCTTACAGTCCACAGCCATATCCCTATCCTCTTAACCCTCAACCTCTTCCACCTATCCCTTATCACTATTATTCTTTTCTTCCTGACGATGATTGTGTTAGAGAATGCAGAAGACTGGGAATACCTTCTTTAAACTGCTGCTATAGATGTGGATATTGCTAACTGACATGCTTTGAATTAACGTTATGTTTGCGAACTCCGACTCAACAGTTACAGAAACAATGAGTTACCCCGTAAATGTTGTACAAATACTGTTCCAATAACAGGAATCTATAATTTAATAAAAAGTGGTAGTCTGGAATATATTTTTTCTTCCTGACTACTACTTCACTAAACACCTTCCATCATATAGATCATGTCTCGAATAAATTGATAGATTATCTCCAAGCGCCTCTATCTCTCTAGCAGTCTTCCGGCTATGACACTGCTCACATAATGGCTGCCAGTTGTTCCGATCCCAAAACAACGTCTTATCTCCCTTGTGTGGAATGATATGGTCAACTACTGTAGCACCCGTTAGGAATCCTTTATCAAAGCAATGTTTGCAAAATGGATGCTTTCTTAAAAATCCTATTCTAGCTTTTCTCCACTTGGCATCATAACCACGTTGCGTAGCTGATCCACGTTCCCGATCATATTGCTGGACTTGTTTCTTTTGATGCAAAGGGCAATAAAGCTTCGCGAGTTAATGTTGGGCATCTGGAATGCAAACAGGTCTTTAATGGTTTGCTAGGCATTGTTTCATCCCCCTTGTTTAATAGAAAAAATATCTATCAAAATGACCTATATATTTATTTCTTTTCTTTTGTGTACTTATTGCATACATCACGCAGCAAAAACTAGAGTTACTGTTGCAGAAATGAGGATTATTGCTTACAGAAACTACAGTTCAAACAGAGTTATTGCAACATGATGTAAACATTAAGCAAACGTATTTTTATTAGGAGATTTTTTTGATTCCAATAAAAAAATACATGATCCAAAAAGAGGATCATGTATAGTGATATCTTCTTTACAAAACGGGATTTCAACTTATTCTATGGAATCGTACATATCCTGCATACCTATCAAAACTACCTTGATACCCCCCGTTAATCCATCCGCCATCCCCATTATTCCAGAATTCACCATCTGTGAAAACCCACACTCCATAAAGAATGCTACCATAACGTACTGTATAAGATGTTTGAATGCCTTGTAGATTATGAGAATATCTTTGATTTAAATTATAAACCACCACATTCTTTTTTCCTTGACCCACTTGGTAAAAAGCATGGTAAAGTGTGTCTTTAACAAAATTCTCACGGGCATCATCTGCTGGAAGAACACTTTTTTCAGACTTATTAATACTTGGTGGAAATTGGTTTGGGGTGTTGATTACATTTTCACTCGCTAATGCTCCTGTCGCTCCTGCTGATAACATCAGAGACAATCCCATTAATGAAATTAAAAACTTGCGTACAACTTTCATTTTTACCATCCTCCTCCTAATTTCAATAATAAACCTTTATTGTAAAAAAATTACATAAGAGATTATGGATATATAATAACCTGTTAATTCTGTGTTTTCAATATACTTATTTTAATTATATTCATGCTTGACATAAAAATAGCCACCCGATTGATCGAGTAGCCTGTCCTTGCTTTTATTTACCTATTTCCATTTTATCACCTTATTCTTCAAATGGAGCGCCATTCTACCGCCAATATTCCGCCATGTAGCCGCCACTCATGAAGCCTCTTCCAATATGACCTCTGCTTTTAACATATGTGCAAGTAAATAGAATGCTCTTGCTTTCTGTCTTTCATTTGTCCGCTTGCTCATATTTAGTTCGCGGCACAGGAGGCAATCCAAGGCATCCTCCCGCTCTTAATATCTGTTCTGGATAAAAAAACTCATCTCTGTCTTTGAGAAGACGGCTTACAGCCCATTCTACACGTTCAGAGAGCCTTTTAACTTCTTGCTCTTGATCTACATTCCAAGCAGCGCAATTTGCTACTGGATCGCTGGTTTTGTTTGTTTGTCCATGAAGTCTTGGTTCATAGCTTGGGGTATTCACTATCTCTCTACGTACAAAACCAATTTGTTTATAGATCCGCGTATCTTCTAAATATTGTTCTATCTTCTTTTGTGGTGCTTTTGTGTTGCTTTTCTGTCGATCTCCGGTAAAAAAGATATCTGCTTACCCATCGCTATTCCCCCACGCTTACCCAAGATTTGTATTTAAGGCGTATTCTCCATTTGAAACATTAGAAATTCATCTTCCAATCCTTTTTAGTGAAGAAATGAATGATACTTAACTTGTTGTGCAAGTGCTGTACGATACTCTCTATGTAGTTCTAATAAAAAGTGACTGTTTGGTTCTTATCTTAATTGCTCATAAAGAAGTCCCTCAAATTTATTTACTTTTATCGTATGTTCTTGGCGTTGATCGGGAGTCATTTCCCAATCAAACAGCCTTGCATATTGTTGCGAAGTATATATAAATTTTCTGCATTAATTGTTGTTTTTCGTGAGTTAAAATTCAAAATTTTATCAGTTATGCAGTAATAATAAACTTTCGAAAAGAAGAATTTATAAACTGATCTACAATGGATTTAATGTTGATAAAAATGGACGTGCTAATAAATGTCCTCGGTGCTTAAATGAACAAATTAATGGTGGATAATATTGTAAAATATGTGGTGTTACGATAGTTAATAAATGTACAAGAACAGATTATAATGGCTACCCATAGTGCGAAGAAATTGCGGAAGGAAATGCACGTTATTGTACAAAATGTGGTGAGAAAACTACATTCTTTAAAGAGGGTCTACTAAAGCTTGGGAAGTTGAATTAGAAGAAAAATCAAAAGATGAGGTAGTAAAACACCCAATTTCCGATCTTTTTTCTATTAATACACCTAGAGACATTAGTGATGATGACTTGCCATTTTAGTATTTAATTGCTTATATTTCTTTTGATCCTGAGGACACACAACCGTTCAGGTTGTTTCCTCTACGCTTAAACCAGAACACACATTCTTATATTAAGGATTTTTAATAGAAACTGGAACACGAAAGGGTGAAGCCCTTGCATTGCAATGGAACTAATATAGACCTTGTCAATAATAGAGTAAGAATCGTTCAAACTCTCGATTACGAAGCAAAGACAAAAGAAGATTTATTCGGAGATGTAAAAACCTATCACTCCGAACGTGAAATCCCATTTACTAGTAGTCTTTCGGTTGAATTACAAAATCATAGGTCCCGTCAAAACGACCGTTGAGTTGTATATGAGAGCCCTCTTTTTAAATGAAGGGGGCTCTCAATCTCATCTCTCTATCTTCCCTATTCTTGCACAAAGCTCATGCTGCCACTCTGTGTCATTTGTCATACTGGTGATCAGGAATAGGTTTTTGAGTTTTGCAATCTCCCAAGCTTTTTTAGCGTTTGCACTCAGACAACGGCTCATTTCTGTCATTTCTGAGTCAGTAAGTTCTCTCGTCTTATTGATAAACCAAAGCTCTGCCATACGTTGGTGAACGATCCATATTTGCACCAGCTCCTTAATCTTGAAGGGGTACATCCAGCAAAAAATGGATTTACAACGTAAAGGAGTTTTGAATACGAAAAAAGCCGATTGTCACCACGTTAAGAGTGTAACCGGCTTTTTTGAAGGGGCACCGACAGATTTTGCATTCATCCCCATTTGATCGATAAACATTGGCACCTTGTACACTAAGGATGGGCTTGGCTGCACTGACGTGTACCCGCCGAGCGGACCGTAATTCTGAAAATGCCCGGGCCTGAACCCGGGCGCCTTCATACACCGCAAACAGTGGTTAACCACCTCCGCATCTAACGGTCGGAGTCGGCGTTATATCATGGCCAGGAACGCTCACCCTTGATCACCTGGGCGCTCAGTTCCAGATCACTTGTGTTCTTTAAGTCCGGGTGGGCCTTCTGCATCGCCGCAATCAGCTCAGCGGAATTCTTGGCCTGCTTTGCCGCAGCTTCAAATTCCGCAATGTAGTCACGGGTGAAGACAACGTTGGATGTATCTTCGGAGCTCTTGTCCAGGTAATGGCCCGGGATAACCCGCTCCGGCTTCAGGGAAAGAACCCGGTCCAGAATCTCCCGCCAGTGGTCACGGCTCTCCGGGGTCTGGTTGTCTGCCATCCAGACATGCAGGTTCTCGTAGATCGGCACTCCGCCCAGGATGGTCTTTTCCGACGGAACCCAAAGGACAGTGTGAGACGGATCCGAACCGTCGAGACCGATCACCTGCACGGTTTCGCCATCTACCGTCAGCTTATCCCCGTCAAGGACATCGGGGACGATCAGCGCGGTCGGGGCGTTTTCTTTCATGATCGGACTCCAGTAATCGCTCTTGAGCTGGATGGTTGACTTGATCCCTTCCACAGTAGCCGGGGTGGCTACGATCTTTACGTCAGGAAACGCCTCGCGAATCGCCGACAGGCCGAAGTAGAAATCCGGATCCTTGTGGCTGATATAAACCGTAGTCAGCTTCTTTCCAGTGTCGCGGATCATCTTGACCAGTTGCTCGGCGTTGTTCTTTTCGAATTGAGCATCGACGAGCAGCACTTCGTTCGGCCCTTCGATCAGGCTCGATGTGACGGAAAAGAGGCCGTTTTCTCCAGCGTTGAACGGCGTGATCTTCAGATCCGCCGCCGGTGTCTGAGTTCCTTCGCTCGCGGTATTCGTCTTACTCGCCTCGCTGGAGCATGCGCTCAGCAAAAGCGTGAAACAAAGCAACAAAATAACTCCGATTGATGATTTCTTACTAAACATCGGTAAATCTCCCTCTCCCTTAAATTAATAACGATTATCAAAACAGTAACGTAACGCCGTCAGCACAAGCTGCTCACTCAGATTCGCTTCCGGCATCGTCCAACACGTTCAACGACTGCGATTCCTTCCAAGCCGTCTGCAAAGAATTGAGAAACATGTCGGTTGACTGCGCCCCCGATACGGCGTATTTGCGGTCGATGACGAAGAACGGCACTCCGCTGACGCCAAGCCGGCTTGCTTCTTCCTCGTCAGCGCGCACTTCGGCGGAATAATCATCACCGGCAAGCACCTTGAGCGCTTCATCGCGATCCAACCCGACCTTCACCGCTAATTCCACCAGCGTTTCGTGGTCGCCCAAATGCCGGGAGTCGGTAAAGTATGCCCGGAACAGTTCCTGCGCCATCGGGTTCATTTTACCTTGCTTGAATGCGTACTTCGCCAACCTATGGGCATCGAATGTGTTCGTCAGAATTAAGGTGTCAAATTGGAAGGTAAGCCCGACTTCCTTCGCTTTACCGCTAAGATTTTCGTTCATCGCAATCGCTTGATCCCGGCTCATGCCGTACTTGGCGACCAGCATGTCATGCACGTCGTAATCCACGTCTCTCTGTGCTTTTGGATCAAGCTCGAAGCTTCGGAAAACAACCTCAACATCGTCTTTGTGCGCAAATTTATCAAGCGCCTCTTCGATCCGTTGTTTGCCGATGTAACAGAAGGGGCAAGCAAAATCGGACCAAACTTCAACTTTCATTCTGGGAACCTCCTTTCAATTTATTTCGAGATTTGAAGTTGTAACCAATTAGGTTACAATAATTCCAAAAAAAATGGGTTCACTTTTTCATGTTGATATGTTCGGCAAACTCGGAAAGTAACTCATGCATCGTTATGTCAGCCAGGATCGCTTCCATGGCGTTTTGGGCCCGTCTTACGATCAGTTCCAGAACGGCTTGAATGTTCGCACCGACCGGACAGTCGGGATTCGGCTGTTCAGGAAAAAAGCACCGCCTTTTCCGGCTCGAACGCCCGCCAATCCTGCTTTCTTTAGCTGCCCGAGTATTTTCCGAATGATAACCGGATTCGTTCCGACGCTACCAGCAATCCATTCCGACGAGCAGTGCGCATCCTTGGCCGTAGAAAGCAACGAAAGAATGTGAACCGCTATGGAAAATCTGCTGCTTATTTTTTCATTGCTGACACCCTCTCGATGTAACCATTATAGTTACAACATATAACGTGTGTCAAGAGGGCTTTTGATATTGTTAATTTTGTAAAAGGAACTTCGATATATTTCTTTGTTTTAGTTCAGATATACTGTTTTTAACAAAAATGTTCCTATTCTACCCATTTGCGGAACTACCTAAGATTGTTTTCCATAATTTTACACAAATTTGCCCCTGGTGTCACGGACGCTGGGATTGCCCCTTAGTAGCAGAAGTCTCTAGCATACTTGAGTCCGAAAAAACGGATGCAGAAAAACTTTCTGAGATTACCTCAATGATGGACGTAGCAAGAGAAAGCACTTGCTATGTTTGTTTACTCGATAGCAAAGAAGAGCATCCTAGCAAGACCAAAGGATTGTGCCAAAAGCATTACGGCGAATGGTATCAGAGAAACAGAATCGCGAGCAAAAAATATCGTAAAGAGCCCTACCCTGTGGCTCTTTTCAAACATACATCATATCTTTTTTATAAACATTGTGATTTTATATAAAATCCACAATAGACCACAAGCAGAACAAAATAATGTCAAATATACTGAAAACATCATTTATTAGAGGAGAGATAAACTTATGAAAATATACTGTAGACATCCATTTAAAACGAATGAAAAAGTCACCATCCCGCCGGGCTTTGGCTGCCACCCAGGACATCCAGGTTCAAAAGACTTGGTGTTTCCAGGCATTACATTTGGCACACCAGTTTATGCTATGGAATCAGGTGTAATAGCTGATGTAAGAACAAACAGACCCCATTGTCCAACTCCAGACTGCCCACAGTATGCTAATAATGTTGTGATCCGAGGTCAAGATGGGTTTTTCACAGAGTACAATCACATGGCACGAGCTACCAAGGTTGATCTCAGGGTTGATCCCAGGGTTGATCCCAGGGTTGGTCCCGGGGGTCGTCCATGGCGTTGGAATAGGCAATTACTAAAGATAGGAGACTCCATTACACGAGGTCAATTAATTGGTTTTGTAGATGATTCTGGTTATACTACAGGGCCGCATCTTCATGTTGGCCGATATACACCTGGTGATGATAAAACTTGGTGGAGCAGGCCAACTTGTGATTGGATGATACAGGGTGTCGATTCATTTCTTCAGTTCCCACCTTTAGATTGTCGTCCTATGCCTCGTCGCGTTGTACATGGCTACTATATTAGAAATAGCCCCTTTTATATGTAACTTTGAAATAAAGATTGTTAAAAATATTCCACAAATTCTTATTCTATAGCACATAAAAATGAATCCGTTTTGAAAAAAAGTTCAATCAAAATGAATTGGTTTTTTGATTGAACTTTCTATTTTATAAAAAATTTAATTAAAACTCACTTAGTATTCTTTAATCAAAAATGGGAAAAGCATCGCAACATTTTTCTAAACGTCGTGACTTTACTTTAAACATCGTGACTTTATTTCAAAGCCACAACCCCTACTCCACAGGCAGTACCTTCTATGGCTGTAAGATTTCCTTCCAAATAGAAAAAGCCGCCAGCTGTCCGACGACTAATTGCGTTTTTTCACGGCTTGTACCAACACGGCGAGCGAGATTAACAATGTAATTGTTTAAAAAACAGAAAAAGCCATTATATTATAAATCAAATATATAAATGTGATGAACGAGAGCGACGTTAATACAATACTTACTATATAGAGCACTTTTCGTAACCTTTCGAATTTACCCTTTAGGAGAAAAGGAAGAATTGCTAGATTAAGAAATATATACAAAGGTAAAAGGAATATAACCCAATTGTATGCTGTCATTTCATTCACTACTTTTCCATAATAATATCAAATGCACGTGCTACTTTTCTCTCAATTATAACCATATCCGCAGCGTTAACGGCTGCTGTCATACCAAAACCAGCACCTGCAAAAAAAGCGATCATTCTATCAGCGCCCCAACCTGATTTAATGCCTTTTACACTTGCCATAAGTGCCGATAACGAAACAGTTGAGGTTGCTACAAACGTAGCCTCTGCTTTTATTAAATCTAGAACTTTATCCTCATAATCAAACAAGTCGGCTTTGTTACTTGACGTTTGTTTTACATAGGTGCCTTCTTTACCGTTCCCGACATCCCAATATTTTTTTTCCACGACTCTTATCGATTACATAATAATAACCATAGTATTTTTCATGTGCACTCCTCACTATATCTTTCGCCGACCGCTTTTGTCTGTCTTTTTCTTTCTTTATCTGTTCCTCAGGGTCTGCTATGGAGACCTCCGTTAGGGTGCCATCTTCATCGAACTCTATAGTATGATTCATTTTATCATATGTAGCCTCAGTAATTCCATTTTTACTTTCTACTCTAACTACTCTTTCACTATCATTATCCTCTAAAATCTCAATCTTATATTTATTTCCTTGACTGTCTTCAAGGGTTTCTGCTTCAACAATTTGATTAGATTCATCCATAGCAAAAACAGGAATACTAGATGAGGCCATTACTGATAAAACAAGAGCACTAGATAAAATAACTTTTTTCATTTTTTCCTCCTTGGGAATATATACTAATTTTTTTACATAAATCGGTATAATAGTTATTGTTTTAAATATCAATAACATATTGGAAACACATATGGCATGAGCAACAATGAAACCGGGACGGTTGCAGCCCGATAACCTTGCGAAAATATGCGAAGTGCTTGGCGTTGAGATTACGGATGTACTCGAACTTTCGGACGAGCGTCTCTAACATACATAGATAGAAACCGTTTGAAAAGCTATTGAAAGTTAAATGCAAACACCCCACCATAGATAGTCTGGCGGGGTGTTTGCTGTATACCTGTTACAACAGGTAATACATTGTATGTAAATAAAAAAGATAGTGTTAGGCTTCTACACTGACCACATCCTCAACAGGTATCCACTAAAAATCCTCACCATTTTTTAACTTAATCTGTTTAAACGTTGAATCAAACTTCTCTACCCATCCCCAAGCTGATTCTATCACTCCTCTACCCTCTTTTGTCTCTTTCCACCAGCTAATTGTAAGGGCATAGTCATATTGACGTGAGTCAGATATTCTGTAACAAAACTCGACTAGCTCATCTTCTTCAATGGTCGGTTTCTCAATCAGTTTCTTATCTTCATGAAACTGACGTAACATTTCTGCATGTTCTGGCAAGTGAATTTTGTTACAAGCGGATCAAGTATTTTGCTAGCCATAAAAACATCTCTTTAAATACGAATGTGCGTTCTTATTTTATTAGATGATGAGGAGATTATACAATGGTTAGAAATGGTACAATTAGAGAAAAAGGAGGCTTAGTATTTTTCTAAAATCAGTATAAGCAAAGGGCCCTCCAACAGTTTACTTTTCTGTCTGAGTTTATGTAAGCTATGGTGGAGCTAATATTGCTTACTTAAAAACTGTAGAGTACTATCATGTAAAAAAATTCAATTTTTGAGAGGATGTAATTTGTTGTGGATGGATTTGCTTTTTTCGGTATGCTAAATGTTTTGATTTATTTTGGAGTAATTTTTTTCATTTTCTACTCTGTAGTTACTGTTATTAAAACGATGAAGCAAAAAAATGAAATATTAAAAGAAATACGGGATGAGTTAAAGAAAAGTAATAATAAATCTGCCTAGTGAAAAAACAGTTAGTACATCGAGCTGGGTTGAAGATGCCCAGAGGCTGGGGATGGCTCAGATACCCTAAGAAGTATGCTTATAACAAGGCGTATAATAGAACTACGTTTGATGTAATTAAGGTGATTAAGAAGTTGTTTAAATAAAGTTAACCCTCTAGGGCTTACTAGGGGGTTATTCTGTGTATAAATGATTTAAGGCTCCTTTACCGCCCTCCTCCTTCGCTATGTTAAGGGAGGCTATCATTAACAGAGAACAAATTTACAAAACGTTAACATTAAGCCCTGACATTTTATGTAGGGCTTAATGTTAAAACTTTTACACGCTAATCAACTTTTTTCTTTCATTAACCTCAAATTCAAAACGGCTCTTGATCATTTGATTGATTTGTTTTGTTGAATTAATAAATCTCAAATTTTGACGAATTTCCTCAAAGGTAAAATCCTCAAGAAGTTGAATAAACGCGGAGTTAACAAAAGAAGATGGTACACCATCTACTCCACTGAAAGAGATAGTAACTTGTTAGCCCTTAGCGAGTTTTGGCTTGATTAAAGCGAGGATTACTTCCCCATCAGCATTGAAGTAACAGCGTTCAATGTAATCTAATATATTGATCACCATGTTTACTCAACATCTAAACAACTTTTGATGTTTGTTTCTGCTTTAATTTTGTGATTTACTTTTTTTCCATGACTGCAAAGTAATTTTTTTCATTATCAGCAAAGTTAAACACTCTACCAGAAGGCATACTTACAATTTCCCCGACTGTAATTTTTTTATCTGAAAAGTCTTTATATAACTTATCGAGATTTCCTGAGAAAAACATCAGCGAAGGTGTATTAAGATTTAATTCAGGCTGCATTTTAGCTATTAATTCCTTATTGTGGAGAATGATACTCGTTTCTGCTTCATTTGTTGGAGCAATTTCAATCCATCTTAACCCTTGGCCATTATCTTCTTCAGAAACTACGCTAAACCCTACTTTTTCTGTCCAAAATTGCAATGCCTCATCTTGGTTATTTACATATATCATAATTTGACCGACTTTATTAATCATTTTCTTCTCTTCCTTTCTACTAGTTCAGTTAATATTGATTTTTTACTTTTGAGCATTCCATTATACTTTGGCATCAAAATCATATCATTTTACTCCATCTTTATTTTAAACGATCAATTTTTTTAAAAGCTACAGCATTATCTGCTGATTGTAATTGTGAAACTTGTTCATATAGGTCTGTTACAGCTATCATCGTGTCTTTATTCCTTTTTTCGGACTTCAAGTTTTGTTCATACATGTCTGTGACGGTGAGCATTAAATCCCGCTTTTCTTTTTCAAGCTGTTCAACCTGACTTAATAATTTCTTTTTCTCTTGCTCCAATTTCTCTTTAGCAGCACGCAGTTTTTCCAAATCAGTTGATTTTGCGATTTCCAAATCCTATCACCTCACTTAGTCGAAGGAAAAACCAAACGCATCAAATTCAATTGGGCCTAGACTATCATTCGCAAAGATAGTGATTCTTACGTTTAGTCCCCATTTCTCTGCTTGCTTCACCCGATTTTGTAACTCAAGGTAATCCCTACTTAAAAACGCTTGCGTCATGTCTTCCCATGTAGGTGATTCATCCGCAGCATTGTTACTTACCTCTACCAGTAGTCTCGCTGGAGTAGCACCGTCTTCAGCTATCTTATCTATCGCAATCCTTGGCCTTTACACACTTACTACATGGATGCAGTCCTGACTTGATAAAAGGAAACACGCCATGCCTTTGATTGGGTGCCGAAGGACGATTGTCTCGAAGTGCCTTTGCTTGGCTTTCTAGCCCTTCTTTACTCACGTTTTTTTTTGCCACTTTCCTTCTCCTACTCTCTTTTGATGGAATAAAAAAAGACTCCCTACTTTTGGTCTTTGGTCTTACCCCTGTCAAGTAGACAGTATTAAAAAAGCCTAAGCAACCAGTGTGTTTCGGTATTCCACCGGAGCACACTGGTTTAAATTTTTTGGAATCGTTCATGGTTATAAAACCATATGTATTTTTTAATGGCTTGAAAGAGTTCTTCTTCTGTTTTACACTCAAAAAAGTACAATGTCTCGGTTTTGAGATGCGAAAAAAAGGATTCAATGTAGGCGTTATCGAGGCAGTTTCCTTTGCGAGAGTGGCTACCTTTTATGCCGTTCCTTTATTAGCTTATTGTACTGCTTAGACGTGTACTGGAAGCCCTGATCAGAATGCAGGATCGCTTCCTGCACGTCTCTTTTTTTGCTCAGTTGTTCCACAGTATCTAGTACGAGCTGTAAGTCATTTCGATGAGAAACCTTCCAACTAACAACTTCGTTGTTATAGAGGTCCTGGATGACTGAGAGGTAGTAAAAGCGACTTTGAAACGATACAAAGGTGATATCTGTTACATACAAATGATTTGGCTTGTCCGTTTTAAACTTACGGTTAAGTAAATTAGGAGTAATAACAGATACTGTTTTACCAAAATAACGTCTCTTCTTTCGGATAATAGACTGAAGGTTTAGCTCCTTCATCAACCGGTATACTCGTTTGTGATTCACCTTCCATCCTTTCTTTCTTAAAGCAATTTGCATTCTTGGATATCCGAAGTATGGATGAGCTTGGTGGATCGCTATTAGATGTTCCTTCAGATTTTTCCATACCTTCCCCCCAGATGCAGATTCGGATTGCGCTTTTTTAGGTATTCTACCTGCGCTTTAAGATAATCTCTTTATTCTATATACAGTTTGATTAGCCATGTTTTTTTCATTAATAGTTTACAAAAGAAAAAATCGTTTCCTTATATCTTAGGAGACGATTTTCTTCATTTTTATTTCATCCTTGTATTTTTTCTAACTTTGCACATAGCTCATGCTGCCAGTCCGTGTCATTTGTCATACTCGCAGTGATTAATTAGTCTTTTTTTTGCTAATTATTAGCCCCCACCATACAAGTAGGTATATGTATCCTAAAATTGAATAAATAGTCCACATCTCTCCTTGTTGTAATTGATCGATTAAATATTCAAACTCATTTAACCCTTCTTGTCTTTCAATCTCATGAATTAAACCTATAAAGGGAATAGTACACACAAAAATAATTGTTAAACTAGATACTATTCTTAAAACCTTTTTTTAACAAGACTGGATATAGCACTTCTTAATGTTATTAACAAAAATAAGTAATATATAGTCCAAAACCAATCTGGAAGAGTTTCCACTTGTTTTTTCACTCCTTAGAAATCTCTTATCGAGATACATCCTAAATATACAAGTCAAAGCTAATATTATTTGATGTTATCCACAAAATATATAGGGTCTTTGTTACCTAATACTAACCGATTTTTAAGGTCCAACTTTTTCGTGTCTCTTATAGAAATCACTGTTTTTTTATCAACATAAGATCTTGTAAAAACTTCTTCTGTCTCATAGTCCACATTTAGAATATCTTCATTTATACCTTTCTGTATTACATTCATAGTTGGTACATCTTTTTCAAAAGAAATTTCAGCAAGAATATCAGTTTTCTTGTAGTCTGCTTTTATTTCCATATCCACGAGAATACGTTTTTTATCAAGCATGACATTTTTTTTGTATTTAACATTTTCTATGTTTTCGGAAAAACCTGATAGATTTACAGGATATGAATGGACGTTTAAATCACTATCTATTTCTACTATATCGCCGTTTTTCATAAATATGTACAATTTCTGATCTTCGCTTGTATAAGTAAAATAATTAGGTATTTGATCTAGCGTAACTTCTTTTAAAGCTTCTAAATTTCGATTAAATTTTTTAAGTTGTATACTGTTTTTTGTACTACTAAGAGTTTTATTAATTCCTACAACAATTATATAATTATCTAGCGTAGTAACAGTATGTGCTCTATAATTCTCAAGGGATTCAATGCACTTGTTCAATTTAATGTCACAAACTTCATTATTATTATTCTTATCAAGAACCGTTATTATGTATTCAGATTTATCATCTTTGTGATATTTCTCTATAAACTTGTTTTGATTTGTATCAAATAAAGACAATTCTTTTTTCTTTGGGTTGTACTTCATTACCTTTGTATCATCGGAATAAGCTCCGCTAGTAAAAAAGAAATTATCAGAATAATAAAAAACATCGGAAGGAGCGAAATGTTTATCTCTTATCATGAAATTCTTAATGACTTTGCCGTCATCATCAACTTCTGATATATATCCCTCTTTCCCTAAAGGATTAATAAAATGGAATAATAGATAATCACCTTTGTTATCTGTTGAAAATTTCGTCAGATCATCTAACGGTTTATCCTGAACACATCCCCCGAGAAATATCGTAGAAATACAAAAAACAATAAGAGAATTTTTCATTTCGCTTCTCCCTCTATAAAAATTACCATTGTGGGCGTGTCGGAAAATATTTTTCGACACGCCTATTAACATGATTTAATACTTTAAATTAATATGGATCGCTAATATATTCCACTACATCCCAATCCGATATTATGCTAGCTGGAAGTACAATACCTAGGTATTCGTCTACTGAACCTATTCGGAAACCAGCATATTCCCAAGCTTTAAATACTAATTTAGAGCAGTACCAATTAGATTCGTTATTTAGGGAAGTTTTCAATTTATAGGGCTTACCTATTTGATCTCTGGCATAAGAAACCGCTTTTCGATAATCGGAAGCTGAAGCACCTTTGACATAATACTGTGCTTCGTCATCAACAGTTCCACCGTGGGATATACATTACATCCTTATGTAGTTTATATCCATTTTTTCTTTTGCGGTTTCAATTAGACTTTCCTTTTTTTTCTTAATTCTATGAACCGGTTCGTAAAAAACATATCATATACAAAAAGGGAATTTTGTAGAATTTTGTCGCATAGTAACATTTTAAAAAAATGTTCATTTTTTGTTCACTTTTTTCCATATTTTTTTAAAATAGCATATTGTTTTTATTTTTAGAGGTATACCAATGAAATTCAAATCAATTTTAGTACTATTTTTTATATTATTTATGGCTATTGGAGTTATTAATTGGCTAATTCCCCTAAAATAAATGTAAAGTATTAGGCTTATTAGACATTGTTCTGAACTCTCTATACAATCCGTGTAATATATTAACTTTAACAAAAAAAGAAGCTCAACTTGCAGCCTCAGAATTTGAGAAAAAAATAATGGGCGGGTTTGAGCAAATAGACATTCCCCTTTCAGAGTATTTATTAATCTGGCTGAATGAATATAAACAAGGGACAATTCGAAAAAATACCTTTGTACTCCACAAAAGGAATATCGAGAAACATATCATTCCTTTTTTCGGCCGGATATTATTAGAAAAAGTAAAACCTATTATGTATCAGAAATTTTTGAATCAACTATTTGATAAAGGCTACAGCAAACGCTCAGTTGAGTTAGTACACTCTACCATGCATAATGCAATGAGCAGAGCTGTTACATTAGGGAAGATTGAGAAAAATCCATGTATCGGTGCAACTATTAAAGGTCAACAAAAAGTACAGACTTTAAAATTTATGGAGTCAAAAGATATACCCTTTTTTTTGCAACAAGCTTATCAATATAATTACATCTATTGGATTTACTTCAAGCTTTTAATTGAGACAGGGATGCGAAAAGGTGAAGCTGCTGCACTTCAATGGTCTGACATTGATTTAAAACAAATGACCATCAGCATCAACAAAACGCTCGATTTTTCTGCCACGGATAGACGTGAGCTCTTTGGTGATACAAAAACCTATCACTCTGTTAGAACGATTCATATTAGTAAAAACTTAGTTAATGATTTGATCAATCATGCAAAATATCAAAATCAAAACAAGTTAGCGCTAAACGATCTCTACCATCACGATCTTAACCTGGTTCTATGTAGAAATGATGGGAGCTTCATTCCTAAATCTTCTCTATTCAACGCATTCTCAAGGATTTTAACAAGAGCAGGCATCCTCTCAATGCCCATTCATTCTTTACGACACACTCACGCAGTTTTGCTTTTAGAAACAGGAGTAGATATGAAATACATTCAAGAGCGTCTCGGACACGGCAACCTTCGAATCACATCAGACGTATACGCCCACATATCTAAAAAAATCGAAACTGATTCGATAAGCAAATTCGAAGAGTATATGCAAAATATTTACGACTAATTGAAAAAAATGTGGGTGTTTTGTGGGTGCGTATGTGGGTGCAGACTTTTTCAACCCTATAACCCACAAACAAGAAAAACCCTCACGCCTACAGGCGCAAGGGTTCTGACGATTAATACGTATTCATGTATTGGCTACGCTCCCACTCGTGAACACGTGTACGGAACATATCCCATTCGATTTCTTTCGCTTCAATGAAGTGTAACGATGCATGCTCACCAAGCGCTTCACAGATAACACTATCCGCTTTCAGACACTCGATCGCCTCTTTTAACGTAGATGGCAAGCTATCAATACCGTTTGCTTCGCGATCAGCTTCATTCATCACATAGATGTTACGATCAACAGCAGGTTGCAATTTTAATTTGTTCTTAATTCCATCCAAACCGGCTTTTAGCATAACGGCTAATGCCAAGTATGGGTTCGCTGCTGGATCAGGATTACGCACTTCTAAGCGAGTGCCCATTCCACGTGAAGCAGGAATACGTACTAATGGAGAACGGTTTTTTGCAGACCATGCCACGTAGCAAGGCGCTTCATAGCCTGGCACGAGACGCTTGTAAGAGTTAACTAGTGGATTCGTAATTGCCGCAAACCCTCTTGCATGCTTCAACAGACCAGCTAGATAGTATTTTGCTGTTTGACTTAGACCTAGCTCATCAGATTCATCATAGAATGCATTTTCTTTACCAATAAATAAAGATTGGTGAGCATGCATACCAGAACCACTTACACCAAACATCGGCTTTGGCATAAAGGTTGCGTGCAACCCATGTTGACGAGCAATCGTTTTAACAACCAGTTTGAACGTTAGAATTTGATCAGCTGCTTGCAAAGCATTTGCATATTTAAAATCAATTTCATGTTGTCCTGGTGCTACTTCATGGTGAGAAGCTTCAATTTCAAAACCCATTTTCTCCAAGGTTAACACGATATCACGGCGACAGTTTTCACCCAAGTCTAATGGTGCGAAGTCAAAATATCCACCTTGATCATTCAAATCGAGAGTAGGTTCGCCTTTCTCATCAATTTTAAACAAGAAGAATTCAGGCTCTGGACCAACATTAAAATCCGTAAAGCCTAGCTCTTCTGCTTCTTTCATTACCTTTTTCAAAATATAGCGGGGATCACCTTCAAACGGCTTACCATCCGGCATATACACATCACAGATCAAACGAGCCACTTTTCCGAATTCAGTTCCCCACGGGAATACTACCCATGTGTCAAGATCTGGGAAAAGATACATATCAGACTCTTCAATGCGCACGAAACCCTCAATGGAAGATCCGTCAAACATCATTTTGTTGTCTAACGCTTTTGGCAATTGAGAAATCGGAATCTCAATATTCTTACTGATACCCATTAGATCAGTAAATTGCAAACGGATATACTTCACATTCTCTTCATCAGCAAAACGCATAATGTCTTCTTTCGTATAACGGCTCATTCTCTCTTCCTCCTCGACCAAATCCATTAATTTTTTGTACCCATCTATCTAGTGGAAGAACCTAGAAAGTTCTCCACGAATCAATGCCGATTCACCTAAGCGATTGGCACTGGGGTTTATCACTTGTTGTTTCAATAATTGCAATAGTTCCTTCTTCTCCATTTGTGGACGAGCTGCCGTTTTGTCTGGTAGGATCGGC
This sequence comes from Brevibacillus laterosporus DSM 25, assembly GCF_002706795.1. Lineage (NCBI taxonomy): Bacteria > Bacillati > Bacillota > Bacilli > Caryophanales > Paenibacillaceae > Brevibacillus > Brevibacillus laterosporus. Next base: position 246,437 of record NZ_CP017705.1, read on the forward strand.
GCTTCTACCACAGGCTCTTTCATTTGGATCACCTGTTTAATTCCAGCGATATTTAGGCCCTTATCAATCAGTTCTTTAATTTCTAACAGACGATCTACATCATTAAACGAGAATAACCGCTGCTTTCCGTCTGTGCGAACTGGTGTAACTAACCCGTGTTGTTCATAATACCGGATCTGTCGGGCAGTCAGATCTGTTAACTTCATGACGATACCTATGGGAAAAAGGGCCATGTTGCGACGAATTTCATCACTCATCTTGCTTCCCCTTCCTGCCAATCAATTTATTCAAATTTGTTATGTTCAAATTCTAACTGATAGCAGATTATCTGTCAATACATGTTAGATAACCTGACATGACTTTTTTAATTTAAGAAAAAAACATGTCCTCGACTATCTCTTGACTACCTTATACACGGTAGACAGTAAGACAATCAGAGAACATGCTCCCTTTTACGGTATTATCTTATCAATTTTAATGATTGCTCGATCCCATACATTTTCACATACTCTTCCAAAATTTGCTTTGCAATTGGTCCAGACATATCAGCGCCATGTCCGCCACCTGGTACAACTACAGCAAATGCAATTTGCGGGTTATTAACAGGTGCATATCCAACAATCAACGCATTGTCTGTGTTTCCACCAGTTTGTGCTGTTCCTGTTTTAGCTGCCACAGGAAAAGGAAAATCTTTAAAATTCCGATACGCAGTACCATTGGGCTGTGTTACCTTGGCCATCCCTTCCTGAGCTACCTTTATCCACTTGGGATCTATATCCACTTTATTTATGACGTATGGCTTCACTTTGGTCAACAGTGTTCGATCTGCTGGATTACTTGCTCCCTTACGTATCTCCTTGACTACATGGGGTTTGATTCGATAACCCCCATTTGCGATTGTACTTACATACTGACAAAGTTGCATGGGCGTAAAATTATTATATTGACCGATAAATGCATCTACTAAATTCCCTAAATATTTGTCGTCCGCTCGATATCCTGTCTTCTCTCCCGGAAGATCGATTCCCGTTTTTACACCCAATCCAAATTGACTGTTATAGTAATCTAACACCTCAAATTGTTCGCTATAATGCTTGCCCTCACGATTGCCCTTTCTCGCTAGACGAAGTCCCATTTCATACATGTAGGTATTATTAGATACTTGCAAGGCCCTTCTCGCATCTACCGCACCATGTCCAGAGCGTAACCAGTTATTTTTAAATCGATTCCCGACATAAATACCTCCTCTGTCCATGATTGTCTCAGAAGGTGAAACCAGCCCTTCCTGTAATGCAAGCATGACGGATACAGGTTTTACTGTCGAGCCTGGTGCATAAGCTCCTCGAGTAATTTTATTATCTTCATAGGGCAAGATATCAGTTTTATACACTTTACTAAATGTCTCTCGATCATAATATAAATTCAAATCATAGTCAGGATAATTTGCCAAGGCTAATATTTCTCCCGTACTAGGAACCATCACCACCGCATGCCCTACTTTCAGATTTTTCTGCGAAAGACTTTTATGAAGAATCTCCTCTACTTTATCTTGAAATCTCCAGTCCAAAGTAAGAATTAGATCATTTCCCGGCTCTGCGATACGCTTTATGGTTTCATTGACAAATTCCGAATTTCGATTTACCTGTACAGCCATGGCACCATTCTTCCCCCGTAGCTGCGACTCGTAATAATTTTCTAAACCAGCTACACCAACTAATTCATTCCCAGAATATTGTTTAGATTTATACTCCTTGACAAATTGAGGATCAATTGAATTTATATACCCTAAAATGTGTGTCGCAAGTGGCCCTCCGTTCGCATCAGTTTTTACTTTCCTTAGCGGCTCCACCTCTACATAAACACCAGGTAATTCGACTAACCGCTCCTCAATCCGTGCATCTTCAAACGCTGTGATATTTCGCTTTATCTGCCTTGGCATGAAGGCGGGTACACCCATTCCTACCATACGCTCTAAAACAAGCAGTTTTCGCCATGTCTGCTCGCGTTGTAAAGCAGAGTGGCCTAGCTTTACATCTAGGAAAAAGAAGCGTGCATTTTCAATTAGCTTTCGATCACTCTGCTTAGTAACAGGTGTCTCACGTAAAATCTCCATGGAACTTTTTATTTTGCGAACGAGGTCATCTGCCTGTTTTTTTTCAAAATGATAAGGAAAAGAAATCTGCTGTTTTATAATCTCGGTAAGTAATACCCGATCATTTGAACCTTGCTCATTCGGCAAGGTCTTCCCTGTTTTTTTTCGTAACAGTTCTAGGGCCTGAGTTCGTTCTACATCGGTAAAGACATACTTGATGGGTACATGTACTTCTTTTGCTATGCTAAATAATTCAACAGGTTGTAATGGATCGATTCTCTCTGGTGAAGGTAATGCATCTAATTTTATCTGTATTTGCGTTCGCAATCTCTGACGTTCCTCAGGAGTTAACATGATAGGAAAGCTAGCCTGTAGCTGAATCCCTAAATCAGCAAGCTTCCTATCATCACCTCGCTCCTCTTGCTTCCAATCCAACAAGGTAGCCAGATCCTCAGCTACTTTCTCCTTGTTAATTTTCTCTTCTGGTTTGTCCATAAATTTCACAGTGAATACAGGCTTGTTATCAACAAGCACTACGCCATTACGATCTAAAATATGACCTCTTGGAGCCGGGATCGGAAGTTCTTTTAGACTGTATTTCTCCAATTCTTGTGCAAATAACTCTCCTTGGACAACTTGAACATATGCTAGCCGTAAAATGACAACTACAAAACAGATAAAGACAGCTAAAAACATAATATTTACACGGAATAATATTTCCGGGTCTTTTTGTCGCTGTTGGTCTGGTTCAATTTGCATGACTTCACCGCATTCCTTGTCATATATCCCTTCCTTATTAATATACCAAAATATTCCATATATTCCATCAGATTAGTGGAAAAACCTGTAATTCTTGACTAACCTTCACGATTACCACATACAAAAAAACAGCTATAAATGATGTTCATTCATAGCTGTCTGCACAATTGTATAAAAATCATAGTAAAATGCTATAAATCAAGTAAGCCTTTTGCAATCATACCATCTAAAGCTGTTAAAATTCCCACTTTTACATGCGAGTAAGTAAGACCACCTTGTACAAAGCCTAAATAAGGCGCACGTAGGGGACCATCAGCAGAAAACTCAATACTAGCACCTTGAATAAAGGTACCCGCTGCCATGATCACCTCATCGGCATAGCCTGGCATAGGACTAGGATAAGGTGTTACGTGTGAATCTACAGGTGCTGCCTTCTGAATACCTTGGCAGAAGGTTATTAATCGTTCAGCACTTCCAAATTCAACCGACTGAATTAAATCAGTTCGTGGTTCATGCCACAATGGATCAGTACGGAAGCCCAGCTTTTCCAACATTGCAGACGAGAAGATCGCCCCTTTTAACGCTTCACCTACTACATGCGGAGCTAAGAAGAATCCTTGGAACATCTCCAATAAGGAGTATAATGACGCTCCTCCCTCCGCTCCAATCCCAGGAGCTGCCATACGATAAGACGCCATTGTAACCAGATCCTCACGCCCCACAATATACCCGCCTGTTTTGACCAAGCCACCACCTGGATTTTTAATCAGCGAACCCGCCATAATATCAGCGCCGACCTGTAGTGGTTCCTTTTCTTCTGTAAATTCACCATAGCAATTATCTACAAACACGTTTAATTCAGGGCGGATTTCTTTAACAAAAGAAATCATTTCCTCTATCTTAGCAATCGTAAACGACGGGCGATCGGCATATCCACGTGAGCGCTGAATACCAATCACTTTCGTTTCGGGACGAATCGCCGTCCTTACAGCATTAAAATCAATGCTTCCATCCTCTAATAATGGTACATAGTCATAACTAATCCCATAATCCTTCAAGGAGCCTTGACCTTCCCCACGTACCCCTACTACTTCTTCTAACGTATCGTATGGTTTGCCCGTTATATATAATAAGTGATCTCCTGGGCGCAGCATCCCAAATAAACTAATAGCAATAGCATGCGTACCGGATATGATATGCGGTCGTACTAAGGCCGCTTCTCCACCAAACACCTCTGCATAAATGGATTCTAATGTAGTACGACCACTGTCATCATAGCCATATCCTGTAGATGGCGAAAAATGAAATTCATTCACTTCATGCTTTTGGAATGAGCGCAACACCTTTAATTGATTATAATCAACCAAGCGAGACACTTCCTGATGTCGCTTGGCAATCATTTCTTCTACCTCTTCCACGAGCGGGCGAAATTGCTCTCCGTGTGTAAACAGTTGAAACATGTTCTTTCTCACCTTTCTCTTACCATTCCTCTTCGTTGATAACTGGTGGATTTACCATATATGGAATCAAGCGACCATACATTGGCTCATCTGGCTTAATACGTATCGTAATATGATAAGCGGTGCCATCTTCGGAGAATTCCTGCTCCATTTCCAATCCAGCTCGATGCATCATGGAAATCACATCTCCACGTTCCATCGGAATAATCAGCTCAACACTCTCATATCCCGTCAATACAATTCCTTCTATTCTATTTAACAGACGTTGTAAATCTTGCTCGGACAATGCTGATACCTGAATCGAATCTTCAAGATGCGGTAGATACTTGTCAGAATCAAGCAAGTCAGCCTTATTATATACGACTAATCGTGGGATGCTTTCAGCTTCTAAATCCTTTAAGACTTTATCTACAACTTCCATATGAACTTCAAAGTCAGGGTGAGAGCAGTCGACCACATGTAAAATTAAATCTGCCTCTTGAACCCCTTCTAAGGTTGAACGGAAAGCTGCAATCAGAGCTGTCGGTAGGTCTTGAATAAAACCAACCGTATCCGTCAACAGTACTTCCTTTCCACTAGGCAAAGCCAGCTGACGTGTGGTTGGGTCAAGCGTAGCAAATAATTTATCCTCTTGCAATGTGTCCGCTTTTGTTAAATTATTTAGTAAGGTAGATTTGCCTGCATTCGTATAGCCAACCAGCGCGATTTGGTACACGTGGTTTTTCTTCCGACGCTCACGGTGAAGCTGACGAGTCCGCACGATATCATCTAACTGTTGCTTTAACTCGCTAATTCGACGACGAATATGACGGCGGTCTGTTTCCAATTTGGTCTCACCAGGACCACGTGTACCAATTCCACCACCCAATCGGGACATTTGGTTTCCCTGTCCGGCAAGTCGGGGTAGTAAATAGCTATATTGCGCTAGCTCTACTTGGATTTTACCTTCTCGTGAATTAGCTCTACTCGCAAATATATCTAGTATCAACTGTGTACGGTCAATTACTCGACATTCAAATAAAGCCTCCAAATTACGGTTTTGGCTAGAAGATAATTCATCATTAAAAATGACAACATCCACATCCAGACTTACTGCTAATTCAGCAATTTCCTGAATTTTACCCGTTCCTAGATACCAAGCTGAATCTACTCGATCTCGATTTTGGGTGATAACTTCTAGCACTTCAACACCGGCCGTACGTGCTAGCTCTCCCAACTCCTCCATGGACAATCGCATTCGTTCTTCATCCCGTTGATCTAATAGACAACCGACTACTATAGCTGTTTGTTGTTTATTCCATTCACTCATATATGTATCCTTCCTTCCCACGTCCCCAGACGAAAAGAACGGCATCCGCCCGCATGTGTCTAGCAAACGTATGCCCTGATTCATTCTTTTACTAACTAGTAATCAATATACCTTCTTTTTTACCCATTTGTCATCCCTTTCATCCTTCTACCATGAAATCCAGAGGGATGCGGAGCTTGATTCACCAGATTTTAAAACAAATGTTGTAGTCGTTAAACATCAGATTTTCAGTTCAAAAACGGATTACTTACCTGTAAGTCTTCTGACCGTATGTTCATTAATTCTTCCTTGCTTGGATTAGAGCTCTTTAATAAACGCATAGCTTGTGCTCGAATTGCTTTCTCCAGCAAATTCCGTATGTAACGAGCATTGCTAAATGACTCCAAAAAAGGATCGGATAGTAGATGGATCAGATGTTGTTTCATTTTTTCTTTTGCCGTAGAGGTGAGCACATATTGTTTTTCCTCGACCATAATAGAAGCAATCTCCATTAACTCCTCCACCTCATAATCAGTAAAATGAATCTGGATGGGAAAGCGCGAAGGTAGACCTGGATTAATGTGTAGAAACTCATCCATCTCCTCTGTGTACCCTGCCAAAATGCAAATAAATTCATTTTTATGATCTTCCATCGCCTTTGTTAGACAATCCACTGCTTCCTTGCCAAAATCCTTTTCTCCTCCGCGTGCTAACGAATAAGCCTCATCCACAAACAGGATACCACCCAAAGCTTTTTTTATTAAATCTCGTGTTTTCTGTGCTGTATGTCCGATGAACTCTCCCACCAGATCGGCTCGCTCCACCTCAATTAAATGCCCCTTGCTTAATATTCCCATCTCTTTGAGTACCTTTCCAAAAATCCGGGCCACAGTAGTCTTTCCTGTTCCTGGACTACCTTTAAATACCATATGATATACTTGTTGTTCTGTCTTTAATTGATGCTTTGCTCGTTCACGGTTCGTTCTAAGGAGAGCATAAATCTCGTACATGACAAGCTTTGCCTCATCTAATCCAATCATTTTTTCCAGCTCATTAATAACTGATTTGATTTGATCATTAGCTGTAGAGCGTACCGTGTCTGCCAATGGCTCTGGTTCCTTTAGCGGCTGTACCACCGGATGATGAAACACAAATTGAATTCGATGTGGTGATTCCGGCGATTCTGTAACGACCGTTTTGGTCATGGTCGCAGCCTGTTTCATGTCCCATCACCTGCCTTCCATAATCGTCTCTACAGTATACGCAGCATGCTTTAAAATCCTGTACAGAAAATCCAAAAATAAATAGCTTGATTTATAAAAAAATCCCGTCTCACCTGTTACAGTGATCCGGGAATACTTCCTATCTGTCAACTAAAACGGCTTTACCTGTGGTCGCATCAATAAAAACATTTTTATCTACCCTTTTTTCCACAAGTTGGTACACCAACCTAGGGTCCTTTCCCCCACCTACAAACTCATACACTAGCTTTACTGGATTATGACGAAGCCACTCACTAGCTCCCACTTTCGTTGACATAATAGCATTTCGATCCGGGAGCTTGACTTGCTTATTAGGTACATAAGGTTTTTCAATTGAATCTTTTATAAATGAGATTCCTTCTCCTGTAGCTGAATCTATTTTAACCGAATAGCTGATATATGAATCAACCGTCGGTAGAACCGGAATGCCTTGATAGCTTTTAAAGAAACGGAATTTATATGAGTATTCATCCTCATTACTGTATGTGAGTTGTACTTCCTTGTCCCAGGAATCAAGGTATTTCTCCAGAAAACGAATCGCTTTCTCTTTAGCATTCTCTTTAGAAATTTTCCCTTTCGCTTTAGGAGTATCCTTGGTAATTTGTAAGACACGCCCAGAACTTAATTCAGTGAAAACCGTATATTCACCCCTTTCTCCAAATTGATAAACCGCCTCGTTCTCTTTCTTACGTTGTTTATGATCATCCCAATTATTTGAATAGACTTTTAATGGCCCCTTTATTTCATACTCCCGTTTAATGAGTAGCTCTGCTTCTTGTTGAGTGCGTGCAATTACAGGCTTATTCGGTGGATCCATTTGAATCAAGGTCGGAGGATCATAATCGTAGTATGTATGATAGATCGGTTTACCCGTTATTGCGTCGAAATTATACATATCCAGGATACCTGGTGTGTATTCTAGAATCGGGCGGTCGTTTTTCGGATCAAAATGTTCTACATACCTTAATTTTATATATTTTTGTAAATAATCCCCTAATTCATGTGAAGGAATTACTTTTGATGGAAGCGGAAAAGCTGCTTTATCTACAAAAGAATCTAAACTACCCTGTCTCCAATACCCATCTAACTCGCCTTTTTCATTAATATCAATCCCGATGTAATCTCCCGATACAGGAATTTTATTAACAAATCGCTGGAAACTAATTGATCTATCTAACCCAATTTGCTTATACTCATTACTCTTTTCTCCTAGCATCTCTTGGAGAATGGCAGTTCCCCTTTGTATAAGAACAGATTTTGTTGCCCTGATCCTCTCCTCTCCTAATACGTCGAGTTTTTCCAACTCTCCACTCGTCCGATCGATCCGAATTTCTGCTGACCATCCCTCACCTTTTTCTTTTTTCTTTTCTTTCATATAAATATCGTATCTATCACTATTATCTATCGTATCTATCACTATTATCGCTCAGCTTTGTTACTTGGCCATTTTGCAGATAAGGCGCAAATTTATAAAGTGACTGTACCGTTTTTTTCGCTTCTGGAGACAATCCTTTTAATTCGGTTTCATGCTTTATAATTACTGGATGTAAAGTAACCTGCGATGTTTCCCCGATCCATGCGGACCGTGTTCCTAGCACGACCAAAGCAAAGCCACATGCTAAAGATAGGGAAGTAAACACACGACGGTTTTTCAGCTTTTTCTGACGAATCCCTTCCCAAATTTTAGCTTCCATTTGAGGAGTGAAGGGAAGCATATCTAAATTGGCCGCTCTAAACTCTTGTACTATTTTTTTATCGAATGAATCTACACCCATGACTCTCCCCTACTTTCCAGCATCTGCTTGATCTGTTGACGAGCACGCGAAAGTCTTTTCCGTACTGCCTCTTCTTTCATCTGCATAATAAATGCTATTTCTTTCATTTCCAGCTCTTGATAATAACGTAAAATAATGACTTGGCGATAATCTGGGGACAAAGACATTACCAGCTTTTTTAATTCAGTTGCTCGATTTTGCTTAAAAAATACACTTTCCGTATCATCCGTTACCTTATTTTGCGCTTGTTGTTGACTTTGCAAGGTAAGCTTTGAAAAAATCGTTCGAAACGACCAGGAACGGACATACTTCTTCGTTTCATTGATCGCAATTCGATACAACCATGTCTTAGGCTCTGATTCCCCTCTAAAACAATCCCAATTCATGTAAGCCTTCATAAACGTTTCCTGTGTAATGTCCTCTGCAATCTTTTGGTCTTTTATCATGAGATACACCATATTTAAAATCTTTTGGCCATATTCATGCATAAGAGACTCGAAAATAATCTCTTTAGACATCGTTAAAGCGATTTCCGCTTTTTCCAATGTGTTCACCCGCTTTATGTATTCTTTTTCCTCTATAAAATTAGATTCTGCTAAACAATTTTTGTGACAATGATTTTTATAGAAATACTTCCATTCAACATGAAAAACCGCCCTCATAGGAGAGCGGTTTACATCGAGCTCAGTCATTTGGGGTACTAGCGGTACTGTTCTTTAACACATCTACCTCCATTATAGAGTTAGATCATCAAAGCGAACCGGATACCACAATCTGGGTAATCATTTCATCGTCCACGGCACATCAACCTCCTATAAAGACTGTTGCGCGTTTCTAATTGGTGACCACCGAGCTCGATGATTATAGTGTAGCCACATTGAACATTTCTATACATGACTTACACATTTTTTCTAAAATCGCTAGCTGAAACTCCATATTGTTGCTTCCATACGCGTTGAAATGAGCTGACACTACCAAACCCAGCTTCAAAAGCAATTCGTGTGATTTCCCAATCAGTTGTACGTAGTAAATAAGCTGCCTCTTTTATTCGTAATTGTTGCAGATATTGTCCAGGTGTCATTCTTTTATTTTTTTTAAACTGATGAATAAAATGATATTTACTACTACCAGCGATACCTGCTATCTCTTCAAGCGTTAAGGGGTGTTTAAATTCATCATGCATATAGTCAATCGCTCTTTTGACTCCTGGATGTTCATACAGTGAGGTCACTTTAAGCTCAGTGCATGTATTATTTTTTGAATGAAGGGTAAGGAATAGTCTTGCTACCTCCCACTCCTGCTCCATTTGAAGCAATTCATCCATCGGCTCAAACAACGATCGCTGAAAAGCACGTTGGACGGTTTGCTGAAAAAGGGGGACAATCTCCGTAGATAAACTTGTGTATTCAAGTGAATGTTTTGCTCTTGCAGGCTGTTCATTTTCCCAAACTTCTTGTAAAAAATCACACTGTAAGCTAACTAACATAATAGTAGCAGGACCATAAGTAGCAAGATGGCGATGTTGTTCATCTGGTTGTACCAACAGCCTTTGCCCAGAAGCCACTCTTTGGTATCGTTTATTCCATTGAATCTCTACCTCGTTGTCGAGCGGCATGCTTACTTGCAAGTAATTGCCATGATCATGTAATTCATCGCTTTCACCTTGTTGCAAGGTAAACAGTCGAAAACCACTGTTTTTCCATTCTAGAAGCATATCCATTTATTTATATTTCCCCCAACACAATAAATGCTAGCTAATACACAATTTTTAATGTGCACCATTTTCTGAAACTTAAAAGTATCTTTACTTAATTATGCAAACATAACGACGTCATAATAGGAAAGTAGAAGCTTTTACAAATAGTCTAACATAATGAAAAAAATAGAAAAGCGTTAATCTGTATACACTGTACTAACATATTTATCTATCCATCCCTGAACATATTCAATCACATCTCGTATGGATCTGCTTTTCTGGATTCTTGTTTGATTGAGTATTTCTCTCTCGTACTCCATAACGATCAATTCTATTCAAATTTTGTATTTTTAGCCACTGGTATTTACCCTTTCAAAAATAGAAGAGTCACCATATAATACATTAGCTCTAATAAACCTATTTATGGAAGTGGTGATTTAATTGCCTTTTGGCAACAAAATTGTAAATGGTAATTTTGAAACCGGCAGCCTGATCCCATGGAGTTCTTCGAATGTAGCAATTAGTAACCTGCAGAGTCACACTGGTTCTTATAGTGCACTACTTTTTGGAAATGCAGCTAACAGTTTTTTGTTTCAAGCAGTACCTGTAACAGTTGGAGATAGTTTTGAATTCTTTCTATCGATCGCAAAAATAGGAAATTTACCAAGCCCACAAGTAGATATTGCACTTATTTATTTAAATGCAGCTTCAACCCCTATAAGTATTGGGATGAGTATTATACTTCCAATAGGCCATCTTCCCGATAATCTGAATAATAACTGGAGTACCATCTACGAAATATCTTCCGTTGTACCTGCAATGGCTACTCATGCAATGGTGATTATTCATAAGATTCCTTCTCCATCAACTTCAGATATAGTAGTTGATGACATTGTATTAGTACAAACTGGAGCAGGGACAATAGGAAATACCGGGGCTACTGGCGCTACTGGTGACACTGGCGCTACCGGGATCACCGGCGCTACCGGAGACACCGGGGCTACCGGGATCACTGGCGCTACCGGAACTATCGGCGCTACTGGTGATACTGGCGCTACTGGTGACACTGGCGCTACCGGGATCACCGGCGCTACCGGAGACACCGGGGCTACCGGGATCACTGGCGCTACCGGAACTATCGGCGCTACTGGTGATACTGGCGCTACCGGAACTACCGGCGCTACGGGTATCACTGGCGCTACCGGAGACACCGGTGCTACGGGTATTACTGGCGCTACTGGTATTACTGGCGCTACCGGAATCACTGGCGCTACTGGCATTACTGGGGCTACTGGTATTACCGGCGCTACTGGTATTACCGGCGCTACGGGTATTACCGGCGCTACGGGCATTACCGGCGCTACTGGTGACACTGGCGCTACCGGCATTACTGGGGCTACTGGTATCACTGGCGCTACCGGAGACACTGGCGCTACTGGAGACACCGGTGCTACGGGTATCACTGGCGCTACTGGTATTACTGGCGCTACTGGTATTACTGGCGCTACTGGCATTACTGGGGCTACTGGTATTACCGGCGCTACGGGTATTACTGGCGCTACTGGTATTACCGGCGCTACTGGTGACACTGGGGCTACTGGCATTACTGGGGCTACTGGTATTACCGGCGCTACTGGTGATACTGGCGCTACCGGCATTACTGGCGCTACCGGAGACACCGGCGCTACTGGTGACACCGGTGCTACTGGTATTACTGGCGCTACTGGCATTACTGGGGCTACTGGTATTACCGGCGCTACTGGTATTACTGGCGCTACTGGTATTACCGGCGCTACTGGTATTACTGGCGCTACTGGTATTACTGGCGCTACTGGTATTACTGGCGCTACCGGGATTACCGGCGCTACCGGGATTACCGGCGCTACTGGTATTACTGGCGCTACTGGTATTACTGGCGCTACCGGGATTACCGGCGCTACTGGTATTACTGGGGCTACTGGCATTACTGGCGCTACTGGTATTACCGGCGCTACTGGTATTACTGGCGCTACTGGTATTACTGGCGCTACCGGGATTACCGGCGCTACCGGGATTACCGGCGCTACGGGTGATACTGGCGCTACCGGCATTACTGGCGCTACCGGAGACACCGGCGCTACGGGTGATACTGGCGCTACCGGCATTACTGGCGCTACCGGAGACACCGGCGCTACTGGAGACACCGGTGCTACTGGTATTACTGGCGCTACTGGTGACACTGGGGCTACTGGCATTACTGGGGCTACTGGTATTACCGGCGCTACTGGTATTACCGGCGCTACTGGTATTACCGGCGCTACTGGTATTACTGGCGCTACTGGTATTACTGGCGCTACCGGGATTACCGGCGCTACGGGTGATACTGGCGCTACCGGCATTACTGGCGCTACTGGCGCTACTGGGGCTACTGGCGCTACCGGAGACACCGGTGCTACTGGTATTACTGGCGCTACGGGTATCACTGGCGCTACTGGCGCTACTGGTATTACCGGCGCTACCGGGATCACTGGCGCTACCGGAGACACCGGCGCTACTGGTATTACTGGCGCTACCGGGATTACTGGCGCTACCGGAACTACCGGAACTACCGGCGCTACTGGCGCTACCGGGATTACTGGCGCTACCGGGATCACTGGCACTACCGGAATCACCGGCGCTACCGGGATCACTGGCGCTACGGGTAACACCGGCGCTACCGGAATCACTGGCGCTACCGGGATTACTGGCGCTACCGGGATCACTGGCACTACCGGAATCACCGGCGCTACCGGGATCACTGGCGCTACGGGTAACACCGGCGCTACCGGAATCACTGGCGCTACGGGTGACACCGGCGCTACGGGGGCTACTGGTTCCACGGGCTCTTCTGGAACCTTTTTAAATTTCCAGGTCTCCGAAAACATTCCGAATACCAGTGGCAGTTCAGCTATAGTAATAAGTAGCACCCAAACCACATTAAAAACCATCACAGTATCAGGAAGTACCGCTACAAACCGTATTTGGTTAAGTGGAATAATTGGTTGGCAAAATGGAGCAAGTAATCCAGTAATCGAATTCCAGATTCTCCGAGGAACTACTGTTATTTTTAGTATTAATGATCAGAGAACTGGAACAAATGCGTTTGGCTCTACGAGTATAAATCATGTTGATTTAACTCCTGGGGTCGGTAATGTTACGTACACATTAGTTGGCCAAATTATTGGTAGTGGTACAGTTACCGCAATAGGAGGAATCACTTTCACTGGCGCTTTATTATAGTCTTATAGTGTGATTAATTACGATTAAATCAACTTTTTCTCCTCGTATTTACGTTCTATTTTGATTGATTCCGAAACATGTTAACGGATTTGGTCAACAGTTCGTCAACAACTCCCCTTTATATTCATTTACGTCCCTTGAAATTGTTTGCAATGTTTGCATAAGAAAAAGTCGTTTCCTTAATTAAGGGAGACGACTTTCTTCATTAATTGGAAGACAAGTTACAATACGTGGAAAAGCAATTAAGATGGCTAAAGAAATCAATGCCAAAGACTTCTTAAATCGCGGAACCGTAGCTCGAGCAATAACTTTAATTGACAAACAAAATTCAATATTAGAAAAGCAAAGTGATTTCAATGACGCTCTAACCAAGCAACTCCATAGTATACGTCAGAATCCAACTTTAGTGTCTCCCTCTTGGACTTTGTATAGAGTTATTGCAGAAGAAGTTGAATTTTGGCAAGCAGATGAAGAATGAAAGCATATTAGACTAAAGTATAACTTAGAGGAAAATAAATGGGGTAAAAAAACTGTTATGGGCTTAGTTGGTATTATTCCATACCAAGCTGCTTTGTATTCTATATGGTTCTAAATGCTGACCATGACGCATCCGCAATTCTTTTCGCAAGCTTGTGGTTCTTGATCATGTTTTCCACACGTAAGCCTTCCAAGCAAATCGTTTGATTTTCACGAATCAGTTGAGTTGACAGTTTCTGTTGCCAAGTAGCAAGCCTCTTTTCGTATTGACGAAGAATCCCGGGATTGGCTATTTTCAAACCTGTCAAAAGAATGGCAAAGTATTTGCCAGAAGGATTTTTTCTAACGGTAGCCTTCAAGTTAAAGGCTGTTTTGGGTTATTCAGACAGCACAAACAGCCGCCTCGTACAGAATGCTGGGTTTTCAATCCTCAGTTACTGTCCCTTTGTTTTTAAATATAAATAAAGACCATAATCTGTCGTGATAGAAGCGTAACCTATTTGTCGTAACATAACTGTGATATTGCCACGATGATATGTTCCATGATTCACAACATGGGGTATTAATTCGGATACACTAGTTTTCATTAAGTAAACTTCTATCCACCCAAGATCAGAAAGATAAATATGGGCCAATGCATTAGATATCGATGAAAACACACTTTTAACCTCTTGACGATAAACATCCTTTGGAAGCTCTTTTAGTCGGTTACAAATTTGTTTATTGCCCATACGTTATATTCATACAACTATCTAATAGACTTTTCCCAATTGTTATAGGCTCTGAAATTAGCTATGATAGTTGTCCATTGACCGTTGTAATTCTTCGGTTGGAAAAAATACAAAAAGAGCCGAAAATAGTATAGCGGTAATGTAGCAATAACAAAGGTCATATCCCATCATTTCCCATCCTTATGCTTTTGGGAACGTCCTGATTTTCCTTCAGTTCAGAGCCTATAATTCTCATAATAGACTTAGGTACTATCCGCTCCCATCCCACGCGTACCACATCGGCTGTTACACTTATTCATGTGTGGTAACACATCCACAAAAAAAGGACTCCAAGAGTCTGTCAGACAGCGTCAAAAATTTTGCAATAATGGGTAAAAACTCAAATACACAACCATCTGTGTAAGCAGTAAAATCAACGTTCGCAATTTATGCTACATAACACGCAATTTTTAATGTGCGTAATTTTCAAATTCTTTTATACTTAATTATAATACGTTAGCGTCAAGAATCATTTATATGTAGCTAGCAGTACTCGAAAGGTGTGAATAAATGTGCTAAGACAGCCAAACGGCGTTTATGCCGCTGCAGGACTTACAGCAACAGAACTTACTCAAATAAAGGAGCTTTTACAGGTTTGTAATAAATATGACCAAATTGAAATTAAGTTAAATCTGGACATGCTTAACTGTAGACCTACTGACCAAATTCAGGATTTTTATTTTGCAAAAGATAACCGAATCATTGGCTATCTTGCCTTGTATATTTTTAATAGTCGGGAGGTAGAAATCAGCGGAATGGTAGATCCGGCTCATAGACGTAATGGCATCTTTTCTTCTTTGCTTCGACTCGCTTACCCAGAAATTGAACGTCGTCAGTTGCCAAAACTTATTTTCATGTCACAAGAAAAATCTGCATCTGGTAAGGCATTCTTAGAAGCACTGGGAAGTGCCTATTCCTTCTCAGAATATTGGATGGAATTAGAAGCCTCTCCCACTGAGCCAATAGTACCCTCTCTTCTTCTTAGAGAAGCAACGAAAGATGACCTTCCCTTACTCGTCCAAATTGATATGGAGTCCTTTGGGTTATCGAAAGAGGATGCAAAAGAATATGCGTCAACAGGAGTTGAAGAACCTGATCGACATCTTATAGTGGCTTTTCATCATAACGAATTTATAGGAAAAATTAGTCATCAACGAAGTGAGGATATAGATTTTATTTACGGCTTTGCAGTCATGCCAGCCTTACAAGGAAAAGGATATGGGAGAGAGATTTTGACAAGAGTGGTAAACAAATTAATCCAAGAACAATCACCTTCAATCGTCCTAGAGGTAGAGACGAAGAACAAAAATGCGCTTAAACTATATAACCGTTGTGGTTTTAAAGAAGTAACTGCCAATGATTATTATATCCTGGCCACTTCGCAACTTGGGGGCTTGTTTCAGCTTTCGCATGAAGAGTTAGGTGACCAGGAAACAAAAATGTAAAAAATTACAAATAATCAGGAACAGCGACCGGGTAGCTTCCTTTGGCTACCGTTACCTCTAGTCCTTGCTTTTCAATTTGATCTCGCAACTCTTTTGGTGTTCCCTCGTCAGTGATTAGTAAATGAAAGCTGTTGAGGGGACCTATTTTAGAAAAGGCATCATGCCCCATATTCTCATGAGACGCTAAAATAAAACGACGTCGAGAAACCTCCAAAACAGCACGGCTAAAACTAGCTACTTCTGGTGTTGGAGTGCTAACACCTTGTAAACTGATGGCTCCAGCTGTCATGAAACAAAGATCAATTGTAAATTGTTTTACCATTTCATTCGCGATGATATCAGAAATTAAACCTGTTTTCTTAACTTGTCCACCGATCAAGTAAACGTCAGTATTTTCAGATTCACGCAATTGTTCTGCAATTTTAATCGAGTTAGTAACCACTGTTATTGGCATATGTTGAGGTAAATATTTTACCATATGAAAATGCAGGTTTGTTCCACTCAAAAATATGGTATCGTGCTCTTGTATGTAGGATACGGCTGTTTTGGAAATGGCAGTGATATGACTAGGACCATCTTTAATGCGTACAGCTGATGGTACAACGGGCTTGCGCACAGCTGATACAGGGATAGCTCCTCCATGTGTTTTTTTCAATAATCCCTGCTCTTCCATAATGGATAAATCTCTCCTGATAGAATCAATAGAAACGTGAAATTGTTCTGCTAGCTCCTTCACCAACACCCGTTGCGCTTCATGAAGGATCTCCAGAATCTTGCCTCTTCTCTCTTCAGCAAACATCTCATCGCCTGCCTTCATCATGTAATACTTCCATTTTATTCCGTTATACGCAAAAAAGTCAATATTTACCTGCAAAAATCTTCTTGTTTATGCTTTTTTCAGCAAAAAAATCAGGATTCCCGAAGAAACCCTGATTTTCTTGTCTGCTATTACAATTGTTGTGATTGGCTTTCCGACATCAAAGATACCGGACGTTGTGGAGTAAATGTTGAGATCGCATGTTTATAAACCAATTGTTGTTTGCCCTCTGTATCAATAACGATTGTGAAGTTGTCAAACGCCTTGATATAGCCTCTCAATTGGAACCCGTTTACCAAATATATGGTAACTGCGATATTTTCTTTACGTAAATGGTTTAAGAACGTATCTTGAATATTGATCGTCTGTTTCATGGACAATACCCCCTAAAAGGACTTGTAAGTTATATATTCGGCGTTGAATGGAACTTTCCTTCCAACGCACTGGTAATTGTTTCAACCACTTGTTCATAAGAATCGGAATCAGTCATATCATACCATTCCAACTGAGGCATACGTCTAAACCAAGTTAACTGGCGCTTAGCAAAATGCCTGGTTCTTTGTTTAATATCAGCTATCGCTTTGTCTAACGTAATCTCACCATATAGATAAGGAATGAGCTCCTTGTAGCCTAACCCCTGCATCGCTACTAGATCGGCGGAATAGCCTTGATCAAGCAAAACGCGAACTTCTTCTACCAATCCAGCCTCAATCATTAAATCGACTCGTTGATTTACTCTTTCATATAGTTTCGCCCGATCCATTGTTAAGCCTATGATTTTCAGGTTGTAAGGGGAATAATCGGCCTGATTTTGAAAATCAGACATACGTTTTCCAGTCAACTCGTATATTTCTATAGCACGTATAACACGGCGGACATCATTAGGATGCAACCGATCTGCTGTAATAGGATCATGCTCGCGTAAGCGCCTGTGAAGAGCTTCTACTCCTTCCACATCGGCAAATCTCTGCAAACGCTCTCGCATTTCCTCATCCTGATCCGCCTCAGAGAATTGATAAGCATGAGTAACTGACTGTATGTAAAGTCCCGTTCCACCCACGATAATAGGTAGATGATTACGCTGATTGATTTGGGTGATTAGCTGTTGTGCCTGCTGTTGAAAGATAGCCACAGAGTATTCCTCATCTGGATTCATGATATCAATTAGATGATGGGGAACAGTGGCTCTCTCTTCCTCGGAAGCTTTAGCTGTACCTATATCCATACCACGATATACTTGCATAGAATCACCAGAGATGATCTCTCCGTTAAATTGCTGTGCTAATCGGAGGCTTAAAGCAGTCTTACCTACTGCTGTAGGGCCTGCAATTACCACTAAGTTCTCTTTTTGTTTCATCTCTCACTCCCCTCCAATACTTCGATATAACTATAAATCACTTGATGATCACGTTTTCGATAAGGTGTAAAACCCAATTGCTCGTGCAAGGTACCTGTTGTCCCCTCTTTTAAAACGACTCGTCGTTTAGCTACCCGACGAGCTTGAGCAATCGTTTCCTCAGTCAGCACCTTATCATTAGCCAATTGACGCAAGGTAGAAATACCATGTGACTCAAAGACAGCTTGTTGGAACATAGGATCAAAATAAACTACGTCAAACGAGTTATCAGGCAACGCTTGTAGTTTTTTAAGATGATCTGATTGTTCCACCTGTACACGCCTCATCGCCTCGATTAAGACTTGCGTTCCCGTGTTCCAATGAGCAAGACCATCTCGGACTAGTCTAGCAATCACAGGCTCCGATTCAATTCCAACCACTTGCCCTGCTTCACCTGTGGCATAGGCAAATACGATCGCATCCGCTGCCAATCCCATCGTGGCATCCAACACCTTATCACCTGGTGAAATTTGGCAAACAGAAAGCATAGTATCATTATCGCCGCGTTCCAGCCTCTTTATACGGAATGAAGCTGTATTTGGATGAAAAAAGAAAGCTTGTTGACCTCTTCGTTCCAACCTAGCTCCCTTAGCAGTTACAATTAAAATATCATTCGTCTGGTATTTATCTCTGAGTTTTTCAATTGAATCCTCTCCACGTGAAACTAGTGGAGCGGAAAAGATAGTAGCCAGTTCTTGCGCATGAGCCAGAACAGCTGATTTTGGCTCATTTCCTGTTGTTACAATCATTTCATCACTCGTTTCCTACTCATACTAAGTCCGCTCTCTTGGATTCCTGTGTGAATTTTCTCCTGCCTTGGTTGCTATCCTATTATACTAACAAAAGCAAGCTGGCAACAGCAACGAAATTTGACTAAGAAATGGCTTGAAATCTAGGTTATTCACGATGTTGCCTCTTTTCCTCTCGTCACTTCACCATCAATAAAAAGAAGAACACCCCGCCGTCTCGTAATCATACGTTCGAGATGTTCCTATATGCACATGCCAATTGAAAATATCAATTTAGCTCTACATAACTCGTTTAATTATTACTTTACACATAAGATGAATGAAGCGCAACTACGCTATTTTATTGAAGTTAACAATGAATATTTTTAGCTTTTTTGCTTGTCATTTACTTCATTGCGTTGTCAATTTGGTTGTCAATGTTGTCAGCCTTCTATCTTCTCTATTCTTGAGCATAGTTCGTGCTGCCAGTCCGTATCGTTCGTCATACTGGCGATTAAGGATAAGTTTTTGAGTTTTGCAATCTCCAAAGCTCTGCCATGCGTTGGTGAATGATCCACATTTGCACCAGCTCCTTAATCTTAATGGTACAGTGTATGCACAGTTAACTTTGATTTTGCATGTCCAACTGTGATTTTTTTCTATCCCAAATTTGCTCAACCGTCCATAGTTTTTGTAACCCTTGTTCAGCAGCTCGGTCGTTCAAAGCATCCACTATGTCATAAGCCAACATTAGATTAGGTACTGACTTATTCCTCGCAAGGCTTGTGATCGTATTTCGGCTAACTCCAAGTGTATCAGCTAACTCCTGCTGTGACATGTCCAACATGACCAGTATTGCTTTCAGGTAGCAGATCATAAAATCACCTCATTGCTCACTTCACTACTGCCCTTGTCGAATCCTTTAGCGAGTAAATGGAGGTTTTGACGAAAAAAGACCCCGCTTGGTCGATATTGGCGGGATTTGCTGATGTAAACCACTAGTTTACATGCATTGTTACCAATGGTTTCTTTACTAATTATTTCTTTATATGCAATGATGATACAAAAAAGGATGAATGAAATGAGTTTAGGTCAGCAATTGAAAAAGTTCCGTGAATTAAAGTCTCTTTCACAAGAAGATATAGCTCAAAAAATTGGTGTGACTAGACAAGCTGTCTATAAATGGGAAAATGACAAAAGCTATCCTGACATTGATAATTTGATTTTACTTAGCGAGTTATACAATGTAACACTAGATGACTTAATAAAAGGAAACGAGAGCTTCAAAAAAAAGATAATCATCGCCGATAACAAAGATACTGGTTTGTACGTAGGATTTGTTATTATGTTTATAGGGTTGTTTATTAATGCTGGATCAATTTCAGCATTAATAACAATATTAGGAGTTCTGACAATGGTTTTTTATGATGACTTTAAAAAAATAATAAAATCCATTTTTAGTTGGTGGGATAGCCAGAAACTTAGTTAAGGCTACTCGACAATAACATAAACACCCCATCATAAATCTTATTGATGG
The DNA here is from genome assembly GCF_002706795.1 of Brevibacillus laterosporus DSM 25. Classification (NCBI taxonomy): domain Bacteria; kingdom Bacillati; phylum Bacillota; class Bacilli; order Caryophanales; family Paenibacillaceae; genus Brevibacillus; species Brevibacillus laterosporus. Next base: position 267,197 of record NZ_CP017705.1, read on the forward strand.
GGTGTTTGCTGTATCCCTGTTCCCACAGGCTATACATTCTATGTAGTTGTAAGAGGCACTGCTTAGGCTTCTATATTGACCACATCTTCTACAGGAATCCACCAGAAATACTCGTCGTTTTTTAGCTTGATCTGTTTAAATTGGGAATCAAACCTATCTACCCATCCCCAAGCAGATTCTATCACGCCTCTACCCTCTTTTGTTTCTTTCCACCAGCTAATGGTTAAGGCATAGTCATACTGACGTGAGTCAGATATCTTGTAGCAAAACTCGGCCAGCTCATCCTCTTCAATGATCGGTTTCTCAATTAGTTTCTTATCCTCATGATACTGACGTAACATTTCTGCATGTTCTGGCAAAATAAATTTTGTTACAAGTGGATCAAGAATTTTGCTAGCCATCAAAACATCTGCTTAAAATACGAATATGTGTTCTTATTTTATTTGATGATGAGGAGATTATGTAATGGGTAAAATTACATGTTTATCTTCAGGCTAGGTGCGGTATTTGCTGTATCCTGTATCCTGTATCCTGTATCCTGTATCCTGTCTCCTATCAAAATCAAAAATACAGTAATTTTATGTCATTTTTTGAAAAAAGCGTTTGTATTTCGTGGGTTATATGGTAACATTTAACTTCAAATACAAATATTTTAAAAGTTTTGAGTTTTAACATTAAAACTAAAGGAGATATGATGTTATGAAAAAAACGTTTCTCGCAACTGCATTGTCTTTAGCTACTATTATGGGAACCGCCACTACTGGACTAGCTGCTTCCCCCGTTGAGGTATCTAGTTCATCGTCACAAGCTCAATCCTCTATTGAATCTAAATTACAGGAACAAGTTATTGGAAATATTACTGTAATGTCGGATTATGTTAAAGTAGGCAAGGATGGCTTGGTACACGTTGATCCTGCTGCTAAAGAGATAGTGGGGAAAGAAGTTTACGAGGTATACGTGAATGGTGCCGCATCTGTTAATAGTGCAATAGAGTCTGGCGACATTAAAGTAAAAGATGGCGAGCTCTCAGTAGATAAAAAAGATTTATCTGCCCCTACTGAAAAGGATTCGAAAGTTGCGTCACTTGGATCTTTCGGAAACTACTACTGGTGGGGATATGCATTTACTATGACAGATAGGGATACTAGAGACGTAGCTAACGCTTGGGCACAAGCAGGGACAGTTACTGCAGGTGTTACTGCAATTTCTGGGTTGATTCCTTCTCCGCCAACAAAACTTGTACAAGCTATTTCATATGCCTTGTCAACTGGAATGGTAGCCATTGCAAATGATATTAACTATAAAAATGAAGGTTATGGGGTTACAATAAACATTCATTATGTCGGTTATTTTACAATTTCGACAAACCCTAAAGGTACATGGTAAAATATTGATTAGATCAACATACACTATTCCATCAAGGTATTACAGAGGGGTGTTGACTTATCGTATTCGGTGTATTTAGTATAATGCTGTTTATTATATTAATAGGTGCTGTTGTAACTTTATTCCTGTTAAAGTCTGTGTTTTCAAAAAACATAGCCTATATTGTTTTCTCTTTGCTTCTTATTTCAATTTTAGTTTGGCAACAAATAACAATGGAGCATGCAAACAATTTGTTCGTTATTACTTTAATTTTGGCTTTCACTATTAAAGTAATAGCTGACCAAAGAAAAGGATAGAACACTAATACCACAGAAATAAAAAAAAGCCCTCTGACGTTTTATAACTTTCCGTCAGAGGGCTTTCCCGTTATCTTTCCATAGTTGTTTATAATAATTCAGCTCATTTTTTTCCGTTTTGGGGAACAACCAATTTCTTCACTTGATTGCAATGTGGTGCTACCCCTAGTAGACGGATAATCAAAAAGTGACTTACTATATTTCAGTTCTAATTAGTGGAACTTTAATCTCTTGAACGACAGTTCCACTCCCGTTATTGTTTCGTAACTTTGAATCTGTGATGTCTTCAATTTTTAAAATGAAGTCCGTTCCATAATTAGATGTGAAAGTACCTTGGCCTTTAACGATTACATCTCTTCCACTAGGTTGAAAGTTTCTGAAATCTCCCCATCCTTTTTGTTGGCATTTGGTAAGTACAGCACCTATATTTACTCCTCCGCCATTGGGATAACCTGGTAAAACCCCCCAAGCTATACCCCCAACATTTGCGTAAAGGTTAGCTTCACCTGAAATAGATCCAGTATTTAGGTATGCTAAAACTCTAAAGGTTTTACCTGCTGGTACTTTAATCTTTTGTGATGGGCTTTTATATGATACTTGTTTAGTTTTAGTATCAGTGGAAGAATTTTGAAAGTTATATTCAGTAGAAGCTTCCATGCTACCCTGAGCAATCGGGAATTTCATGGTAGCAGTGGTTTTGACTCCTAATTTTAATCCATGAGTTGTTGTATTTGAAGTGCTTTCCGTATAGGTATAGTTAAACTCGGGTGTTAACAGCTCTTGATCGCTTGTTCCTTTTGAGTTATCTAATACGTTTTTTCCCGCATATAAAGGTGTCCCCGACATTTCGGTTGGACTTCCTTCTAATGTAGCCCATGCATTATTTACTTTATACTGTGAAATTCTTCTTTCGCCAATAACATTTTTAGGTGGTGTTAAGAAAACAATACCTTCAGTTGGACTATAAGAGAATTGTTGTTCATCACTGGGTTTGAAGTTAGTATTCCATGCTTCATTAAGGGTTCCAGCTTCATTTTCTCTTGCCAAGTCCCGTAATCTTTCTTGAACATCTGTGGATGACGCATGAACAAATTGCGTACTCGAAAAAAGGAACACACTTATAAGAATTAAACTTGCAAATTTTTTCATAAAAACCCTCCCGTTAATATTTTATTATGTGAATATATTCACATACAAAATCATACAATTAAATTCCACTATTTTCATTATGTAATCAGATATGTTCATAAATTCTCCATTTTCCTGGTCCTGCTTCAACGTGTAGGAACTGTCCACTAAGAAGGTCATATTCTAACTGAATTTTAACACCGGCTGTATGGCTACTTCCCCCAGATCCTTTATAAGCAGAAGCAAAGATATCCGGAAGCTGAAAAGTAGTGGAGTCTAGTATGCGGATTCTATGAAACAAAGTCGCGTAACCATGAGGTAATGTATCGGTAGCGTATAGCTTTTGAATAGAAGGTGTGAAAAAATTCGTTAAAGAAATTGTACGGCTTCTCTATTAAATCGCTTATTTAGCCCTTCCGGACTCATTAATATCCCAGTGTATGCCTCTAAACGACTACATAATTTCATTAAAGATGTGCTTGCAACCTTTTGACTTAACCATACACAAAGTGCAACTAACTCCTGAGACTGATTACTTACTTTTCCGTTTGGTAAAACCAGCTTCTCTGGCAAGCTCTTCAAGAGCTTCAGGCACTAAGCAACGCTGGAGCTCTTGAGAAAAAAGCTGCAGATCGTCTAAGATTTCCATAAAAACCGCCATCCTCTCCTATAAATCTACGGAAAGAATAGCGTATTTTTCGTTTTGGGGGTACTAAATTATTTTAAGTTGATGGGCATGTGGTGCTACCCCTCAAAGAAAAAAACGCTATCCATTCGTTTTAAATTCATCACGAGAGGACAGCGTTTATATAGAGCCTGTAAACTTAGGGGATATATTTTCTTGTTATTTTTTTAGTATTTCTTTAGCTTTTTCAGGAACTTCTTTTTCTTGCACTTCCTCAAATCCGTAAACATACTTTCCTTTTACATGAACTTTTAAATAACAATCTTGATACTCATCTTTACCAGAAAGCCCTACTTTAATGGTATTTTCATTACCCGATTTATCAACTCCGTTTAACATGTAAAAATATCTCTTTCCCTTGTGTTCAGTATCTGGTTCTGCTTCGCCCTTCGTAAGAACGTATACATCTTTTTCTTTCACTAACGGATTAAATCTGTCTATGTTCTCATTTTCGATAAATGTCAATCCCCATAACCCAATAACTAGTCCAGCAATCCCAAATACAAAAAATTTTACCTTCTTCATCTATACTTTTCACCTTTCTCCTCTATAGTTAATTTCACCTACATTTAAATCTTTAAATTTTAATAAGAATAAATATGATTTATAAGATATTTTTAAGTATAGGGAGTGTTCCTTAACAAAAAATTAGGGAATTTCTTAAGTTTTTTTAAGCCTGTCATTGGTTAAGAGTACAAACTGCGATTTAGAAATCGGAAAAACGAACACCGTAAGGAGTTTACGTTTTCTATACGGACAATTAATAAGTATCCTTCTTTGTTCCTCCCCATCAAGAAGAAACGAGAATTCGATAACTTGATAGGCATTTAACGGTACCCTTTTAAGAGTTATTGATTTTGTATTTCCTGCCCACTAGCCACCCTCAACTCATCTGCTAATTACCCACCAACGATATTTTCGATGCTTCGATAAAGGGTAAGCTTTATACAGCACTAGGTATTTGGCATAATACTATTGAGGGAGATATTACTACTAAAGTAAGTAGCGGAAAACCAACTGACTATAACACAGATGTTCGAATTATAGGATACGGTGCCGTGGGCACTAGTGGCACAATTGTTGGTAAAGCTGTTGACGAGACATATTCTAGTGGTTGGACTAAAAGCAAAAAAAAGTCTTGGACTTATAGTTTAGATCGAGACTTTTATGGTAGTGTGGCTTGGCTAACAATTGATGTTACTGCTTCAGTAAAAGGTCCAGACGGCAGCTTAGAAATACCAAATGACTAGTTGACGATTAAAACACTATCAAACTAAATTTATTCTATGGATTTCATTTACAATAGTCTATGGAATCATGCTTTTGTGGGCTGATAGGGCATTTCTAATGAGACGAACGAACTTTATTTTGTTTATACAGGAAAAAGCAATATATGCTTTATAAGAGTTTTGCTTTCGAAGATGATCTGATAAAACCAATTACAAAAAAGCCTGACACAGATAACGAGTATATACAGTCGAATGTGTCCATAGTGAAAGTATCGAGGCTGTAGGTATGGTATGTGGAAAGCGTATAAAGCTATTACATACTGAGTATGAAGTAGCTAAACCTACAGGAGTTGTAGAGAAATTATACTAAAACAGAATGTTTTTGTTATCGCTATGTTATTACTGGATCAAACTGAAATTGCTCCGATACCAAATATCAAAAAAACCTCCAACGGATAACCGAAGGAGAGTTGTCTCATGTATAGAAATAGTTATAGCTGTTTAAAATTTGGATTTGTAGTACGCTGATAAGGAATCCAGGCAATGGGAAAATGTAACTTATATAACAGAGGATAGGAGTGCTGCTACATGCTGACGCCACTGAAGGATAAGATGGTCGTAGTGACCGGAGCCAGCAAAGGAATCGGCAAAGGAATTGCGAGAACCTTCGCCGCACAGGGGGCGAAAGTCGCGGTCGTCGCACGCAGCCTGACGAAAGCGGAGGAAACCGCGGTGGAAATCCGGAAGAACGGAGGCATTGCTCATGCCTTCCAGGGCAATGTCGCCGATTTGGAGTCGATGAAGTGCGTTGCGAGACGGCCGGTACTTTCGGGGGGATCGACGTGCTGTGCGCCAATGCCGGTATTTTTCCGAATGCGCCGATCGAGGAGATGACCGGCGAGCATTGGGATCAGGTGATGAACACGAATGCTCGCGGGACTCTGTTTTCCCTTCAAGCCTGCCTGCCCTTTCTGAAGAAGGCGGAATACGGCCGGATCATTGTTACCTCTTCGATTACGGGGCCGGCCACCGGCTATGCCGGATGGTCGCACTACGGCGCAAGCAAAGCCGCTCAGCTTGGATTCATGCGCAGTGCGGCGCTCGAGCTCGCGCGTTACAGCATTACCATTAACGCCGTCATGCCCGGCAACATAATGACGGAAGGCTTGGATGGCCTTGGAGATCATTATCTGCAGGCGATGACGGCGTCCATCCCGCTCAAGCGGCTCGGAAGCGTCGAAGATATCGCTTACGCCGCTCTTTTTTTGGCTTCGAAGGAGGCAGGTTATATTACGGGCCAAACCATCATCGTTGATGGCGGTCAGATTATTCCAGAGAGTCTGGAAGCGATGGGGCAAACCTGATTCGATTACGATAGGACACCATATCGATACCCCGAGAGAGAAGGCAAGCGCATGTCTTTGTCTTTTGAAGAGCGAAACATTTCATTATGAACCTCTGCTGGCCGAGCTCAATGTAATCATCATAACCTATGTATAAGGGACATCCGTTTTAGAAGAACGGTTATGTCCACTTTTTTGTGAAGGTGAAGGTGGAAGTAGGGGCCCTGGGAGGTTGGCCAATAAGTATCCTATATTACCGGAGATGCCTTGCAAAGCCTTGAAAAATTAGTTGGGGATAATAAGGGGGCCCGCCACATCGCCATCAAGTTAAGGGTACTAAGAGGGTATACGTGAGAGTTATTTTTTAAAATTTCTACGACTGTACTAAAGATGGGCATAACAAATAAACCTATTACATAACTCGTTTAAACATTTTTTCTAATTCATATGTTGAAAAGTGAATAGCGATGGGTCGACCATGCGGACAAGTAAATGGACTGGTCGTTTGGCGAAGCCTGTTTAAAAGAGCCTCCATCTCGGCGTGTGTCAAATAACGATTAGCTTTTATAGAAGCTTTACATGACATCATAATGGCAGCCTTTTCTCGCATCTTGCTCACTTCAACTCGCTCATTTTCACTTGCTTCTTGTACAAACTGAATCAGTTCATTAATAATCTCTACTTCACTTCCTTGAGGGAACCACTGAGGATGAGCCCGTACAAGAAACGTCCGGTTACCAAACCATTCTATATCTAACCCAAATGATTGTAGCAACTCAAGTCGATCCAATAATTTCGCTTCTTCCTGCATCGTGCATTCCACTGTATGTGGAAATAAAAGCATTTGACTCGAAACCTTTTCTTCTTGCAATTTTTGCATGAAGTACTCATAAAAAATCCGTTCCTGAGCAGCATGCTGATCAATTAAATACATGCCTGAATCATTCTGAGCAATGATGTAAGTCCCATGAACTTGACCTACTGGATATAAGACTGGGACAGCAGTTCCATCCTCGTCTGAGTGCGCTGAATCATCAAGATTGCTTGCCGTTAGTATAGATGTATTCTCAGTATGTTCTTCAGCTGTTGAGTTACTCATATCACCCATTGTCTCTGAACGTTCTACTATATATGAACTCAACCTATTACGATCTTCCTCGTCTGTTATGCTTTTGTCATCTTCTATAAAATCGTCCCATACGACCTCTTGTGTTTTAACGCTTTTCCTAGAATCGGTTATATCATATTCAGTTGATGACTTTTCTAGCTCACAAGAATCAATTTCATTATCAGCATCATTTTGAACAGAACTATTACTAGAGCCTTCTACTACAGGCTGTCTCGAAATACTAGAAGGATAACCGGTCTTGTTGTTACCTGTGTACATCCACTTGCTCTCGTGTTGTTGATCTGGCTGTACGGGAACCTCTGCTAGAGGCTCCTGATCTCTCTGCTGTTCAACTATTTTTTTTGCCGTCAATTCAAAAGACGCAGGCTCCACTGTTCGTTCTACGTAGGTCGACCGTTTCTCTCTGAGCGGTACATCAAAAGCGGTCAATAATCGATTCATCTGCTGTTGCTGTTCGTCTGAATGGTGTTCACCAAGATTAAACTGCGGCTGATACGGTTTTTCCAGCTTAATTTTGGGTTTACTGCTTGTCTGTAATGGTTGCACGATTCGTAAGCCTGCTTGTAGTGCCTCTTTCACTGATTGTTCGACCGCTGCACACAATTCTTGTTCCTTACTAAAACGTACCTCTAGTTTAGCTGGGTGAACATTCACATCAACCAAAATAGGGTCCATCTCAATATGCATAGCAACTATCGGAAACCGCCCAATCGGTAAAAAGGTATGATACCCTCGCATAATCGCCTGAGACAGTGGATAATTACGTACATAACGACCGTTAACCAGAGTCGAGATGTACGTGCGATTCGCTCTCGTAACCTCCGTCTTAGATAATAGACCACTCCAGCGAAAATCTAACGTCTCCCCTTCAAACGGCAACAATAGCTTTGCTACCTGAACCCCATAAATGGCTGCCATCACATGTAATAGTTTACCATCGCCTGACGTTTGGAGGAGGTTTTTCCCATTATGAGTTAGGGTAAAAGCAATTTTCGGATAGGTAATCGCTAAACGGTTTACATAATCTGAGACATGTCCTACTTCTGTAGAAATAGAGCGCATATATTTTAAACGTGCTGGTGTATTAAAAAATAAGTCACGTACGACAATTTCTGTTCCTTTTACCCTAGCGAAATCCTCAACGCTTTTCATATCTCCACCGTCGATAACGACCTTAGTTCCTACTTGTCCGCTATCTTCAGCACTCATCAATTCGATTCGAGATACCGAGGCGATAGATGCCAAGGCTTCCCCGCGAAAACCAAGAGAGCGAATATGGAATAAATCACGTGCTGAACGAATCTTACTCGTAGCATGCCGCTCAAAAGCTCGTAAGCAATCGTCTCGATCCATTCCTGCGCCATTATCAACGATGCGGATTAGCTGTAAACCGCCTTCCTCAATGTGAATTTCTACTTGAGAGGTACCTGCATCAATGGCGTTTTCCACCAGCTCCTTCACCACAGAGGCTGGGCGTTCTACCACTTCACCAGCAGCAATCATATTGCTTACCTGCTCTGTAAGCACTTGAATTTTCCCCATGTTCCTCCCCCTTTCTGTGTGAAGTAAGCTTACTTATGTTTACGTAAACGTGCATTCCAGTTAGATAACTGAATGAGTGCTTGTAGAGGCGTCATTTGATTTAAATCTATATCACGTAATTCTGATAGGACTTCTGCCTCTGTAGGGTTTGCGGAAGGTTCAGATGGATTCAGAGGCATTGCCACCCTCATAGCATCTTCCGTATGGCTAGAAGTAGCTGTAGATTGAACCACCTCTGCGACTTCTACTACAGCATCGGTCCTGTCCGTTTTACCTTCTGTTTCTACGTTTGATTCAGTAGAAACGTCTACTTTATTCTTTTTCTTATGAGTAGGTACAGATTGACCTGAAGCAACTTGCTGTAATGCTGATGGAGCTTGTCCCCAAAGCATATCAAGTGAAAGTTGCTCTAACGGCGCTTCTCGATCCTTCCCTTCTAATCCCTGTAAGATTTCACGTGCACGACTGATTACCTCAAGAGGCATTTCTGCTAATTCGGCAACATGAATACCATAGCTTTTATCAGCTCGCCCCTCTTCGATCTTATGCAAGAATAAGAGTTTGCCATCACGTTCTTCACAACGTGCATGGACATTCACCACTCCAGGAATTTTCTCCTCCAAATCAGTCAGTTCATGATAGTGTGTAGAGAATAGTGTCTTTGCACCAATATGCTCATGGATATATTCAATGACAGCTTGCGCTAAAGCCATACCGTCATAGGTGGACGTTCCACGACCAATCTCATCTAATAAGATCAAACTACGTGGAGTCGCCTTTACTAGCGCGTTACGAGTTTCTAGCATTTCCACCATAAAAGTAGAGAATCCACCTACTAAATCATCGGCAGCACCAATTCGTGTAAAAATCTGATCTACTAAGCTAATACGGGCTTCACTAGCCGGAACAAAACAACCGATCTGAGCCATAACCGTGATCAACGCCATTTGACGCATATATGTACTCTTACCCGCCATATTAGGACCTGTAATGAGTAAAATATTACGATCTTTTTGATTCATCGTCACGTCATTTGCAACATACTTCTCTTGATTTAATACTGCTTCCACTACAGCATGGCGACCATCTTTTACATAAACCTCACCATCCGTAGATAATGTTGGACGGATAAAGCCACGTTCTTCACTCACGGTAGCAAAGGCTTGCAACACATCAATACGCGCAATTCGTTCTGCTAATTTTTGAATGCGAGGGATGTGCTTAGCTACTTCCAAACGAATTTGAGTAAATAACTGATATTCTAATTCCACTAGCTTCTCTTCAGCTTCCAGAATTAGTGCTTCCTTCTCTTTTAACTCTGGCGTGACATAGCGCTCCGCATTCGTTAATGTTTGCTTACGCTCGTAACGTCCCGCTGGTATATGGGCAAGATTAGCCTTTGAGATTTCGATATAGTAACCAAAGACTTTATTGAAGCCCACCTTCAAGGAGCGAATTCCTGTTAGCTCCCGCTCGCTTTTTTCGAGTTGTGCGATCCAGCTCTTACCTTGGCGACTAGCCAGTCTGAGCTTGTCCAGATATTCGTCATGACCATCTTGAATTAAATTACCTTCACGAACACTCACAGGTGGTTCTTCTACGAGCGTTTCTGCTAGAAATTGGGCAATATCACTACAGTCATCCATATCTGAAGCAATCGATTGTAAGGCTTCCTCCCCACTGTTAACCAACAAATGTACTACACTAGGAATGGCCTCGAGAGAATGGCGCAGTTGCACCAAATCTTTTGCATTTGCATTGCCATAAGAAATTCGTCCCGCTAAACGCTCCAAATCATACACCCGATCAAGACCTTCACGTACATCGGAGCGCAATAATAAATCGTGACGAAATGCTTCTACCGTGTCATAACGATTACCGATTTCCTCAGGATTCAAGAGAGGTCGTTCAATCCAGCGACGTAACAAACGTCCTCCCATTGCCGTCTCCGTTTTATCCAGAAGCCACAATAGAGAGCCTTTTTTGGACTTGTCCCGAATGGTTTCAGTCAGCTCTAAATTTCTGCGCGAGAAATGGTCCATTTGCAGAAATTCATCTGCCACATAATGTTGTAAGGAACGCATATGTGTTAATGCTCGCTTTTGTGTAGATCCTACATAATGCAAGAGACCATTCATCGCTAGGCGGACTGCATCCTCTAACTGAGCAGCTTCCTTTGGATACAGCTCATCTATGGCTGTTTGCGACACTACATTGGTAGCTAGGCAGGTAATAGACATATGTGGTGATAATCCTTTGCCTCGAAGCTCATCTTCAGCGATATCACATAGCAATAGCTCGCTCGGCCGATACTGCATCGCTTCCTCTACTGCTGCATACATGGTTGATAATGAAGTTGTATACATTTCACCAGTACTTAAATCACACGCTGCTACCGCCGCTTTTCCAGACAAAGCGGCAATAGCAACCAGATAATTGTTCTCTTTATCGTTTAACCATTTTCCTTCAATCATGGTCCCAGGTGTAATCATTCGTGTTACTTCGCGCTTTACAACACCTTTTGATGCTTTAGGATCTTCTACTTGTTCACAAATTGCTACTTTGTATCCTTTTTTTAACAATTCAGCAATGTAGGTCTCAGCTGCATGATGAGGAACTCCACACATTGGGATGCGCTCTTCCGCTCCTCCTCCACGACCTGTTAACGTAATCTCTAGTTCACGTGAAGCCAAAATTGCATCTTCAAAAAATAGCTCATAAAAATCGCCTAAACGGAAAAACAAAAAAGCATCTGTATATTGACGCTTTATCTCTAAATATTGTTGAATCATCGGGGTGTATTGTGCCATTATTTCTACTCCTAATACCCATAATCATTTCGTCTATTATAGCATGGTTCCTACTAGTTGTTGAGTTGAAATGGGGGTAACTTCCAAGCTAGCTTCATATCTTGGTTGCATTGCCACTCCCCATCCGTAAAAATACTATGAAAAAGGGGAGTTATATATTTTCGATACCTTTTGTATAAAGGTAAAACGGTTAACTCCAAATACAAATCCTTGACTAACGAAGCAAGTTTTTCCTTCTCCCCTCGATAGTAGGCAAGCTGCATGGATATATCTGTACTTACATCTTGCTTGAGAAGATATTGGGATTCAGCAATTACTTTGGTAAGAGCCAAAACTCCTTTGGTGATTCGTGGCGAAACCAGCCAACTAGGTAGCGTCCTGTATTCAAATCCTCCATGCGGCTGTTCTCGTACATCTCCTAAAAAGCCATAACGCGGTCGTCTTTTAAGACAACCATGATCTTCTAGTAAACATAGAGGTAGTGCTAAATAAGTATCTAATTTACGTATTAAATCGAAATGCAGAGTAGTCCCGCTAACATGAATATGACCACCGATTGGATAACCATCGAAGGGCATTCCCCCCGCTAACCAACTAATGGAATCATCAGATATCCGACGTTGAGCTAAATGAAGGGCTCTATAGATATTTTTGAAGACGATTTCTGGCTCTGTTGAAGGATCTGGTCGAACTTCAACCAATGGATGCTGATTGGATGGAAACTCTGTCTTTAATCGGACACCATCATATCCAATGATACCATTTTTCGTTAAATATTCAGAAGCAATTGCCATCTGTCCAAACTGATCACGCAAAGCAAATTCTGGATCGGCTCCTAACATCACCTGTGGAGCGGCTACTTGATCCAAAAGAATTTGCTGTTCACGTTGCTTCATAAACAACTGTAAACGTTCCCGTAACGAAACATCTATCGGTAGTTCCGCTTGACAGTCAATTATTCGCATTCTTGTTGGGGAATGCACTCCAACTGTCACTTTCCCGTAATCTAATCCGAGAGCGTAAATGGTACGCATTGCCAGAGCAATGATCCGATTTTTTTCCGTCTCGTCTAAAGTTTGGCTTACCTCTTCTTTACGGGTTTTGCCAATCGTTCGTGCTTCCTGTAAAATCCAAACAGTACGTTCTTCTATCCGATAAATGGCAGCGACCTGATGTTGAAACAGATGTACCTCAAACGTTTGCATTGGAATTACTCCAACGTACGTCTGAATTGGCACTCCGTGTAACTTCAAAATGGCTATCATTTTCTCTCGATGATGCGTATGTTTTATGGCGCTCTCCCTATTCCACTTCTCAATCGCAGAGGCGGTGACTTTACTCATTACCATGTTAGACATACGCTTACCTCCCTTACTTCCTTACTTACACGCTATGCATGATTAAAAGGTATGGTGCATGGTCTAACACGGTCACATTTTTAACTTTGATGCAATATTGTCTATTCGTAAAAAATATAAAAAGGCCGTCGTACAGGCCGACAGCCTTTCTTGCTACCATTTAATCTAAATCATCTAGTAAGCTTGATGAGTCGAATTGATCGTACTCTTCGGTTGAGTCATCAAAGTCATGCGAGTAGGAGTCTTTATCCTCACAGTTGTGGCAAATTACAACACACACCTTGGTTTCTCCAACAACTTCCACAGAATACTCCTGTTCAACTCGTACATTAACTGTACTACCGCAAATTTCTGCTCTGACGCATTTTGGTTGTTCAATGCACTGGCAAATAATTTCTAAATCACCGCGGCAATGTTTGTCAAAATAAGAGAGGGGAACATCTAGAGTATACTGTACTTCTTCTTTTTTGACTTCTGTTTGAGTATTATCCTCATAAGAATACCAGAGATTGACATCATACGTTCCACTGATAACGACCGATTCTAATACTTTTTCTGCTGAAAAATTATTGTTAATAATCCAGCATCCTAGGATAGTAGTCGGCGTCTGAGTAGGTGAGATTGTATGTGTCGTTTGCGAGAATCTATGTCCTCTACCGCAGACAGCCTTGGCAATCAATTCTCGACACTGCAAATCTTTATCAGGACCAGACATATTGTAACCTCCTCCATACATCGTTTCTGTACATTTGTATGCAGGTGATTCGCTCAGAGTGCAAGATAAAGAGAACTGTTGCGGCAATAATTAATCTTTCATACTTTAGTGGCCACAACCACAGCCTTCATCATCATGATGACCGGCTTCAGGGCCACCTGTTTTACCTGTAAGAGGATTACCACCAGTATCTAGGATGATTCTATCGGACACGGTATTGGTAATAACATGTGTCACCATTTGCAATAGATCGTTTACATCTGTTTGAGATTGCTTGAATTCCGTTACCAGCGGAATTTCGTCTAATTCTTCCTGAAGAGCATCGAATTCAGCTTGTACTTTTTCGACAAGTTTCGCATTGTTCATGCTCTCATACATGACTAGTTGCTTTTGTTTTGCTTTCAGACTGGAAATCAAATCTTGAACGCGTTTATTTTGCTTTACCTGTGATTCTGCTCGTTTGAAAAAGTCTACTTCTTTTGTACGAGAAATCATGTTAGCTAATTCACGCGCTTTTGCCAAAATTTCTTGATCTGTGTAAACCGGTGTTTCTGCCATCTCCAATTACACCTCAACTTTAGTCACTAATTCACCGTATGTGGTAAATGTTTTTGCATCTGTAATTGTAACATGTACCAGTGTACCAATTAAAGATTTATCAGCTTTTACATGCACTAATTTTCCAGTTCGAGTGCGCCCAGTTAATACTTCAGGGTTTTTTCGACTCTCTCCTTCGATCAGCAACTCATAGGTTTTACCAATCATCTGCTGATTTTTCCGCAAAGAAATATCATTCTGTACAGCCATCAATCGTTGCAAACGATCCTTTTTCTCCGCTTCAGCTACATTATCCTCCATAGAAGCTGCCGGTGTACCCTCGCGAGGGGAGTAAATGAAAGTGTAGGCTGAGTCGTACTCCACTTCTTTCATCATGGAGAGTGTTTCCTGGAATTGTTCCTCAGTTTCACCCGGAAATCCAACTATAATATCTGTAGTTAGCGAAACATCAGGAATAGCAGCCTTAATTTTACGTACTAACTCCATGTAATGTTCACGTGTATACTTACGTGCCATTTTTTTCAATACTTCTGAGCTACCAGACTGCGCAGGCAGGTGAATTTGCTCCACCAAATTTCCGCCTTTTGCTAAGACTTCAATTAAATGGTCATCAAAATCCCGTGGATGACTTGTTGTAAAGCGAATACGTGGAATATCAATCTTACGAAGTTCGTCTAACAGATCCCCTAGTCCGTATTCCCGATCTTCAAAGTCTTTCCCATATGCATTTACGTTTTGTCCAAGTACCATGATTTCTTTAAACCCTTGACGTGCCAGTTCACGCACCTCGGCAATAACATCCTCTGGACGACGACTGCGTTCTTTTCCACGTGTATAGGGCACGATACAGTACGTACAGAACTTATCACAGCCATACATAATATTTACCCACGCTTTGATATCACCTGTGCGTGTTTTCGGCATATTTTCAATGATATCGCCTTCTTTAGACCATACCTCAATTACCATTTCTTTGCTAAACATGGCATCTCGCAATAATACTGGTAGACGATGAATATTATGCGTTCCAAAAATCATATCTACTTCCGAATAGGAGCGCAGTACTTTATTTACTACCTTTTCTTCTTGTGACATACAGCCACATAATCCGAGAATGAGATTAGGATTGTTACGTTTCAGATGCTTCATGTGACCAAGTTCACCGAAAACCTTATCCTCTGCCCCTTCTCGGATCGCACAGGTATTAAACAGAACGACATCAGCTTCCATCGTATCTTCTGTCGCTGTATAACCCATAGCCTCAAAAATTCCAGCCATGGTCTCAGTGTCATGTTCGTTCATTTGACAGCCATACGTACGAATCAAATAGTGAAGGCCTTTTCCTATCTGTTTCATTTCTTCAGGTATATTGAAGTCGTAATGCACTTCAATCTCTTCTTTTCCACGTTTCTTGGCATCTTTTAAGCTAGGTGCCTGAAAATATTTTGCATAATCTGCTGTGGATTTGCTAGACTTTCCGGATTTTAAGTCCGTTGTCGCCTCTTTTTTATCAATCATTTTCTATATTCACCTCATAAAATGCTGTTTTTTTCTACTACCATCCAGATATTATAGCATATTTGTCCTTTGAGAATAAAAGGAAAAAGTTCTCTAGGAGTACCTCCGATTGGTGATACTTGCCGTTCATTTCAAGATAAGGCTCACTTTTCGATATTTGTTTGAGACTTCATCCCTCGATTGTAAAGTCAGCTCTATATAGAGAGGTTACACAAAGAATGGTATACGCGAAAAAGAGCCCTTCTTGGTTAAACACAAGAAAAGCTCTTAATCAAAGCAGGTGTACTACGTCAAAAGATCATTTCACTTGAACACGGAAAATACTATGCCCCGTACGTACTTGCCCATACACTGACGCAAGTTTTTGGTTGCCTCAGCAAGGAGCTGTTTCACTTTTATGCATTCGCTTGTATGATTTCAGCTCGATGTTTTGTTCTTCTTGCCGCTCTGTCCTCTTCTTTCATAAGAGGACAGGTGTAGCAATACTGGGCACCCTCGGTTCTAAAATATCTGCAGCATACATTTTTCATTCTCATTTGTTTTGTTGGGTCCTCTATATGTTCGATGAATCGCACCTTCACATCAAACGGATTCTTGCTACGCCCAATGACACTTGGACTAAACTCATGCTGTAAAAAATGATAATCATCAATCACTCGCTGTTTTTCTTCTGAGTTCGTTGTTTGTTCCATAAGATTTTCTATAAAATAATGGAATTTAGTTGGCAACTGCCCCCACATCTGGCCAACGTTACATCCAGAAACCACAGACATACATTCCAAGAGCGGACGCAATGTTTCACCGTATAAACGGGAAAGAACATCTTTTCTCCATTCCTGTCTCTTCTCGTCACTCTCTGGTGCTTCCGTTTCTGTCCACGAACGTAGTTGGAAAGAGATCCGCGTGTACGATCCCTCAGATTTTGGGCTCATATGTATTATTACATTCGTTAAAGAAAGATCCAAAGCCTTATTTTGCACCGACACCATATACTGAAGCCCAGTAGCCATCGCAAGAAACCAGCTAGCAAGGTATGCTGCCGTAGCCGTATCATCTAATGCCTTTATCAATGGGGCGTATTGATCAATAAAATTTCGCATGTACCCCTCGTTAAGTAAGTCAGTGGCAGGCATTGAACGATAAGCTCCCTTAGGTTCTAGCAAATGAATATTAAACATCTCATCAAGCAGGTCAGCATATTTCTTTTTCATTATGTTTCCCCTTTTCCTCCATTTAGTTATGAGGCCCCAAACGGTTCTAAAGTCCGAGAATGATTTTCATTATTTGTAATTGTAAAACACAAAACACGAGCATTCAACTCAAAAAGGCTAACCAAACGTTCTCTTATAACGTTGGGTAGCCATTCTTTATTTGACATAGCAATGTGCTTCTTCATAAATTTCTGCTCTCCTGTGTTCAATTTTCTAAAATTGTTGCTTACGCTTGTTCGACAAAAAACTTGAAGTTATTTCAAATGAAAGGATGTAAAAATCTATCTTTTCAACTTATAATTAAGTTATTATTTGCCATAGTAAATGGTAACTAGCTACTGCTAAGATATCCATGACGGTTATCTTAGTCTTAATACGAAAAACTTGAAATAACTTCAGGAAAAACATTCTTTATACTTGAATTTTCTTCATGTTTCTTTTGAAGATACTTCAACTGTCGTATAATTGTTAGAAAAAAATGGGGTGAGAAAATGTCGACATTTGGTCAACGATTACAGAAATCTAGAAAAAAAGCAAAATTAACGCAAGAACAAGTGGCCAATAAACTCGGACTTGACTACTCCACTATCTCCAAATATGAGAATGATCACTCGCAACCCGATAATGATACTCTTATAGCACTAGCAGATCTCTATTTTGTTACGGTAGATTATCTTCTCGGTCGATCAGGTGAACAAGCAGATCACGATCTCTCTTTAGTGGATGAGTACCTACCTAAGGAAAAATTAGAAAAATTAACTCCAAAACAAATGGAAAAGATTAACGATTTTTTATCCTTACCGGAAGACATCCAAATGAATATCGGTACAATGATTGAAGCGGCTGTTGAAATCGTAAAAAACAAAAACCGTCCTGATTAGTAATCGAACTGATTATGGCGTTTTTTCGCATCTTCAATAATTTTCTCTATAAAACAAATAATGGAATTTATACTATAGTCTTTATTTTCGATTAAGTAGAGTTCGGCTAATTCAACGGCTTTCATTTTGGTATAATCTGTGAGTTTTACCGCTTTTATCTCCATTTTTTTCACCTACTTTAAAATTCTTTGCTTCTAAAAATTTATCATTAAATTATAGAATTTTTTGTCGAAAAATGAAGATAAAGCCTGTCTGTTCTACCCCCTTCAATTTTTCTTTACATTCAGTAAAAACAAATGTATAATTATATGCCAAAAAAGAAAGAATCATCCATTTAATCTGGATGATTCTTTCTTTTCAGATGTTTAACTAATTCATACTTAGACCTAGAAACTGTTGTATAAGAACCATCGTCGAAGTAAGCTCTGATGAACAACGCATTCTCCACTACATAAGTAATGTTTTCGAGATTGACAACATTTACAGCATCTAATGAAACAAAACCGTATTTCCCCCAAGAAGCGCGAATCCCTTCTAAGGTAGTCACTCCGAGAAACACACCTTTATTAGTATGAAAACGTAAAATGCTAGCTGAATTCTTTTTTGGTCTGAAGAGATCTACATAATTAACCTCTTCCACTCCAAATTCTACAAAATCTGACTCATCGTACTTCCTTTCGATTCTAATCCCTGTTAACCTTGGTTTCATTTTGCTTCACTTTGCTTTGTTAGTTCTTCTGGCACGACTGGACTACCGATACTAGCTTTGAAGGAAACAACAAAGGCCCTAGCCACAGCGGTAAGCATAACCGAAGTAGTTTCTGCTATAAGTTTTTTCATTTGATACTCACCCCCCTTTTTGGAATTAATAACAACGATTGAATAAAGAAAGATAATGCTATTATAGGAGAGCCGAAGACGAAATTCGTGCTTACGATTAAAACAGAGCTTAATTTTAAGATCAGCACTTTTCGAGGTACGGTCAGATTTTCATATGTACTATTAGGAGCAAGACAGAAAACTAGAATAACACTGATAGCTGTTAGTAGATATACAACAATATAGTTTACAGGAATATGTGGAACTACTGCAATAATTGCGGTAGTTACGATGACACACTGATCTAAGGATTTTAGATGATAGCCCCCCGAAAAAAAACGTAGGGCCACAAAAGACATCAATGCTATAAAGCTATCCTGTAAACTATCTGTCAAAATTCCGATTAAAAGCAAAAAGAAACAAATAAAAAAGAAATTAAGTAAAATAGAAAGAGCGTATGATAACACAGCTACGCTATTCGTACGCTCTGGACTTGCATTTTTTATTTTGATAGACATAGCTTCAGATAATCTTTCAATCAATAATTTTGTCCCTCCTATATAACCAGCGAAGTAAAAGTAACAGAGGGGCCAAAATAGGCAATATCAACACCCACATATCGCCTTTAAAAATAAAAATCCAATAAGCATTAGCAGAAATAGTTAATATCCCTAGCACTAATCCACAAATGATTCTTATCTTTAAAGCGTCTAGCTTTCCTTTTTGGTATAGATCATGGGGTGGTTGCATAATGAAGGAAAACCCAAAATTAAACATACCAATGAGCCAACCTATCAGCAAAACGGTCACATCGGTGATAAGTTGAATCAAGAAAGTTCCCCACTCTACAAGACTTTTACCATCACTTAAGGTCACCCATCCAAAAGATAGAAGAACAGGATAAATAACAAATTGTATCCCTATGTAACTTAGATAACCAATTGCAGTAATTAAGGCTGATTCATATACTCTTATCTTAAACAAAAGTCTAAAAAACACTACAATCAGAAAAAATTGTGCCCCAACATCAATCTGGTCTACTTCTAGTACAACTCGATTTACAAATGATGTTATGGACAATGCAGTAGCCATGATTGAGAAGTCCCTCAAATACATAGTTACTGGTAGCCTAAATGCTTTGAAGGTTAAAAATAAAATGGTAAATGAATCAATGAATCCAAACAATACATACAAAAAACTTTTCATAATATATCCCCTATTTAGCCAAGATCAAAATGGACTGACCCAGGTTAATGAGACATTGAAAAAACACCTATGCTACCTGTTTTCCATACTCGTATGGGGACAGGTAGTTTAATTTTTCCTGAATTCGTTCCTGATTGTAAAAACAGATGTAATTTTCTACTTTTTGTAATACCATTAGATTTGTTAGGAACTCTCTCTTCGGAGAGGCGAATTCTTCCGACTTTAGCGAGGAGTGGAAGGATTCAATGACAGCATTATCATGGCAATTTCCCTTACGGGACATGCTCGTGGTAATGCTGTTTTCTTTTGCTTTATTTTGAAAAGCGTATGAGGTATAAACTGAACCTTGGTCACTATGGAGAAGGACACCTCGCGCGTCTCTAGTTTTCGTGGCTTGTTCAAGCGTCTCTAGAACGAGAGAAACATCTTGTCTGTCACTTATTCGGTAAGCAATGATCTCGTTGTTATATAGATCCATTATCGAAGATAAGTACAACATGCTTTGACCGTAAGGTAAATACGTAATATCCGTTACCCACTTTTCATTTGGCTTTAAAGCTATAAATTCCCGGTTCAGCTTGTTTGAAACAATCATTTTACTCTCGCCACTACTAAACGTCTTGCGCTTTACTTTTACACGACATTGTAAATTTTTCCTTTGCATAACCCTCTGCACTGTTTTACGATTCACTTTTTTATTATAAATACGACCTAGTAAAGCAGTTATCTTGCGATGACCAAAACGATAGTGATACTTCAAGCAGAGTTGTTCAATTAGGTATTCAAGTTCTGTACTTGTGTTTTGAAACTTCGCTTTCCAGCGATAATACGTTGCTCGTGGTACAGCAAACAATTTTAGTATCTCCGTAATAGTAAACCGATCTTTAAAGCTCTCTACAACGTCAATTAGGCTCGATTTTTTCACCTCCTTTGAAATTCCTGATACTTTTTTAGGACTTCTATCTGCAACTCTAATTGACGAATTCTCAGGTCTTTGGTAGCTATCTCGTCTAGCTGATCTTGTCCGTATTTTCCATACATATATTGTTTGCCTACCTGTTGAGCAAACCGATACGTTTCTCCATTACGAAACCACTTCATCCATGTCTTTATCTGAGATTTATCCTTGATACCAAGTTCATCCATAATCTGTTTATTCGTATAACCCTCTTGCTTCATCTTTACGACTTGCCACTTCACCTCTTCTGGATAAGAAACTCTTGTACCCATGAAAGAAGCACCTCCCATCAAATCATATTGTTTAATACGATTCAGGAGGTGCTTTTTCCTTGTCTCAATTTACTGGGTCACTTCAAAACGATGTAGGTGTTTTTGTACTCACGACCATGCAATAGACTATCTCTTAGAGAGTGTAGCTCGCTCATAACTTCTAGATGAAAAATGATCTCCTCGCCTAATCAGCCCAAGGGAGGTTTTTTATGTTTAAGTAAGTAACCATCAAGGCTAAAAAGAACATGCCAAACATGGAAATCGAGAACAACTCCTGATATTCCAATGTGTACCTTTATGTACTCACCTCCTTCCCAATTGGGATAAAAGAGAGTGTGCTGATCATCTGTTAAGTAGCCGCATTCTATTGTACCTCGCTATTATAGCATGGATTTTTTACGTATTCTCTACTTTCATAAAATATCAATGAAAAGCATGTGAATCCTTATTAAATCAAGTATTTTCTTGTAAAATCACGCAAAAAATAACATAAAAAATACCCCAAAATCTGAATGATAAACCTTGTCTTCCCTCTGTTACTACTTTTGCCCAAAACAAAAGAATGTAATGCCCTACGTCAAATATTTCGGAACGAATGATTTACCATAATTTTAAAATGTCAGGGCATACTAAGATGACATTTATCTTAATACAAAGGATAGGTACCTATGAATTTAAAAACCGGCTCATTATTTTGGTTTGATACACTACCATCCCCTTTTATTTATCCAAAACTTTCCAAAGACATTCAATGTGATGTTCTTATTATTGGTGGTGGGGAAGCTGGTTCACTTTGTAGTTTTTATTTAGTTAACAGTGGTGTAGATACTGTGATAGTAGACAAACGAAAGGTAGCCCATGGTAGCTCTTGTGCTAACACTGGTCTTTTGCATTTTGCTAATGATAAATCACTGACGTCGATGATTGCTACCTTTGGAGAAGAAAAAGGGGCACGATTCTACTGGATGTGTAAACAAGCTGTGGAAGAACTACAGCATATCACCTCACAGCTAGAATTCTCACCCGATTACATACAACGACCAAGCCTTTACTACGCTTCGCAACCAGGGGATGTACAAAACTTGCAAACAGAATATGAATGGTTATCCAAATACGGTTTCCCTGTAACATTCCTCCAAGCAGATGAAATAGCAGAGCGTTACTCCTTTAGCAAACCTGCTGCCCTTTATTCTGAAGGTAATGCGGAATTTAATCCTTTTAAGCTGGTACATTCACTTCTTCAGCATGCTCACAGAAAAGGAATGCGCATTTATGCGGAAACTGAGATAACACATCATATCCTAGAAGGTGATACCCTTCTTTTCTTTACGGCAGAAGGTAACTACATCCGCTGTAAAAAAGCAATCTTTGCTACTGGATATGAGACACAACAAATCAAACGAAATAAAAATGCAGTGCTCTCTAGTTCTTATGCTTTGGTCACTCAACAGCTCCCTTCATTCACGGGTTGGCATGAGCGATCCCTTATTTGGGAAACAGCCCGTCCCTATCTTTATCTTCGTACTACCGCGGATAATCGAATTGTAGCGGGAGGTTTAGATATTACCAGCTACGACGAGCAAGAGCGCGATTCTCATCTACAACATAAAGCCAAGCTCTTGCTTCAGCAGGTTCAAGACTTGTTTCCCAGCATACCTGATATGCGCATTGAATACTCCTGGGCTGCAACATTTGGTGAAACACATGATGGTCTGCCTTTAATTGGAACACAGCCTGATTTCCCACAATGCTATTTTTTGCTTGGTTACGGCGGAAACGGAACTGTCCTCACTATGGTTGGAGCACAAATTATTCACGACCTCGTTGTAAAAGGCTTTCACACGGATGCCCATTTAGTAGATTTTGCCCGTGTTTAATTCTTTCTTTCAAAAGGTATTTTTTCAACACCCTACGCATAATGAGTGTAAGGAAATCATGTAGAGAGAGGCGTTTAAGCTTAAATAATATTTTATAATTGGTGATCTCATGCTGAAATTGATTTTAAAATGATTAAAAAAAGCCGGGGAACAAAAGAAAAACGCCACAGCTTTACTATAAGCCATGGCGTTTTTTTGCTGAATGGATTTTGTTTTGAAATATCTCTTTCTTTATAAACTGGTCGTTTATTGTATGCTTCTTGCTATTTATTTACCAAACGTTTTAGCGATTTCAGTGGCACGCACTTTCGCTTTTGCCTTGATATTTTCCGCCTCAGCAGGAAGTGCATTCATACCTTCTACTGCCAATGTTTCATATTCAGTGATACCGATAAAGTTCATTACTGCTTGTAAATATTTATCACCAAATTCAAAGTCAACAGCAGGACCTTCTGAGTACATACCACCACGCGCTTGAATATGGAGAACTTTTTTTCCACTTAGTAATCCTGCTGGGCCAGCTTCTGTATATTTGAAGGTTTTTCCAGCAATCAATACATTGTCAATATATGCTTTCACTACAGGAGGGAAGCTCAAGTTCCACATTGGTGTTACAAATACATAGCGATCTGCTTCCAAGAACTGCTCCAAGACTTCACCCATACGGCCTACTTTAGCTTGAGCTTCTGGAGCTAAATCCCCGAACGCAGTTCCCTGACCCAATTTGTTCCAAGCGTCCAATACTGTCCCATCAATTGTTGGGATATCTTCTTTAAATAGATCAACACGAACTACCTCATCTTGCGGGTTTGCTTGACGATATGCCTCCACGAAAGTTTCTCCCACACTTAGTCCAAATGATTCCTCTACAGATTTCGGATTTGCTGTAATATACAATACTTTTGCCATTGTTGTAATCATCCCTTCTGTTGTATGTACCTTATTATTTCCTTACTAGGTGTACAGCATGTAATACATTAATATTTATTTACTTACCTTATACAAGTATAGTACTTTTTGATAGAAATTTTGTCAACACATTTATATAGAAAGTATTTTTCCATATTTTTCTGTATATTTTTTGATCTCTTGGAGCATTCTTTATTTGACACGGATAAAATCTTGTGAGATGCTTTACCTAACGAACGTTAGGTAGGAGGTTTAGTCTTATGACTGCCAACAAGATAAAAGAAGCTGCATTGCAGTGTTTTGCTCAACACGGCTATGAAGGAACGTCGCTTGCTCAAATTGCAGATGCGGTTGGGATTAAAAAACCTTCCATTTATGCCCACTTTAAAGCAAAGGAAGATCTTTTTTTACACCTGATTCATGATGTATTTGCTAAAGAAACAGCCATTATTCAACAATTTTTTGTGGTCAATCAGAATCAACACCTATCAGTCTTGTTACCCCAGCTTTTGAACCATTACAAAACAAATTTTACTAATGATGGCACGTTTACATTTTGGCTCCGGATGGCTTTTTTTCCCCCATCTAGTATGGTAGAGACGGTTAGTGATGTGACCAATCAGTTTTTGGACGAACTGGAGGCTATGCTAGTCCCCTTCTTTAAGCGTGCAAAGGAATTAGGGGAAATTCAGGTTGATGATCCTCAAGATGCCGCGATTGCCTTTCTTTGTTTAATGGATGGTCTATTTGCAGAATTATTGTTTGGTGGGTCAGAGCGATATGAGAAACGTTGGGCCTCCTCATGGAAAATTTTCGCTGAGGGGATTCACCTTCAGTTACACAAGTAACAGGTTTGGAGGCAACATGCGATGAATCGGAATTGGACATACGTACTAGTTGGTGGATTATTAGAAATTATTTGGGTCTCGGGGATTAAACACTCCTCGACCTGGTATGAATGGGCTGGAACTTTGATTACGATTACTCTTAGTTTCGCCGTGCTTATCCGTGCAACCAAAAATCTCCCAATTGGGACGGTTTATGCTGTTTTTACTGGAATCGGTACTGCTGGTACTATTTTGACAGAGATGTTGTTGTTTGGTGAACCGTTCCATTTAGCTAAAGTAATCCTTGTTGCTTTATTGCTGGTAGGTGTTATCGGATTGAAATTGATCACAACTGATGATTCAGGAACCAGAGAAACGAAGCTGAAAGGAGCGAGCTAAACATGGGCTGGGCTTTCTTATTTTTTGCAGGATGCTTTGAAATTGTTGGCGTGCTGGGGCTAAAAAAGGTCTCATTAAAACAAAGCTTAGCCTCTTATCTTATTTTAATTGGTGGATTCGCTCTTAGTTTTACTTTTTTGAACCTGTCCATGAAAAGTATTTCAATGGGTACAGCTTACGCAATCTGGACTGGTATTGGTACAGTTGGGAGCGCCTTATTGGGCATGCTTGTTTATAAGGAACCAAAAGAATGGCGGCGGATTTTATTTATTATGATGATTGTGTCCGCAGCAATTGGTTTGAAAATGATATCATAACAATACATGGGACAGCTTACAAAACTGATCAAAAAAGCACAGAAGGTTGATAATTGCGGGGATGATCAACATTTCGCAATGATACCTCCTGTGCTTTTTGTATTAGCAAAACCACTACCTAGTTTCTATTATTTTTTGGTTTCATCTAAGCATTACCAACTTCTGCGGTCACTTTACCTGTCTCCGATTTGAAAAACTGCGGCAGATATGCCTTATGAGCTTCCAACATTTCATCTAAAATCGTTTTAGCGATGGTATCTGATGGAATTAATGGATTAATGCTCATTGCTAACAACGCCTTATGGTAATCACCTGTCACCGCTGCTTCAATCGCCACTCGTTCAAAGGATTTAATTTGTTGAACTAAGCCGTTTACAGCGATTGGTAGTTCACCGACTGAGATTGGCACAGGCCCTTCTTTTGTGATTACACAGTTCACTTCTACAGCTGAATCTGGGGAAATACCTGCAATTGCACCGTTGTTTCGAACGTTAACCGGCTGGATGTCACGTACATCATTATAAATCGAGTAAATTAGGTTACATGCCGCATCACTGTAGTATGCGCCGCCTCGTTTCTCCAGCTGCGGTGGCTTGATGGCCAACTCAGGGTCTTTATACAGCTCAAACAATTCAGCTTCTACCTTCTGAACTACTTCTGCTCTTGTTCCTTCTTTTTTCGCCGCTTCTACTTCATGTTCAAGCATTGGTCCTGTTTGGTAATAATAGCGATGATACGGACACGGCAATAAACCTAACGCACGAATGAACTCTTTTTCCCAGCCCATATCTACAATATTTTTCACGGAAGGACCCGTTTCTTCGTCACTTGTCAGCTTTTCGATTATTTGCTCCGTTACTTTCCTACCATCCAGATAGACGTTTGTCCCAAAAACCATATGATTTAATCCTGCAAAATCAATGTGCACACGGCTACCATCTACATCTAGCATCTTGGCAACAGCCATCTTCATGCCGACTGGAACATTACAAAGACCTACTACTTTTTTAATATTGCTGTGGCGTAGAACCGCCTCCGTCACCATTCCAGCTGGATTCGTAAAATTAATGAGCCATGCATCTGGACATAGTTCCTCCATATCCTTACTAATGCTTAAAATAACTGGGATTGTACGCAATGCCTTAAACAAACCACCTGCGCCGTTTGTTTCCTGGCCAATGCATCCATGCTTTAATGGTATGCTTTCGTCTAATCCACGAGCCTTTAGTAGACCTACACGTAATTGAGTCGTAACAAAATCAGCCCCTGGCAACGCTTCTCTGTGATCCAATGACAAATGAATTTGCATTGGGACACCAGCCTTCTCCACCATGCGTTTTGCTAAATTTCCTACGATTTCCAACTTTTCTTTTCCTTCTGGAATATCGACTAGCCAGAGTTCGCGCACAGGTAATTCCTCATAACGCTTGATAAAGCCTTCAACTAACTCTGGTGTGTAGCTAGAGCCACCGCCAATGGTTACAATTTTAATTCCGCTCAACTGTAAGTCCCCCTTCGATGTTTAT
This sequence comes from Brevibacillus laterosporus DSM 25, assembly GCF_002706795.1. Classification (NCBI taxonomy): domain Bacteria; kingdom Bacillati; phylum Bacillota; class Bacilli; order Caryophanales; family Paenibacillaceae; genus Brevibacillus; species Brevibacillus laterosporus. The sequence continues at coordinate 294,096 of NZ_CP017705.1, forward strand.
TTTTGCATAAAGGTCAATGAACTCATTTGCTAAGTCTTTAACGGTGATTGCATTCATTAAATGGTCTTGCGCGTGGATCATTAATAAGGTTAACTCTGTCTTGCGCCCACCAGCTTCTTCCTGAATTAAAGAAGTCTGAATATGGTGGGCTTCGCGTAACTCTGTGGTTGCTTCGTCCATTAATTTGCGTGCTTCCTCTATCTCTCCGCGCTTTGCTGCTGCAATTGCCTCCATCGCAAAGCTTTTGGCGTTACCACCATGTAATATAATGTGAAAAGCTACATCCGTAATTTCCATATGGTTGCCTCCTATCCCATGACCCACTGTCAGCCAAGTTGTTCAAATGTAATCAATTGTATATCTCGGCAGTTCAGCCGTTCTTTAACATGCGGGTCAGTCAAAATCGCCAATTCGTTCATACGTTGAAGCGCATAGCTACTTCCTTGGTAAAGAGGTTGGTCGATAAAAGCGGGATGTGTCATAATTTCAAGCGATTCAACTCCAACATACTTATCCAAGATTTGTTCCAAAGACTCAAGGGAAAGTTCATCCCCATAAAAAGTATGATCGAAAGCAACAGTGCTCCGTACCCCTGCTTGTAACCTATTAGTCTCATCATTTGTGTGGAAGAGACGAAGCGGTACATTATACCGCTCCGCTAATTTCAACACGATAGGCAATATTTTCTCATGCCCATGTACATGATGATGGCTATCAATATGGGTTGGTTTCTTCCCGAATGAGAGGAATGCTTCTAATTGACGTGTAAATTCTTTTTCCACATCTTCTGTATTCATTAGATGAAATACATCCCGCAACGAGTGAAATCGACCTGATTCATTTACTAAGGAAGGTACATCGTCACTGAGTGGTTTCCCACAGGTCAGAACCAAATGAATCCCTACTCCTAAACCTGAGTGCTGTTCCGCCAGCTGAAAGGCATGCTCTACCTCAGGCATATTCATCATCATCGTGGTCGATGTAACAACACCACATGCATGGGAAGTAATAATTCCATAATTGACTCCTCTTGAGTAACCAAAATCATCTGCGTTTATAATCAGTTTCGTAACGATTACCCCTTTCTATATATCTGCAAAACACAATTTTACTTATGCTTGTAATGTGTTGACAGCTTGATTTTTTGTTGCCTCCTGCTCTTCTTTGCATTTTTGACGATCCCACAGACGGAAGAATGGATAGTAAATCGCAAAAGCTAATATAAAGTTAATGAGTTGAAGTATTAATCCAGACGCTTTAGCACCAGTCGCTAGATAACCGCTGATTAACAATGGAGTCGTCCAAGGCACGGATATACCGCTAGGTCTCGCTACAAGTCCCGTGGACATTGCAAAATAAGAGACACACAATAGAACAACAGGCGTTATTACAAACGGAATAATTAATAGCGGGTTCATTACGATCGGCATCCCGAAGATCACCGGTTCGTTGATGTTAAATAGCCCTGGTGCAAGTGAGAGTCTACCTAAGCTTTTCATCTGTTGACTCTTCGCCAGAAATGCCATTGCAACAACCATCGCAAGTGTTGTGCCTGACCCACCAATATAGAGCCATAGATCAAAGAATTGACTGGTGATGACATTGGGTAATTCTGCATTAGGATTGCTCATGTAAACAGCTCGGTTTGCATCCATCAGAGTTAACCAGATTGGACTCATTACACTACCAACCAAATTGGCTCCATGTAGACCGCAAGCCCATAAAAGATGAATCAAAATAACAGCGATTAAAGCGCCTGCAAAGCTGGAGCCTAATGCTTGTAACGGAACTCCTAACAGCGTTTTAACAATATTGTGTACGCTTTCAAAAGTGGTCGCTTCCATAATCAAACGAATAATCCAGCAGGCTCCAAGTACAATAAAAGCTGGAATGAGAGCGACGAAGGATTTTGCAACCGCTGGTGGCACACCTGGCGGCATTTTTACTACAATGTCCTTTTGTATAACAATACGGAAAATTTCAGTTGATAGAAGAGCCATAATCATGGCAACAAACAAGCCTTGGCTACCCATCAATGTTACAGGTATGACACCGCTAACCTGTATGGCTGTTTCTGTCCCAGGCGCAGTAAACATGGTATTGTATGGCGTTACCAACAAGAAGGAGGCAACAGATATGGAAGCTGCCGATAAAGGGTCCACCTTATACTTCTCCGCTAACCGATACGCTACACCAAAACTAGCAATGAGTGCCATAATATCAAAAGTAGCGCCTACCGGGTATAAAAGCTTTGTACGCCATAGCTCACCAAAAATTCCTTTCATAAAGTCATCATAACCGTCAATTGGAATAAACCCAATAACCAAACATAAGGACCCGACAATTAGCAGGGGAGTTGTTAAGACGATACCGTCACGAATGGCTTGTAAATGCTTCTGCCCCGCGATCTTCCCTGCAATGGGCATCAGCGCTCTCTCGAATAATTGAACGAGTCTGTCCATTGTTATCACTCCTCTCTATTTCTTCATGTTTAGAGCAGATTCTAGAACCTTTTGGCCATTGACCATGCCATAATCAACAGGTTTTATGACATCAACTGGTATATTTCTCGCTTCGCCTTCCTTTTTGAATTCTGCTAATTTATAACGAATTTGGGGTCCGAGTAGCACGACCTCTGCTTTATCCCAGTTATCACGCATATCATCTGCAGAGATAGCCCAAATCGTTGCCTCAATTCCTAACTCCCTTGCTGCCTCCTCCATTCGAGTTACGAGTAGGCTAGTTGACATTCCTGCTGAACAACACAGTACAATATTCATCTTTATATGCCCCCTTTGATCATGTAAGTGTTTACATTTTATTTATATTGCAATTGCTATGCCAAAACACTAATTCTTTTATGTGTAGGCTGTCATCTCTTAATTCTTCTATTAGTGTATTGCTCATCCATAAAAAAACGAAACACTAATGAGATAGTGTTTCGTTTTAAGCAAAGCGAGTGTTTACTTATGATTGAGGCTGGTTTTCTTCACTCATCAGGAAAAATTTAACAAGGTAACAGATTTCATTTTCCTCCACCATAATGCCATAAGTCAGTTCAATTGGCTGCATAAGCCTTTGTATAACAGTAAGCATCTCCTTATAATTTTGCTTGTACGCTTCCTTTTCTTTAAATACCGCTACTTCTTCTCTACCTTTTAACCGATCAATCATGCAGCACATATGCAATGTAATTCCCATCAGTTCATCCTGATATAGATCCTGCTGTAGCTCCTTCTCCATACATTTAATAGTAGCACGAACATCTGCTAGGACTTGTTCACCGGAGAGGTATTTTAAATGAGATTCTAGTGTTTCACCCATTTTTATATAAATTTCTTCCTGGTTGATAATCTGCTGAATCTCTGGAATTGCCTGTAAGCTTAAGACCTGCTCAATATTGTATTGAGGTGCTTCAATATCCAATCGAAAATTGCTCACAACACACAAAATCTGGCGTTTTTCCTTTAGGTCTTCCAATTCCTGTTTGGCCTTGGTTTGATCTACACAAGTAATCGGTATAATTTGTAATGATTCATTATGAAACCGCAGATAATTTTTCAACAAATTTTTAATTACAAGTGCGCTTCCTTCACCTGTCAAACACGCCGTTACGATCACTTGTTTTGGTAGCTTATTACGTTCCCGTTTAACAGACTGCTCTTGTATTTCATGACTTGATACAGCTAACACACTTTGATAAATCTCGTCTAAAGTAGAGCCTGATATCGCTTTGCGCGTAGCTTCTAAAACATGAGTGGTACTAACTAACGGAATAACTTTTACGGGTATTCCCAATTCTTTTTGGACAATTTCCCCAAAGGTAAGCAAAGAGCCCATATCTACTAAAAACAACAGTCCTTCTTCGTTACCAATCGTCCTGGCGATTTCTTTGGCTTTCTCTAATAATTCATGGGGTGTCTTTTCTAAGGGCATATCCAATGAGACAGCGTGATCTGTACCCAGCAGGCGGTTTGTCACCTCTACCATAGAAGTAGCACTGGAATTACCGTGCATCATGACGAGAATACCAACATAATTTTTCATTTCTTCAGGTTGTGCTTCATCGAGTACAAAGAACATGCAGAGAAAACCAGCTTCATCTAGTGGTATGTCGAGATCAAAAGCCTCTTCTATCTTGCTCACACATTCAAGAGCCACCATGAATTCAGCTTTATGTAGCTTGCTAATTTGATTCAACTGCGGATTCGAGATTGTTTTACCCCTTCCAATACGATCAATCAGTGTCTGAATATGTAAGGACATTCCCAGTAGAACATTACGTGTTAATTTTCTATTCAAAATAGTCTCGGCATACTTGACGATGTCTTCGACCAGATTGACAATATCGGGATGGACGATTTTTAATACATCCTCCTGATTAAAGCTTTTTCGTACATTAGTCAGATAATTAGTAAAATATTTCTCAATCTCACTAGTCAAAACTGTGTACAACTCTGTATCAGATACTCCTGTAGCTCGTAGCTGAACAATCTTTTGTTCCATTCGTTCATAGATATTATTATCAATCACAGATGAATCTTCTAAAATATATGGCTCTTGATCTGGATGAAACAGAAAATATTTTTTCTCTCCAATAAGCTTCTCGATATTTTGTCTATTCTGCTCCACATGTAGCACGCCCTCTTTTACATGAGGGGGGAGATCAGCTGTAGTAATTTGCATTTCTGTTTTCCGTAAAGAAATAAAATCGGCATATGCCTTTGCGCAGGATAGTCGAATATCCGTTTTCAATTGACCGATGTTGTTCGGACAGTGGTACAGTAAAAGAGCACGGATAGAATTCCCTGAGACATGAATATCCTTCCCTAATCGATAAGACTCTTCTTGAAAAAACTGCTTGATTAGCTGTAGACGCTCCTCCAGTCCTCTTTCTTTTAAGGAGGGCAGAGAAATCATCATAGGAATCCGTCTGGTAAAAGTAGCTAGCAAGGCAGATGTAGGATTCTCTGTTGTTGCCGCAATTAATCTGACAGTAGCCTGACGCACTCCATCGGTTTCACCTACACGTCTGAAGAAGCCTTTATCAATGAAAGTAAATAACATCTCTTGCCCTTCTGAAGGCAAGCGATGCACTTCGTCTAAAAATAGAATGCCATTATCAGCGGCTTCCATTAGTCCTGGACGATCTTGATCAGCGCCAGTGTATGCACCCTTTTTCACACCAAATAATTGACCTACCAATAACTGAGCATTATGAGCGTAGTCTGCACAGTTAAATGTGATAAACGGAGCAGTAGCTGCTAAAATTCCTTTTTCCACAGCATATTCGTACATGAGCCCAGCAAACATGGTTTTCCCTACACCCGTCTCACCAAAGAGTAGTGTATGCATGCCATGGGGCGGATAGAGCAAAGCGGCTTTAGCTTGTTCAATGAGTGCTGTTAAGCTTTGACAATCTTTAGCTAACTGGTCCATCACGCTATCTTGTAGCTGATTTACTCCCTGATGATTATTTCTCTTGGGTTCCGTTGAAAAAGAGCCTGCACTATTACGTTCCCAAGTCCGTTTTCCTTCAGCTTTTCTTTGTTCAAATGCTTTCGCTTCCACTTTCTTTTCATTCATCAAAGCAGTAGGTTGAGTACCAGGCAAGGAGAATCGTACAGGCCGGGTTGTACTTTTCTCTATACGCCCTTCTCTCCATAGCTGGTTTAAATCAGAACTCACATTGGCTCGACTTAACGAGAGGAGCTCAGCCAACTCTTGAGCACTGCTTGCTTGTCCTTCACGTGAATTGGATACAATCTGTTGCATAATCAGCTCTATGCGTTTCATTTCATCACCTTGTGCCGATTTTTAACTGACAGGTTCACTATGAAAACTCTTTCATCATTCATTATCCATCATCTCATATTTATATCTATTCATCCATGGATCATTTTTGTGAAAGCTAAATTCGCTTGGTCCGAGCCCGATCTACTTCTGGAATTTTGATTACCAGATAACCGAGAAAGACTGCAAGGAGAATACCCTGAAATAAAATAGCGAAAGAAACGGAGCCACCCATATAGGCTACCGCATAGTAAATAGCAGTTCCTCCTAGCATTAAGCTATTCTCCACAAAATTTTGGACCGCAATCGTTTTGCCTGATCCAATGATTTGAAGTCCCTGCTCCTGAATGACTGTGTTCATCGGAACGATAAAAACCCCACCCATAAAACCAACGGCAAGCAACATCAGGATCGCAATGAATGTAGAATGAATCCAGGGAAACAGCATAATACAGCCCGTCATAAGAAACCCATAGAAAATGGCTTTGGTAAATCTAGATAAGGGAATAACCTTGGGAGCAAAGAAAGCTCCTCCAATAATCCCAATAGAGGTAGTCGCTAGAATAAGTGATACTCGAAAGTCATTCTCTGCAAAGCCTAATGTAAGCGGAATCCAAGCAAGTACAGCAATCCGGAGTACCGCCGAACTCATCCAGAATGCTCCTGTTCCGATCAATGCGTAATGCGTAGTCGGATGACGGTACAGCAAACGAAAATTTTCAAAAAACAAGCGAATTTCTTCACTAATTTTAATATGGGGATTGCCTCGTTGCATTGGAATATAAAAAGTCATAGCGATAGAAGCCGCAAAGAGAAGCAAGCAAATGCTAGAGGAAACAGCTACACTAGTAACGGCTGCAATCGCCCCTCCTCCCCCAATCCCCAACAAAATGGCAAGTATCGTATAGGCTTCAATCCGCGAATTAGCTTCAAATAACTCCATTTCATTCTCAGTAAGCTCTACTAATATGCCATACTTGGCAGGTGAATAGACAACAGCTCCTATTCCTACTGTAAAGTAACTAGCCATCAACGCCATAATACTATGGTGGTCCACTGACATTAATAACACGATACCAAGTAGCTTCAAAAAATTACCTGCAAGTAAAATTTCTGTTTTGGAATACTTATCAGCTATGGGTCCTACCACAGGTGCCATTAAAATAAATGGCAAGAAAAATGCCATGGAAACTAAGGCAAGTGCGACAGGAGAAAAGCCATTTTGTCTTAACAGATTGGCAATCACAAATAATGCCATGTTATCAGCAAATGCAGATAAAAATTGAGTGATGTATAGATACTTCAAGGCTTTATTTTTCACGAATGCCGCTCTCCTCTCCTTATCGATTAGATGGGTTTCCTTGTTCTGCCCATTGTTTTAATGTTACATAGTCCACCTTGCCACTACCCAGCATAGGGAGTTCCTCGATCTCTACAATTTTGGAAGGAACCAACAGTGCTGAGAAGCCTTTAGCTAGTACATATTCCTTAATCTCACGCATTGTAATGGGAATTGAGGTAAATAGATAGATGCGTTCCCCTTTTCGTGGATCACCTGTCGTCACAGCGGCAAGCCTTGTATCTTGCGCCACTTCTGTAACCAATTGCTCGACTAAATTTAGTGAGACCATTTCACCTGCAATTTTTGCAAAACGTTTTTTGCGAGCTACGATAGAAATGTACCCCTCGTCATCCACCGTTACGATATCTCCACAATCATAGTAGCCTTCTCTAGGTTCAAACCCTTTTCCATGAAATAAATAGCCTTTCATGACATTCGCTCCATCAACCCAAAGGTTACCGCCTTCAGATATGCCTTCAATCTTCTCTAGTTCATAACGAATACCTGGCAGAAATTGGCCTACTGTTCCCTTTTTATGCTGTAGCGGGGTGTTCAGTGAAAGAATAGGAGAAGCCTCAGTCGTACCATATCCTTCCATCACTCTTATACCGAATTTGTCCATCCAGAGCTGTCGGACCTCTTCCTTTAATTTTTCTGCTCCCGCCACTACATGCCGCATGGCGTAAAAATCGTATGGTTTGGCAGTGCGAGCATAACCTGCGAGAAATGTAGAGGTTCCAAATAACACTGTACAATTACGATCATAAGCAATCTCAGGAATCACCTTATAATGGAGCGGCGAAGGGTAAAAGAATACAGGTATTCCTGTCACAATTGGCAAAATCGTACCTACCGTTAAACCGAAGCTGTGAAACATTGGCAGGGTATTTAAAAACTTGTCTTTCGACGTCATATCCATCATGCTCAAGACCTGCTGAATATTGTTATAAATATTACTATGGGTGAGCACCACCCCTTTTGGCTTGCTCTCACTTCCAGATGTAAATAAAATAAGTTCACTTTCCTGTTTTGAATTCTCTTTTAAAGCACGCTGATTGCTCATATAAGCAAACATGGCCTTTACTTTGTCAGTTGTGCTAATAGAAGCTTTTACGTCTTCTAAGTAAATAACCTGTATATGTTTTTCAAGCGCATCAGCCATGGGCTGTAAATTAGCCTTCTGAATAAATTCTCTGGAGGTTAAAATGATGGAAATGCTTGCGGTTTCACATGCATCCAACACCGTTTGCACTCCCATGCTAAAGTTGAGTAGGGCAACTGACTTATCTAAATAAAACAATGAAAATAAAGCTACTGCATGGCCTAGTGATGTAGGTAATAGAGTACCAATACGTTGCTCATTGCGAACAAGAGCTTGTAATTTATTACCTAATGCATATGAACTTATCGCCAACTTTTTGTAAGTAATAGACTGTGTTAATTCTTCACCAATCATCCGGTTGGGACCATTAAGACGACATGCATCCAGCAATTCATTAAATAATTGCACATGATGCTTCTCCTTGGAATAAAATAACTCTGTTTGCATCGTTCTCAGGACTAAACTACCGGCCTTTTCCTTTTGAATGCGCTTAGATACTCCCGCTTCTACTGGAATTGTATAAGGCTCTCCAATACGGATACGCACTTTGGGGAATAGCTTCGTTTTCCACTTATCCGTAATGTAAGAGAATGGTGTACGTTCAACTCCCAGCAATGTAACGGGATAAATAGTGGCACCTGTACGAAGTGCAATATAACCGAGCCCACTATATATTTTCATTATTCCACCAGTCGTTGTAATCCTGCCTTCAGGAAACAACACCAAAGGTACGCCAGTCTTGACTTCACGTACAATTTTACGAATGGAATAGGAATTAAAAGGATCTACCGTTATAAATTTTCGCTGCGATAAAAAGCTGGCATATTTCTTTGCAATATCCGTATTCACTACATAGCATACCTCTTTAGGAAGATTGCAAGCCAGCAATATCGCATCTAAGATTGACACGTGATTTGGTGCTAAAATAACCGGCTTGGAAAAATCAAGTTTTGAGAGTCCCTCTATCTCGACTCGATAACTCGCATTTACCACCGTTTTTAACAAACCATCTACAATACCCACACCATTCCACCCTTCTTCTTTTCTCCAAATTACTTGTATTCTCAAAAAATCATAACAGACTTGTCAACTAATATATACGACATATCTCTACACCTAACCATCCATCTTCTGTAATGCTGGTTTTTTCTATCTTTTTTCATAGCATATTTTATTCTTCTCTGTACAAAACAAGTCTATTTGGCCAATTAGAATCCAAGCTAAGGAGATTAGCCCTACTCAATTCGCCCTATTTTTTGTTTTTTCTGATAAACACTGAAACTAACTTATTGTTTTCCACGTCAAGAAAATTGACAAACATCACACATGAAAAAGAATATGAGGAGGAAACCATGAAAAAGATATCTGCTTTACTGTTGTCGTTCCTACTGCTGTTTTCCATGATGCCCCTGCTTGCACAAGCTAAAAACACAATTTTTTGGGACGTTCCGCGAGATCATTGGGCTTATGAAGCAATTACAGATATGGCCAACAAGGGAATTATTGATGGTTATAGCGACGGTTCATTCCGTCCAAACTCAAAAGTTACCCGTGCCGAGTTTGCTAAAATTATGATTGCAGCCTCTGGAGTCCAATTGGGGGATAAATGGGGTATTTCTCAGACCTTTAAAGATGTACCACGCAGTCATTGGGCATTTACGTATGTCGAGTATGCAAAGCCTTACCTGACTGGCTACAAATCAGGTTCGACCTACAGCTACAAGCCTGATCAAAATGCGGTACGTGAAGACATTGCCGTTGCTTTGGTACGCCTGCTAGGTTATGACCAATCAAAATCAGCAAAAATAACATTATTAAATCAATTCAGAGATAAAGAAAAGATTTCTTACAATCTTCGTACCTTTATCGCAATCGCCTTAGATAATGATCTTATTAAAGGCTTCAACGATGGTACTTTCCGTCCACAAGATGCCATCACTCGTGCTGAAGCTGCATCTTTATTGTACCGTGCTAAATTAGATGAACAAAAAGTGGTTTTCCCAACTGATCCTACTTCTCCTGTCCCACAACCAAAGCCTGATCAAAAAACAAGAGAAGTGACTGATGATTTTTCAGATAATCAATTGAAAAAATGGAACAGTCCACGAGGAACTGGATCGTGGGTGGTTTATGATAAACGTGTAACAGCTTATAGCAATGACAGCGATCTAAAACATTATCTTCTGCCTCTACAAGAAAAGGTAAACAAAGATGATACAGAATGGGAAATAGAAGTAGATATTAATCCAGTAAAAACAGATGGTGAAGCTGGTATATTTTTTAATGGTGAAGACGGAGAAGCAGATATCGTTTATTTGACAAAAGACTCCCTGCAAGTTCGTCACCTTACTGATCCAGAAAAGAAAGAGACAAAAGCAATTGCAAGCATTGCCACCAAGCTAAAAACAAACAACAACCTGAAAATAAAAGCAAAAAATGATACATTATCCGTTTATTTAAACGGCACAAATATCTATACGCTGCAAAAGGTGAAGTGGGATCATTCCGAAATAGGATTGTACATGAGCAAAGATGCTTTTAAACAAATTCCATCAAAGACTACTTGGTTTGACAATTTCACATTTACAGCTACGAAAAAATAAAAAAGAAGCTGGTCTCCTTGAACAACATTTCATTTTAAGATAAAGGTACAATTGTTGAAACTGTGGTACCTTTGGCGAAATGTTCTTGGAAACCAGCTTTTGTTTTATAGATTTTTTTTTAAGATCACCATATCTAAAGCACGAATTCCATTTTCCCAAATTGGATAGGGATACTGTAAAAAGAAATCAGCTTTGATTCCAGTAATTCGAAACCCTACCTTTTGATAAAACGCTAGGTTATCCAAGCTAGAATTAGCTGTTCCTACAACCATCACCTTATAGTTTGCTTCTTTAGCTTTTTCTTCTAAACACGAAATAAATTGTTTACCGTAGCCTTTTCCTTGTTCGCCTCTACATACTGCTATATTTTTAATTTCGACCATTTCCTCTGTACATGGAAGCAAAATTGCTATACCAAGCAAACGCTCCTCCGTATAGGCAGCGTACATATCACCACGATGCTTATAACGTGCAATCATTTCTTCTGATTCATCAGCCTCTAACAACAATCGATCATATTCACCTTTATCTCGTTCTTCCATGGGTACAAGGACTACAGTTACCTTCTCTGACAAATCGCTCTTCCTCTCTTACATGGACTTCTTTGACTTCTCCTCATATATTAAACAAATCAAACCGAAAAATCCATCTTTTCTGAATACTCCTTTTACCTAGCAGAGATTTTCATGACATGTGTATAATGGAGAAAGACACCTCTCTTACAGGAGGGTATTTGGGAAGGGGTTTTACTGTGTATTCTGAACTACTGCACTCTCCATTTACCTGGATTGATTCCGGCATCTATCGACAATCTCCGGTAGAACCGATTGCGTTGGATGAAGCATTAGCTACTGCTATGAAAGAGCCTAATGCAAAACCGATTATCCATTTATGGATTTATGATAAAGCTTTTTGGTTGGGTCGCCGTGACGCCAAGCTACCACACTTAGAACAAGCATTGAAATCATACAGTCATAAAGGGTATTCGGCTCTACTCCGTTCCTCTGGTGGCGCATGTGTTCCACTAGATAGCGGTGTTTTAAATATGGCTATTTTATTCCCCCAGTGTAATTTGACAATTGATGATTTTTATAAGCTAGCTGCCGAAATTCTATCAGTCGGGCTTGCTGACTACGGAAAGATTGAACTGGGAGAAGTCGTAGATTCCTATTGTGTAGGTGATTATGATTTTGCGCTTGCTGGTAAAAAAATTGGTGGGATGGCACAACGCCGAACGCGCTATGGTTCCATTTTGCAACTCTGTATCAATATTGAAGGAAGTGGATTAGAACGTGGAGCGCTGATGGAAGACTTCTATCATCAAGCTGGATTATATGAAATGGAAGTAGCCCAACGTCCCGTTCCAGCCGTCCGAAAAGAGACTATTGGCAGTATCTCCGAACATATTGGACGTGCCATCTCTGTAGATGAAGTAAAAGAGCAGCTTTATCTTGCCATTACAAAAAAATGGACAGCACCTAAAGGAACCTTGCCTTTGACAGAAACAGATAAAGAAGTGGCAATCCAGCATCTAACGGGTCGTCTTGGTCTTTTCTCTTTTACAGCAGCAGAGATTCAACGAGCTGATTGGCAGTTATTAAAATAGACACATAAACGAAGACATGTGTTGCATATCTATAAAAGAGACATCTTCTCACTCAAAAAACCTGAGGATTCATTGTCTCAGGTTTTTTCTTTATCACCTATCCTTTGGTAAAGTAACTGTTATGATTGTCCCGTTACCTAATTCACTCTTTACCTACAGACTACCATTGGAAATTTGTATAATTTTTTTGACGATGGCAAGTCCTAACCCACTTCCCGTATTGATCCGATTACATCCCTTATCCCCTTTATAAAAGTGGTGCTTCACATGTACCGTTCACCATTTGATTTATCTCAAGCTATGGAAAGTAATATAGCAACTAAATATGAATGATAGATGAACAAACCTCGACAAAAACAGGACAATAGCTATTCATCTGTATCTGAAATCATAGGGAGCTACTGATAAGTTATTTTTCATCTTATTTCAAATAGAGAAAAAAATGCATTTTTGCTTAATTTTTTATACAATAAAAGAAGAATGTCCATTAACAATGAAAGGTAAGGAGGATCTTGCATTGATTAATCCTCAAGCTAAGCATATTTTCAATTACCCAATTATGGATTTAATATTGCCCGCCTCAAAAGTAGCTCATGTTCAATTGGGCAATTCTTTGGAACACGCTTTACTGGTATTGGTGAAAAGTAGATATTCAGCCATTCCTGTATTGGATTCTTCCTATAAAGTGATGGGACAAATTAGTAAAACAATGATACTGGAATCAATTCTAGGTTTAGAGCGTGTGGAGTATGAAACATTGCACGAACATCATGTAGAAAAGGTAATGGAACGCAACATCCCACGTTTGCATCCTACTGACACTTTTCAACGTGCTCTAGAGTTGTCCATTAATCACCCATTTGTATGTGTTGAGGATGAGCAAGGTGTCTTTGAGGGGATTTTGACCCGTAAAGCAGTTCTTGCCCTCGTATACCACCATTTCCGTAACGCCGAATAAGACAGTCTCAGTTTACACACACCATGTTATTGTTAGAAATGAATAAAAGGCCCGCATCCAACATGGAGCAGGCCTTTTATTACGCATAGGTGTCTCACATCTCATCTAATTATTTTTTCTTCCTGTATAGAGTAGCTCCAAATTCTAGTGGGGTTTCATAAGTTTGATAAAACATTGCCTTTTCACCTGCTTTAAAAAATGAGTACCTTTGATCTCTAACATTCGCCTCAATGAAATAAGGTAATCCAAACTGGTCAATCCCCATGTCTAACCCCAAATCAACAAGTGAGGATTCGTTGAGTTCTAGCTGCTCTACAATAGCAAAGCAGGCAGTCTGCAAACGCCTCACAACGATGGGAATACTTTGAGTAGCAAAAAGAGAGCCTAGAACGGTTTCCAGTTGTTCTGCACTGCCACCTTGTGCTAAGTTGCTTAATTTATTATCGAGATTTGCTAGCTTTGCTACCATACCCGATATTTTCCATTCGTGTAGTTGATCTTTTTGAATAGAGACACGCACATCGAAAGTACGATCCTGATACTTACAAAGCGGGATACCTTGTTGAATAATGTAGGTTTTATTTTTTACCCATTTTTCCACAAATTGTACTAGTTCTTCTAGATGTTGAAAACTTTCGCTTGTTTGTGATGAGTAAAAAAAATATCCATCTGGCTTTTGTTCTATGCGAGCTACACCTGCACCTACAGATCCAATGACTGGTTTGACGTATATAATGTCATACTTATTTAGCATGTCAGTAAAGGCTCGGTTACGAAATAATTTGGTTTCTGGAAGATAATGACGTAAATTGTCCTGTGTCCAAAGCCTCTTGTGCACTATCCATTTATTGCGTGTTACAATTCCATTGTACACCCGGCTTACTTTTTCTAATTTTTTAATTCGTTTAATCGTATCTTTCTTACCAGAAAGCACTCGATTGTGAATGACTTTTGGGATTATAAAAGTGGATGGTACCAGCTTCTTATCTCTCCACACATAGCCTTTAATTTTATTCGTGGCAAAGTTAATTTGACTTGAATGAAAAAAAACAGTTTCTAGTCCAAGCCTAGCGCCAATCTCTACATAAAAGGCAAGTCGCTCATAAGTGTGTCGTCGCCGTTTGTTCAAAGAAATAACTTTCTTATTGAGCATTATTCCAATTTTCTCCACATTAATCCCTTCCTACATCATTTCTTTAGTACATTTTTCCTCTTTATCACTCTATGTAGGCTATAGGCAAATGGGGTGCCTATTTTTCATCTGCTTCCTCTCTAATAAAAAACCGAGTAAAGGATTCTACGAACATGTCCATTACTCGGATAAGGTTGTTATTTGTTTTGTTCTTAGCGTTTTTCAATTGCAATGATAAAAGGGGCTTGGTTTTGTTGATTCATATATTGGTATCTGAGCACAAGGTACTCTGACTGCGGTAATTTTTCACAATAGGCTACTACTGCATCTTTCTCAATAGTACCTGCTTCGTGACCCCAATAAATAATGATAGTCATTATTCCGCCTGTTCGTAGCTTATCCAAGCCGGCTTCAATTGCACGAATGGTGGTATTAGCCTGTGTGGTAATATCCTTATTTCCGCCCGGTAAATATCCTAAGTTAAACATAACGGCTCCAAGATCAACCGGAATCTCTTTAATTTGTTCGTGACTGGTTAATAACAAATTTACCCGCTCTACTACCTGTTCACGTTCTAAGCGTGCTCTAGTCTTCTCAATCGCTTCTGCTTGAACATCATAAGCGTACACTTTTCCTCTTTCCCCAACTAATTGAGCAAGAAATAATGTATCATTTCCATTGCCCATAGTAGCATCCACTACAGTCTCTCCCTCTACTACTCGCTCTCTAATATATTGACGTACAACTTCTAAAACATTTGGAAACACGTTGATTCTCTCCTTTTTATATCTCTATCTGTAATCCTATCTGTGCTACGTAGCATAATTCCCCATATGAGCTGGCCTGTTCGTAAACATCCTCTTCCTTTGTGTTATGGAATAGATGCGTTATCAATAATGATTTTGCTTTTATATCATTTGCAATCTGAGCCGCTTGGCGCACAGATAAATGACCACTCGGCTTGTTTGGCTCAAAACCGTCAAGATACGTGCCTTCACATATAAATAAATCGGGTTCCATAACCTTCTCCCAGTGCATCTGCATTCCTGTGTCAGCACCATACAGAACTTTTTTCCCATTATGCGTAAACATCATAGCATAACATAAAATGGGGTGATCTGTTCTGATAAAACGAACAGCTATGTCTCCTAGAATCACTTCTGTCTGCTCGGTTATGGGCTTATAAATTGTTGCTTCTTTATATACCATTTGACTGCTATATTCGGCTGGCTCTGTCGGGGCATAAATTGGTACAGGTTGATTAGTGCGTATTCCCTCCACTCTTTGATGCACATTCAAACCATACTGCAAAACCCCAACATCAGCAATATGATCTTGATGATAATGTGATAAGAAAACCGCATCTAACTGATGAATTGGTATGTATTTCGTTACTTGGCTGATTACCCCACTCCCACAGTCAATTAATATATTCATTGATTCTGTTTGTAGTAAATAACCAGGGGTAGCTCCTCCAGGTCCTGGATATGGTGATTGAAAGCCTAACACAGTGATACGCATGTTTTCACTCTCCATTTCATAGGATGTAGTATGGTGGACAGGAGGTACTCGATGCAAAAGTCATGGAAAGCTATTTTGCAGATCGCCTTTACTTATATCGGAACGGTTGTAGGTGCTGGATTTGCTTCAGGTCGAGAGATTCTTGAATTTTTTGTACGTTTTGGACCGTACGGTTTACTTGGAATTGGCATCGCTAGTCTATTATTTGTCTGGTCTGCTATACAGGTCATGCTGGTAGCACAGCGCATACAGGCCAAATCCTATCAGGAAGTTAGCTTCTACCTATTTGGCAAAACGATCGGCACTTTTTTTAATACAATATTACTTCTGGTCTTAATCGGGACAACTTCAGTTATGCTTGCCTTTACTGGTTCCCTTTTTAAAGAATCGTTCCATTTACCAGCTCAGATAGGAATTTGGGCAAGTATGATACTTATTTTCCTGGTAACGGCTAGAGGTATGGGAGCTATCCACACGGTAAATAGTATTTTTGTTCCGATCCTTATTGGATTTACACTGCTTGTCTTCTTTTACACGAAGCCATGGGATAGTACTGCCACCGTAACCGGCTTGCCTCTTGATGAACTAGAGAGTGACGGATGGCTCCAATCCCCCATCTATTATGTATCGCTTAATGTTGCATTAGCACAAGCAGTCCTAATCCCTATAGGGCGAGAGTGCTCTTCTAGGCGTACTTTAGTTTACGGAGGCTTAGTTGGTGGATTAGGTATTGGCTTCCTTCTCTTTCTCGCGTATGCATCACTACTCGACAATATGCCCCACGTTCAATTTGTAGATACTCCTACGATTTTCATTTTGTCTGGGCTAGGCAAAACGATTACCTTCCTGTTTGCGTTATTGGTCTATGCAGAGGTTTTCTCCTCGCTTGTTGCCAATCTGTTTGGCTTAGTTGAACAGGTAAAAAGCTATATTAATCTGCACTTTTCACTAATCCTATTGATCATACTGCTAATCTGCTATGGGGTTAGTTTTGTAGGGTTTAGTTCTTTGCTTACTATATTGTACCCGCTTTTTGGACAGATTGTCGTGTTCTTTTTAGTGATGCTATTTTATCGCCAACTGATGGATCGATCCAGACGATGGAACTGATATTTGCAGGTGCAAAAGCTGATTCTGTGTTTTTTCTAGAATCAGCTTGTTTTCGTTATCTGCTTATTTGCCAACAAAAAAATCATCCCCTCATAAACACTAGTTTAGCAAAAGAAATCCTTGCTTTCAGTGTAGATGAAGGGATGTATTGTTATGAGGTAAGAATAGTTATTCTAGCATTTGACTTACGCAAATTCCGCTTGTAATTGATTAAAGAGTTCTTCACCAAGATGCAAATCTTTTTTCACAAGAGCTTCTTGATCAAATCCTTTTACCAAATCCTCGTAGCGCTGTTGCTCTGTATTTTGGTACACAATGCCCGTTAGCAAGCCTTTGTTCGCCATCGAGTGGGACATTGCCATAATCTTATTGTGTTTGTCATAGCCTTCAATACTATCAACTGGTACGATATTTTGTTTGAACCAGTCATATGTGTTCACTTTATTAAAGGTTACACAGGGGCTAAATACGTTAATTAACGAGAAGCCTTTATGTTGTATCCCCTTTTCAATAACATCCGTCAGCCCTTTTAAATCACTAGATACGGACTGTGCGACAAAAGTAGCTCCCGCTGACAAGGCTAATTCGATAGGAGAAATAGCTTGTTCAATCGCACCAGCAGGGGTAGATTTAGTTACAAAACCTGCCGCAGAGCGAGGCGAAGTTTGACCTTTAGTAAGTCCATAGATCTGGTTATCCATAACAATATACGTAATATCCATATTACGTCGAATCGCATGAACAGTATGCCCCATCCCAATGGCGAAACCATCTCCGTCTCCACCAGATGCAATGACAGTTAATTCACGGTTTGCCATTTTTAGACCTTGGGCGATTGGTAAAGCTCGACCATGTACACCGTGGAAACCATAGCAATTGATATAACCAGAAATACGTCCTGAACAACCAATACCAGACACGACGGCTAAGTTTTCTGGTTCCAATCCCACGTTTGCTGCTGCCCGTTGAATTGCAGCTTGTACGGAGAAGTCACCACACCCTGGACACCAGTTTGGCTTGGTACTATTGCGAAACTCTTTGAACGTCGCCATCTTTTATCAGCCCCTTGACTTGTGTATAAATTTCGTTCGGTAAGAACGGATTTCCATCGTATTTTAACACGTTCTCCAGTCTATCAGCACAGCCTACATTCAATTTAACTAGATTGGCGATTTGACCAGTCGCGTTATTTTCAACCACAATAATCTTTTTAGCTTGATCTACGTAAGGTTTGATGGCTTCTACAGGGAATGGGTGAAGCAATCTGATTTGAGCATGATTTACCTTTAGTCCATCTGCTTCTAAACGTGTACGCGCTTCTTCTACTGTACCCCCGACAGAGTTAATAGAAACCAATAGTACATCAGACTCTACACCCTCACCATTAATGCGAACCGGAGTTGGGAATTTAGCAGGAAGTACATCTAATTTGCGTAAGCGTTTATCCATTTGGGCTTTACGGTTCGTTGGACTTTCTGATGGTTTACCTGTTTGGTCATGCTCTACCCCTGTTACGTGGTGAAGACCAAATTTTTGACCTGGAATGACGCGTGGAGATACGCCATCCTCTGTTACCTGATAACGCTGGAACATCGTACCAGCCTCTGTTTCTGGGAGCTCCTGACCCGCAAGTAGCTTTCCTCGACGAATCTCAACACGATTATAATCAAGCGGTTCGACGGTTTGTTTACCAAGTGATAATGCCAAATCGGTAATCAGAATAACCGGTACTTGATATTCTTCCGCAATATTAAAAGCTTCTACTGCATCATAGAAGCATTCTTCAACCGATGTAGGTGCCATTACTACCTTAGGAATTTCACCATGTGTACCATTGATCATGGCATTAACATCTGATTGTTCTTGTTTTGTAGGTAGACCTGTAGAAGGACCGCCACGTTGTGTATCTACAATCACGACAGGCATCTCGGTCATTCCTGCTAAACCGATCGCTTCCATCATGAGAGACAGACCAGGACCAGCTGATGCGGTCAATGCACGCACACCACCGTAGCTAGCTCCAATTGCCATTGTAATAGCTGCAATTTCATCCTCTGTTTGTATAACTGTACCGCCAAATTTCGGTAATTTTTTAATAAGATATTCCATGATCTCAGACGCTGGTGTGATTGGGTATGCAGGCATAAAGCGGACTCCGGCCGTCAAACACCCTAGAGCTATCGCATCATTACCGATCATGAAAAGACGTTTGTTTCCATCTGCCGGCTCTAGTTGGAATTCTGGAAGTTGTCCACCTGTTAATTCATTTACAAATTGTGCTCCACGAGTAATCGCTTGCATGTTTAATTCGACTACTTTTTCACCTTTACGCAAGAACATGTCCTCTACAATGTTTCGGTATCCTTCAACTGGAATACCAAGGATTGCACTGGTTGCCCCAATGGACACCATGTTCTTCATTAAGGAAGTACCCAATTCATCAGCAATTTCAGTTAGTGGAACAGCTAATAGGCGAACAGACTGTAATCCTTCTGGCAACACTGGGTTGAATTTAGCATCTGCTATGATGACTCCGCCTTCACGTAACTCTGGAGCATTAACATCAATCGTTTCCTGGTCAAACGCTACCAGCATATCTAGGACATCCGAAATGGCCTGAACAGGCTTCGTGCTTACACGAATTTTGTTATTGGTATGTCCTCCTTTAATACGCGAGGAGAAATGACGGTAACCATACAGATAATAACCCATGCGGTTCATGGCAATAGAGAAGATTTCACCCGTACTTTCAATACCTTCCCCTTGTTGTCCTCCAACTTTCCAAGAAAGTTGACTAATCATGAAATTCCACCCCTTCAGCGACTGTGAGAAAATCTACAATCATCATTCAATCCGAACTGCACACAGCTGTCATTCAGCATTTGTCTATGTAATATAGTAGACAAATTGTGAAGAATTTGTGTATAAGCAAGACCAATTTTAGACCTAGCTTATTCAAATTGCAAGTACTTTTCCTAAAGATGGTTGCATTGTGTAAATAAATGTACTCGGTATATTAATGATCTTCTGAAGTAATTGTAACATGTTCCCATAAAGTCGCAACTATTTTTACTAAAAATTTAGAAGGTTTTGTCCTTCCATTGAAGCTGATTCATTAGCTATTCTTTATATCTTCGTCGATTTTAGCGCTGAAAGCAAGTCATGTTTATTTTTTTGTTTTCTGACTGCTTGGACATCTTTTTTACGATGTAATTTTGAGGATAATTATATGTAAATACTATAAGAAAGCCAAGCCAATCGACTGATAGGCTTGGCATCTAACTCTCTTTGTTAGCAGGCTTGTTTCTTACCCTGCAAATAAAAAACCTGTTTATTCCCAAGAGGACAAACAGGTGAATAGGTAGGTTAGTTCTCTATCATCTGGGTTCCACAATCAATTTTATGGCTGTACGCTCTTCTCCATCAATTATAATGTCTGTAAAGGCTGGGATACAAATCAAATCAACACCACTAGGCGCTACGAATCCACGTGCGATAGCTACTGCCTTCACAGCTTGATTGAGCGCCCCCGCTCCAATAGCTTGAATCTCAGCGGCCCCGCGCTCACGGAGTACGCCTGCAAGAGCACCAGCAACAGAGTTGGGGTTAGACTTTGCTGAAACTTTTAATACGTCCATCCTTTGTACCTCCCGTCAGATAGAATAACTCTTATCTCTAGAATGATATTCGCATAACCCCTAAAAATTCCTGCCTTTTACGATTAATATTCGCAAAATTCGAATCTACCTTGTATTATTCCATAAAAGGACAAGTGGCGTCAATTCGAATTCGATCTATCTTTGTAGTTTTTCCTGTTGACTTATCAAGGGTAAAGAGAACACCATTTAGTTGTGTCGGTCCTTCTGCTACTTCAAATCTAACAGGTAATTGTGTTAAAAACTTCATAATAACTGCGCTACGCTCCATACCCAGAATCCCATCTGTTGGACCGCACATCCCTGCATCAGTAATATAGCCTGTACCATTAGGTAAGATTCGTTCATCTCCTGTTTGTACATGGGTATGTGTTCCAACCATTGCGCTAATTTTGCCATCGAGATACCAGCCTAGTGCCTGTTTTTCTGATGTAGCCTCAGCATGCACATCTACAAAAATATATTTGGTACGCTTTCTTGCTTCTTCTACTAGTTGCTCTGCCGTTTCAAACGGACACATCAATGGTGGTAAAAAGGTTCTCCCTTGTACATTAATGATAGCTACCTCTCCCAGATGTGTTTGAACATAGGTAAGACCTCTACCTGGAGTTCCCTCAGGAAAATTTGCCGGTCGAACGATACGTGAGTCCTCATCTATAAAATCAAAAATTTCTCGATTATCCCACGTGTGATTCCCCATCGTGATCGCCTGAACACCCACCTGAAAAAACTCATTAGCAATTTTTCGCGTAATTCCACGTCCATGTGCTGCATTTTCACCGTTTACTACAATCAGATCAGGAGTATATTTACGTTTCAGACGTGGTACATATTCTTTCACAATTTCTCTTCCTGGAGAACCTACAATATCCCCAATAAATAATAATTTCATTCTAATCACCTCTACTATTCGTTCTTTAAAGAAAATGGGCGATGACCAAGTCTCTATTGCCAGCAGAAGCTTGATTGTACATATAGAGATGAGAATTTAGATAAATTCCTATCTTGTCAAAAAAATAAAGTGGCATCTCGCCACTTTATTTTTACTTCGCGTATTCAACAGCGCGGGTTTCCCGAATCACTGTTACGCGTATATGTCCTGGATAATCCAGCTCATTTTCAATACGTTTCGTAATTTCCCGAGCTAACCTCATTGCCTCAGCATCATCAATTTTTTCTGGCTGTACCATCACTCGCACTTCTCGGCCTGCCTGGATTGCATATGATTTTTCTACGCCATCGAAGGATTCGGAGATTTCCTCCAGTTTCTCCAAGCGTTTAATATATGTTTCCAAGGTTTCACGGCGAGCGCCTGGACGTGCAGCAGAAAGGGCATCAGCTGCAGCTACTAACATTGCAATAACAGAGGTAGGTTCTGTATCACCATGGTGAGAAGCAATACTGTTGATAACAACAGGGTGCTCATTGTACTTCTTCGCTAGTTCCACGCCAATCTCTACATGAGAACCCTCTACTTCATGATCAATTGCTTTACCGATATCATGTAACAAACCTGATCTTTTTGCCAGTTTAACGTCTTCTTTCAATTCCGCAGCCATAAGACCAGCAAGATGAGCTACTTCCATTGAATGTTTCAAGACATTTTGTCCATAACTTGTACGGTAACGCAAGCGTCCTAAAATCTTTATTAAATCAGGATGTAATCCGTGTACATCTGTCTCAAATGTTGCTTGTTCCCCGTACTCACGAATACGTTCATCTACTTCACGTCGTGATTTCTCTACCATTTCCTCAATACGAGCCGGGTGAATACGTCCGTCTGCCACCAGCTTATCGAGGGCGGTTTTAGCAATTTCACGTCGAATCGGGTCAAAGCCTGAAAGAATAACTGCCTCAGGAGTATCATCAATAATAAGATCAATACCAGTTAATGTCTCTAGTGCTCGAATGTTACGACCTTCACGACCGATAATTCGACCTTTCATTTCATCATTGGGAAGAGTAACAACTGAAACGGTCGTCTCTGCCACATGATCTGCCGCGCAGCGTTGGATAGCTGTTGTGATAATCTCACGAGCTTTTTTGTCAGCGTCCTCTTTAGCATGCGTTTCAATATCCTTGATCATAATTGCCATGTCATGGCGTACTTCGTTTTCTACGTTTGTTAAAATAATCGTTTTTGCTTCATCTTGAGTTAGTCCTGAAATGCGTTCGAGTTCAGCAACTTGATCTTTATATAATTGCTCAACCTTGGCTTGCAACTCAGTAATTGATTTTTCACGGTCGCTCTGCTCTACTTCTTTACGTTCCAATTGGTCCAGCTTTCGGTCAAGAGACTCCTCTTTTTGAAGGATACGTCTCTCTTGACGCTGAATTTCGTTCCGACGCTCTTTGATTTCATGATCAGCATCTGTACGCAGCTTAAACACTTCGTCTTTGGCTTCTAAGACTTTTTCCTTTTTCACTGCCTCCGCATCGCGTTTTGCTTCTTCGACGATTTGCTTCGCCGCCTCTTCTGCGCTTGAAATTTTGGCTTCTGCAATGGATTTACGTAAGAAGTATCCGACCCCAAAACCAATTGCTAGTGCTACCAACAATAGCAAAACTAACAATAGTGGGTTAGATAGATCCATACGTGTTCTCTTACACCTCCTTTGTCTATGACTTTTACATTTCTCATACAAATCATTTTTTTCTTGGTGATTCCTATCATCTTCATATCTTGGTACACCAAATGAAAACCAAGTAAGAGCGAGGAAGGAAACATTTGGCATCCATAGCCTAAAAAACAAGACCGATGCGACTCGGTCGACTGCAATCATGATAGACATAGGTCTCATGGATGTTCAGTTATGGATTGCTAATCGCAAAAAGTTATCAAACACCAAGTAATACAAACCTATTTTATTATTTGCGAACAAGCCTTGTCAAGGAGTAGACCTTGTGGGGAGTAGGATTGCTTCGAATAGGGAAGGATTATACAGTATACGCCCTCACTGCTCATCTTCTTCCTCAGTCCAGTTTTTTGTTCTCCATTCATTTCTTACCTGTTGAACAATAGAATGCGAAAAACCTTTCCGTAACAAAAATTGTAAGAGCTTATGCTCTGTTTTTTGATCGATTGGGGCTGTTTTCCTTGCCAATTTTCCTCGTAATAAAGAACGAGCTGCATCTAGCTCCTGTTCATATTCTATTCTTCCCAATACTTTTTCTATCAAACTTGGGGCAATTCCCTTCTGCTTCAATTCCATCTTTAGCATATAAGCTCCCCGAGGTTTCAAACGTAGTCTCTCTTCTACCCATTTTTTAGCAAACAACTCATCATTTACATACCCTTCTCGCGTACACTTCTCTACTATTCGTTCCGCTAGTTCTAGTGAAAACTCCTTACCCATTAGATATCTTTCCACTTCTCTGGAACTCCGTGGACGATAGCTAAGATAATTGATAGCAGCCAAATAGGCTCTGTTCTCTTGATCCGCTCGTAATACCTCTGCGAAAAAATTACTATCTACCTCTGTCCCTTTCATCAAGTGATACTTAATGAAGACTTCCTCGTGCACTTCAAATGCAAATTCATTGTCCAGATCAATCAAATATACCTGTTTTCGTTTAGAATCCCTATGAACGGCCGTGATTACCCCTGAGGTTTTCATATTTCCTCCTACTCTTATCGAAACTGCCTTCTCTTTACATAAAAAGCCTGTCGCACAGAATACGACAGGCTTACATCTCTTCTACTCTAAATCAAAAGTTGGTTCTTCCTCCTGCTCTGGATCGAGAACCGCTTCTCCCTCTGGGATGGAATTAGGATTCAGGCTGTAATATTCTCGAATTTTTTGGTCAATCTGAGCCGCAATAGCTGGGTTCTCTTTCAAGAACTGTTTTGCATTTTCACGACCTTGACCTAATCGTTCATCATTAAATGCATACCAAGCACCGCTTTTTGCAACAATGTCCAGCTCAGCTCCAATATCCAGAATACTTCCTTCTCTAGAAATACCTTCTCCATACATAATATCTACTTCGGCTACTTTAAACGGAGGAGCCACTTTATTTTTTACAACTTTAATTTTAGTCTTCGTACCTACTACATCATTGCCTTGTTTAATACCCTCTGCTTTACGTACATCTAGACGTACACTAGCATAGAACTTCAAAGCTCGTCCACCAGGAGTAGTTTCTGGGTTACCAAACATAACACCCACTTTTTCACGCAACTGGTTAATGAAGATCGTAATCGTTTTGGATTTGTTGATAGCTCCAGAAAGCTTACGTAAAGCTTGAGACATCAAACGAGCTTGTAGACCAACGTGAGAGTCTCCCATTTCTCCTTCAATCTCAGCTTTTGGAACCAAAGCCGCTACGGAGTCTACTACGATAATATCTACAGCGCCAGAGCGTACGAGAGCTTCCGCAATTTCTAATGCTTGTTCTCCTGTATCTGGTTGGGATAAAAGTAATTCTTCTATGTTAACACCCAATTTAGCAGCATAAACAGGGTCTAAGGCATGCTCTGCATCAATAAAGGCTGCTTGTCCACCTTGCTTCTGTACCTCTGCAATGGCATGAAGCGCAACCGTCGTTTTACCAGAGGATTCTGGTCCATAAATCTCAATAATACGACCACGTGGGAAACCGCCGACACCAAGTGCGATATCAAGAGCTAAGGCTCCTGTTGAAACAGTAGAAACCTGTGAATGTGCCATTTCCCCCATCTTCATGATGGAGCCTTTCCCGAACTGTTTTTCTATTTGTCTTAAAGCACTCTCTAGCGCAGCGCGACGATCTGACAATAGTGACACTCCCTTTCTCGTTCCACTAACTTTTTCTTATGTATGTATCATACATCGAGATAGAGGGGTTTGCCAAGTATTTTTTGCGAACAAATATTCGTATGTAAATTATATAGAAAAAAGAAGGCATTTTCACTCAACCTCCGGGTGAAAAAACCTTCTATACGGCCAAATTATGATTTTCGTGTTCGCGGTTTAGCAGGCTCCAGATTAATACGTTTACCGTTGATGCGCGTCTGTCTTAACGCTTCATAAACAAACGGAGCAACATCTTCTGGAACTTCTACAAAGGTGAAGTTTTCAAAAATATCAATCCGTCCGACTGATTTTCCCGGAATGCCCACCGATTCGGAAATCTCCCGTACAAGATCTTGAGGCTTCATGTTAACATTTCGTCCTACATTTAGGAAGAAACGCACCATTCCTCTAGCTGCACCCGTCTCACCAAAGTTGTACCCTTCTTCCTCATCATTTCCACTTGGATCAGTATGAAATGCAAGATGTAGGGCTGCCGCGGCAACTTTAGCCGGTTCATGCTTCTGCATTAACTCTTCAACAATTTCTTGATACATACTGTTCGTAGAATCACTTACAATCAACGAACCTAGTTGTTCACGTAATTGGGTACGTTTACGCTCAGCAATCTCTTCCAAGGTAGGCACAGTGCGAGTAACCAGAGATGCTTTAGTCTGTTTTTGAATTACCATCAGTTGACGCATCTCTCGTGGAGTAACTAGTGTCATGGCAATTCCCTTACGTCCAGCCCGTCCTGTACGACCAATTCGATGCACGTAGCTTTCCGGATCTTGTGGAATATCATAATTAATAACATGTGATACGTTACCTACATCAATACCACGAGCTGCTACATCTGTAGCAATCAAGAACTCAATAGTACCTTCCCGGAAAGCCTTCATCACTTTATCGCGCTGTGCTTGCGATAAGTCACCATGTAATCCATCTGCCAAATAACCTCGTGCTTGCAAGGCTTCGCTTAATTCGTCTACTCCACGCTTTGTCCTACAGAAAATGATACCAAGCTCTACATCCTGACTATCGAGAATCCGGCATAAGCTCTCCCGTTTATTACGTTCAAAAACTTTATAATACACTTGTTCAATAGAAGGTGCTGTGACTTCTTCACGACTGACAGCCACAATCTCGGGATTTTTCATGTAGCGATGAGCTAATCGCTTGATTTCAGGAGGCATCGTTGCTGAGAAAAGCAAGGTTTGACGTTCAGCTTTCATGTGACTAAGAATGGTCTCGATATCTTCAATAAAACCCATATCCAGCATTTCATCTGCTTCATCGAGAACAAGCATTTTTACATTTTCAAGATGGAGCGTTTTACGACGCAAATGGTCCAAAACACGCCCAGGAGTACCGATCACCACATGCACGCCTTGTCGAAGCGCACGAATCTGATGACTAATCGATTGACCACCATAGATGGGAAGGGTGCGAATTTTTTTGTATTTACATATTCTCACCAATTCTCCTGCCACCTGTATGGCAAGTTCACGAGTTGGAGTCAACACAATCGCCTGTATCCGATTGTTAGTAGGGTTTAAGGCCTCGGCTAGTGGAATCCCAAACGCAGCAGTTTTCCCTGTTCCTGTTTGAGCCTGTCCGATCAGGTCGCCACCCTCTAATATCTTGGGGATGCAAGCCGCTTGAATTGGTGATGGTTCTTCAAAGCCCATATCATGAATAGCTTGCAACACATTTTTATGTAAAGCTAAATCTGAAAAAATCGTCATGATAGTCACCTTTCTTTTAGTCATTACAGTGCAGCTGCTGGAGGGTGTGATATAGAGCATACTTGGCAACACGTCCAATTATAGCTCTGCGCTGTCCCGCAACCTGCACCTTTTTTACCAAAGTAGGCTGCTTCTCACTGGCGATTCCGATATAGACCAGTCCTACAGGTTTTCCCTCGGAAGATTCAGGTCCTGCTACACCGGTAACAGAAACGCCATAGGTTGTGCCCATCTTTTGGCGAATATTCTCAGCTAAAAGCCGAGCCGTTGTTTCACTGACAGCTCCTTCTGTCTCTAGGACGTCAAGAGGCACATCCAGCCATTGATGTTTCATTTCGTTAGAATAACAAACAATACCCCCTCGATATACTTGCGACGCGCCAGGAACCGAGGTAAGCAGTTGTGAAACAGTGCCCCCTGTACAGCTTTCAGCAAAAGAGATCGTCTGCTGTTTTAATAGCAGTTGCTCATAGAGTACCTGATGCAACGGAGATTCCCCTACTGCATATATAAACTCACCTACGCGATTGCGAATCTCTTCTTCGACAGGAAGTAACAAACTCTCGGCTTCCTCCACAGAAGTAGCGCGAGCCGTTATGCGCAACGTCACCTCAAACTCCTTGGCATATGGGGCAATTGTCGGGTTGGATTGCCCTGCAATTAAGTCAATCAGCTTTGCTTCTAACAAAGATTCTCCGATACCAAAAAAGCGAAAGACACGAGAATGAAAGATTTGATGCTCATTCCCTAAAGAAGCCAAAAATGGCATCAAATAATTTTCCACCATCGGATACATTTCGCTTGGGGGACCAGGCAACAAGACATACGTTACGCCCTCTTGGGTAATCCCCATTCCTGGTGCCATTCCGTGATCATTGTCAAAGACCGTCGATCCCTCAATTACAAGGGCTTGCTTACGATTGTTGTCTGTCATGTCAATACCGCGTCGCTCAAAAAAATCACGAATATTCGCCATTGCTTTTCCATCCGTGACCAGCTTGTGACCAAGATGGTCGGCCACTACGTCTTTGGTCAAATCATCCTGCGTAGGGCCCAACCCTCCGGTAAAAATGATGAGATCGGAACGCGATTTCGCACGTTCTATCACTTGTAGCATTCGTTCATAATTATCGCCAACTGTTATGTGATAATAAACATTAATTCCTACTTCAGCTAACTTTTGCGATAAGTATTGTGCGTTTGTATTAGCAATTTGTCCAAGTAATAACTCAGTTCCAACCGCGATAATTTCCGCTTTCATCACTCTTCATCCCAATCTTTTACGAATATTGAATGACATTGCGATTCTTAGAAAAATAGTCATACCCTGACCAAAGGGTAATTAAAACCATTGCCCAAATCGCGATTTTGTCAAAAGGTATACCAATAAACTCAAACGGGAAATTATTCATCATTAATACAGCAATCGCTACGATTTGCACCCAGGTCTTAATTTTTCCCCAAGCGCTTGCAGCAATGACCTTTCCTTCTGCCGCTGCAATCATTCGAAGTCCTGTCACTGCAAATTCACGACTAATAATCACTATAACGACCCACGCCTCGATTCGTTGCATCTCAACAAGAGAAATAAGCGAAGCCGATACCAACAATTTGTCCGCTAATGGATCTAAAAATTTGCCCAGATTCGTAACAATCTTCCGCTTACGGGCAATGTACCCATCTAGACCATCTGTGCTGGCTGCCAAGATGAATACCAAAGCCGCTATCAGCTCATTGTACGTCATAGTTAGAGTCCCGATGGTAAACGTGCCAAATTTGTATTCTACTAGTAGAAAAAACATGACGACAGGAACCAGAAAAATTCTGGCAAGCGTGATGCGGTTGGCAAGATTCAACTAAATAACCTCCCCAGCTAGATCATAATCGTATGAGTGGGTAATTCTCACCTTTACAATCTTACCTAGTTCTCCTTGATAATTTGAAATAAAGACTTCCCCATCGATTTCTGGAGCATCGTATTGGGTACGGCCTACGTAAATGTTGTTTCTGCCTTCGTATCTCTCTACTAGGACATCCAATACCTTACCCACGTATTGACCATTCTTCTCGTTAGCAATCTCACGTTGAATTTCCATCAATATGTTAGCGCGTTTTTCTTTGACATCTTCATCAATCTGATCAGGCAGGCGTGTCGCAGGAGTATCATCTTCATTTGAATACGTAAACACACCTAGACGATCAAACTTAATGTCTTTCACAAAATCACACAGCTTCAAGAAGTCCTCCTCTGTTTCACCTGGGAAACCAACAATTAAAGAGGTCCTCAAAGCTACATCCGGTACTTCAGCGCGGATTTTGGCAACAAGCTTACGAATATCAGTTTGACGTCCCGGACGGCGCATTCGTTTCAGAATACCGTCCTCTGAGTGTTGCAAAGGCATATCAATATACTTACAAACTTTCGGGTTTTTAGCAAACGTTTCAATTAGCTCATCTGTAAAGAACCCTGGATATGCATAGTGTAGTCGAACCCACTCAATACCGTCTATTTCAGACAGTCTGTTCAAAAGCTCAGGCAACATTAGCTTGCCATATAAATCCATACCGTAGTTGGTTGAGTCCTGGGCAATCAACGAAATTTCTACAATGCCTTTCGTTGCCAGATATGTCGCTTCCTCTACGATAGATTCTATTGAACGACTGCGAAATTTACCGCGCATGAGTGGGATACTACAGAATGTGCAATTGTTATCGCAGCCTTCTGCAATTTTGGTATATGTCGTATAAGTTCCCTCTTTTACCTTCCGTTTAACAACTTGCTCGTAGTTAAACACCGGATTTCCGATCAGGCTTGTACGCTTACCAATTAGTGTATCTTCAATCACGTTAATAATGGACATGAAATCGCCGGTTCCAACAATACCATCCACTTCAGGGATCTCATGTAATAAATCTTCTTTATAGCGTTGGGTTAAACAGCCAGCTACTACCAACGACTTTAATTTTCCGCTCTCTTTTAACTCGGCCATGTCTAAAATCTTGTTCACGGATTCTTCTTTTGCAGCATCGATGAATCCACAGGTATTCACGATAACGACTGTTGCGTCATCTGGATTATCAACTAGCTCATAACCCTTCTCATCAATCAGATGTGCCATCATATCTGAATCAACCAAGTTCTTCTCACAACCCAAGGTCACTATGGCAACCTTTTCACGGGGTGTTGTCTTTTCGGTCATTTTTCTTCCTCCAATTGCATATTCCAGCCCAAATTCACCTAACCAGTATAATATAAGCAAAGGCGAGTAGTCAAAAAGAGTAGCACTTAAAATCAACTGTTTTCAGGCATTCAAAGCCTTTATTCTATACGAGCCACTTTAATTGTATATACAATTAACGAAAGATAGAAACCTGACTCCCAGATAAAAAACTCCCGCCTCACTTTTACTAGTGAAACGGGAGTTGAAAACCTTTTAAAAAGCTATTGTACCGGCACTTCTTCCTTTTGCAAAGTGAAATTAAACTTAGCCGTTTGTGCTTTAATATCACTCATCGTAATTGGAACCTGATTAACTATTATTTCAACTGCAGGTGAGAAACCTACATGTAGAAAAGCAGTATCTTGTGCCTCTATGGTTTTTTCTTCACCTTTTTTAAGGGTAGACTCAAATAGTTTTTTACCTTGATCTTTATCTCGGACCTGTACCCAACAAGCACCATGGGTTGCTTTAATCGTCACTGAGATTTTATCCGTATTACCAACCTTATAATTGTAATACTTTCCTTGTTGGGATTCAAAAGTAAGTGTACCAGCAGCCCCATCAGTCTCAGGCATATTCACATCAGGCATAGTAACATCTGGTGGTGTTGTAGTTGCTGGCGGAGTAGCTGTTTCAGGAGTAGTTGGAACCTGTCCCTGACCCGGTGTTTGATTCGGAGTAGGAACTCCTCCTCCACCTTGTGTGGTATCAATGATACCTTCAGCAGGCTTTTGAACAATAGGTGGTGTGCTATCCCGATTCACTAGTGCCATGTAAGCAACACCAAGAACTAAGATGATAAATAGAGTTAACAAAGTAGGAGCTACCCAGCTACCGGTTTGAAAAGGTGATCGCCTTTGAACCACATGACGTCGTTGTAGTCGTTCCACCTGTTCTTGTGGAGGTTGGGATGGCAAGTCGGCCTGGTAATGCTCTACGATCTGATTAGGATCCAATCCTACCGCTTCCGCATAGCTTTTGATAAAAGCTCTTGCATAAAAGTGGCCGGGCAACATGTGAAAATCTCCCCGCTCAATCGCTTCTAAATATCTGGTTTGGATTTTTGTCATTTTTTGTATATCATTGAGCGAGATTCCTTTTTCTTCTCTTGCTCTCTTCAATACTTGGCCGAGCTCAGACACAATGTAGCCTCCTTACGTCATCTCGAAGTCATTAAAACTTCTCGTGTTGATTAATTCATATGTAATCTCTTCATCAGGATGATGTCTCAACTCAATAATGTAATGGAAGTCAGACAGCTTGTACTCTGTCTCTCTTGCAAAAATATCAGGGTGTTCAATGACTTTAGTAGCTGGGAAAGCCATAATCTCACGCAACAAGCTGTGGTGACGTTCCGTAGAGCGCATGGTTGAGACGATCCCATCAATCAAATATACATGATTGGCTGTCATTTCATCAACGGTCAAGGAACTACGAACTGTTTGTCTCAATAAAGTTGATGAAATAAACGTCCAACGCTTATTGGAGGATACACTGGCTGCGATCATAGACTCTGTTTTACCTACGCGAGGCATTCCGCGAATTCCAATTAATTGATGGCCCTCTTTTTTAAATAGCTCGCCCAGAAAATCAACCAGAATCCCCAATTCGTCACGGATAAAGCGAAATGTTTTTTTATCTTCCGCATCACGTTCAATATAACGTCCATGACGAACAGCTAGACGGTCAAGCATGGTAGGCGGACGCAACTTGTTAATTTCAATATTGCTTACTTTTAACAACAAGCTACGTAAGGCTTCAATCTTATCATTGTCATCCGTGGATAATAACATTCCTCGCGTGTTGGTTTGTACACCATTAATTGTACGAATGTTGATGTTAAGCATCCCCAGAATAGAAGCTAAGTCTCCTAGCAGACCAGGACGATCCTTAATTAAGCGATATTCTAGATACCACTCAAAAAATTCTTTCTCCTCCGTGAGCATCATGTATCCCCTTTTTCTGTAAGAACAATCCTATTGTTCTTCCCCCGTGATAGATGGCTTTTCAACAATAGTATACCATTTGCATGTAGAAGGACAAAGGAAAAATGCAGAAAACATGCCAATCAACCTAATAAAAATTCTTTTATTACATTTTATCAATAAGTCTCTTCTTTTGTTTATCAATAATCATTTCTATGCTATGTTCTACTTTTTATGCCATTATAAGAAAATGTGCTTCTTACAATCTGTCTGTGACCTTACATTTCCCTCTTATAAAAAAACAGCCCTTACGTTTTTAACGTAAGAGCTACTTTTCTGTCAAGAGAAATAAATATCTATTCTGCTTTACCATCGCTTACAATTTTAACCATAACACTAGCGATCGCACGACGCTGCTCGTCATCTCCAGCATCCCATAGTTGTTTAAGTAAACGCTCTTGTTCGTTTTTCGGATCTACCTGTTCAGCAAGGTATCCACCGATTTGATATGCTACATTGTGGATGGTATCGGAGTTCATACCAGCTTGTGTAGCTTGTTGGACGCGTTCAGATAAAAACCCTTTCCAATCACTAAAGTTATCAAGTACTGACATCCAAATCCCTCCTTAGCACTCTTCGGACGATTTCTCATGTCCGCTCAGAATTAGAATGTGTTTCAGTCCTGATTTTTATGCAAGTAGCAAGGAAAGTACTGAACTCCAACGTTCATATTTTCATTTCTTAGGTATGCCATCCACCATTAACAGAGATGGTTTGGCCAGTAATATATTCGGCTTCTTTTTGTAATAAGAACGAAACTGCGACAGCTACTTCCTCTGGTCGTCCAAGTCGTCCCATCGGAATTTCTTCACATACAGCTTCCCTATCCTCTAAGGTAAATCGATCCATCATCCCACCTGAAACAGCACCTGGTGATACTGCATTGACTGTAATATGGTTAAGGGCTACTTCTTTGGCCAAAGCTTTCGTAAAACTAAGAATGGCACCTTTTGTCATAGAATACAGGACCTCACACGCTGCACCTGTCTCTCCCCAAATGGAGGAGATGGTAACAATTCGCCCAAATCTAGCCTGTAGCATCGCAGGTAATCCGTGCTGTGATACAAAAAAGCAAGAGCCCATGTTAACTCGAACCAATTCATCAAATAACTCTGGGCTAACCTCGCTTAGTAAGCCCACGTGATCAATCGAAGCATTATTAATGATATAGAGTGGCTTCACTGGCATTTGAGTAAACATAGTGGTGACTGCATCTGGTTGAGATAAATCAGCCTGCAAAGCAATCGCTGGCACATTTTTGCTTTCACAATACGATAACAGCAAATTTATTTTGTCTATCTGTGTGTTGTAATGAAGATATAGTGGGATTGATTCGTCTGCTAGCTTTCTGGCAATAGCTTGCCCAATTTCACCGGAAGCTCCCGTAACCAACGCCCATACTTGCTTGTCTTCCATGTATTTCTCCTCTTCCCCACGTTGCCTAAGACTGTGAACGCACGATCGAAACAGCCATCTGACTTTCTTGCAGATGATCATGCATACGTTTCTGTACATCCTCTAATGTAATTTTTTCTAAAGTAGGTACGATCTCAAACAAATCAATCCCATTAAATTTGTAACTAGTAAACTGATTGGCAATAAATTCAATGGAATTGAGCGAGCGTAGGAACAGCCCGATTCTTCTTCGTTTTTGCCGTTGGAACGATTCCTCATCAATTCCTCGCGATTTCGCCTCCTTAATTTCCTGTGTAATAACGCTAACTAGCTTTTCAGGATCAGGAGTATCTCCACCTAGAATGGTATAGCCGTAATCAGTCTCGTTGCTGTAATCAAAATCAAAGGCTTCAGTAATTAGTCCTTCATCATAATATTTTTGGTAAAAGCTAGAGCTGTTTCCAAAAAGTAAATCTAGCATCAATTTTGTGGTTAGTTCTCGTTTTAACAGCTCTTCACCAAATAATTGGTTTTTCGCTTCTTTAAACCCGATGTATATCTTCGGAATTGCCACGGAAAGATGGGCTTCCACAAGCTTTTCACCAACCTCAGCCGGTTCCTCTGGAAAAAAGCGTTCAATGATAGGGGCTGGTGGAAACTTTTTAGTTTGTTGATTACTGCGAATCAATTCACCTATCTGGTCTTTATCAAATCCCCCCACCACAAATAACACCATATTACTTGGATGGTAAAATGTCTCGTAGCATTGGTATAGCATGTCTTTCGTGATCGGAGTAATGGTTTCGATGGTTCCAGCAATCTCAATTCGTACCGGATATTTTTGATACATGGCTTTCAACAAATTAACGTATACTTTCCAATCCGGATTGTCATCATACATCTGAATTTCTTGACCAATAATTCCTTTTTCTTTTTCAACACTTGCTTCAGAAAAATATGGTTCCTGTACGAAATCAAGCAATATCTTCACATTCTCCTCTACTTTATCCGTAGAAGAAAAGAGGTACGCTGTTCGGTTAAAGCTGGTAAATGCATTATAAGAAGCACCGTTACGTGAAAAATCCTGAAAAACATCGCGGTCTTCTTTTTCAAATAGCTTATGCTCTAAAAAATGGGCGATGCCATCAGGTACATTGATGGTTTCCTGATTATTTAATCGGAAATGACTATCATTTGAACCATAACGGGTTGTAAAAACTGCATATGTCTTACTAAAGCCTTCTTTTGGTAACAAATAGACGGACAAGCCATTTGGCAGTTTTTCATGATAGAGTGTTTCATTTAACTGATCAAATGTTACTGTTTTCACTCTATTCCCCACCCTTCTTATCGCGTAATAGATAAATTGTATCCAGTTCAATCTTTTGAGCTACGTTAACGACATCTTGTACCTTCACTTTTTCAATCTCGGACAGCAGGGTTTGTAAATCACGTGCTCTGCCACTTATGACCCCGTTATAAGCAAAGTCCACCATCATTCTACCGCTATCAAGCAATTCTTTAAATTGGTTATACAACGTAGCTTTCGTCATATCCATCTCTTCCTGACTGATCTCGCCATTTTCCATCATCGCCATCTGTTCTTTTATAATAGTGACAGCTTTTTCATAATTATTTACATCGATACCTGACATCATCATAACTACGCCCTTATGGCTTTCCAAACGAGACACTGCATAGTAGGCCAAGCTAGCCTTTTCACGTACATTTAAAAAGAGTTTGGAGTGTGGGAAACCACCCAGAATTCCGTTATACACCAGCAAAGCAGGATAATCGTCGTCTTTGTAAACAATATTTGAACGACATCCTATGTTTAATTTAGCCTGATTTACATCCATACGATCTACAATTGCTTTTTGTTCCGTGACTTTCTTGGAAACCTGTTGAATGTCTAGATTACTCTTACGTTGGGAAGGTAGCTGAAGATGCTTCTTACATAAAGAGGTAATCTCATCCTCCTTCACATCACCCACTACAAAGATTTCAAGAGGGTTATTCTCTACGAATTGACGATAATAATCGGTAAGCGAAGCGGCATCTATCTTCGTTACATGGGCTATAGTACCAATTGCAGAAGTAGCATATGGTTCCCCTTTAAACATTTCTTCCGTAATCCGTTGATTTGCGTACCTCATTTTATCATTTACGATGCTTTCAATTTTTTTCGTTAAAGATTTTTTCTCTGCTTCCACATACGTACTATCAAACTGGTCATTAACCAAATAAGGACGAGTAAGAATATCACCAACAAACTCTATAGCGTCTTCAACCAGAGACTGGTTTCCACTTAAATACTTTTCATTAGGAACCTCCATATAAAGCTGTAGAATTTGGCGTTCCCCTTTTTTTGCTACATCTACGTCAAAAATAGCTCCATACAAATAATCAAGATGCTGACGAAGCTTTTGGGGTTCAGGAAAACGAGCTGTAGCACGCTTTAACACCATGGCAAGCAAAGCGGTTTTCGACGCATATTCCTCAGTTAATTCCTGTTCAATATTTACGATCATCGTAATTGATTTAAACTTTTCGGTCTGTAAAATATGTAGATTCATGCCATTTACCTGAGATTTCGTAAAAGCAATTTCCTGTGCTTTTTCAGCCATATAATTCGTCTCCCTCCTTATTTACGTACCTATCTTCTATTTTACCCAAAATAGGTAGCTTTCAGCAAAATGATTACATCAAATGTATGCCATTCAACTGTAAACTTATACATCGTAACTAATCCTAATAAAAAAAGACTGATGAGCTGAACTCAACAGTCTTCTTTCTGACAATAACATTCATTAAAAATCA
This sequence comes from Brevibacillus laterosporus DSM 25, assembly GCF_002706795.1. NCBI lineage: Bacteria > Bacillati > Bacillota > Bacilli > Caryophanales > Paenibacillaceae > Brevibacillus > Brevibacillus laterosporus. The sequence continues at coordinate 330,860 of NZ_CP017705.1, forward strand.
CTTGTATCCCAATCCCCAAGCATTTCTACACTAGTATCGCTAGAGTCAAAGCGACCACAGTCCGGATTTAAGCATAGAATGCCATGTAATTGACTGTCCAAAAACACATGACCATTTGCAAAACCACAGTATGGACATTCCCACATTTTTATACACTCCTTATGCTCCTTATCGCAGATTAGTGTGCCCATTACATGCTTGGGATATGAGTATAACCAACAGCTTTTTACTTAATCGATTCCATTTCTATCGTTTCAAGATATTTAAGGAAAGGATAAGGATTAACAGCTTCGCCTGTCTGATTGCTGTACAGTCCAAAATGCAAATGAGGCGCAAACATACCTGAAGTTCCACTAGATCCATAGCCAGTATCGCCTACGAAACCAATTAATTGGCCCGTTTTAACCGAACTCCCCACTTTTAATCCTGGAGCAAAAGCACTTAAATGGGCATAGTACACTCGATACTTACCAGAGGAATGTGTAATATTTACTCTCCACCCCCCCATGTTATTCCATCCTAAGCGATTAATGACTCCATTCGTCGACGAAAAGACAGGTACTCCATGAAAAGCCATAATATCAATACCTTCATGATTTCTACCTTGAGCGTCTGCTCCCCATGTCCGTCCATCCCCATATGTATCGTAAACCTGTTCATACCAAGTACCCTTTTTTAATGGGAAAACACTTTGTTTAGGATTTAAAGCTTGGTCAATGTTCTCTATGTATTGCTGTTTCGTTTTTGTATCTAATGGGCTCCATGTCTGTTTATACATAGTAACCACTGGAATGGTTAGCTTCATTCCCTGCCATATCTCATCCTTTGTTAAACCAGACTCTTTCTTTATCGACAAAATGGGAACACCGAATTTTTGACTAATGGACCACAGCGAGTCCCCTGTTTGTACTGTATAAGTTGCTGAGGTTGTTTTAGTAGCAACCACAGCTACCTTCGATTGTTCATTATAATCTACCTGATAACCTAATAACTCACTTATCGAACGTAGGGGAACTAAAATGCGACCTTCTTTTACTATTGGAGAAACATCGAGATTATACTTTTTCCCGTTGCCCCAAGCTGTTTTTTGGTTCACCCTATAAGTAAATTCTTCTGTTTCCGTACTAATAAGTACTTGCTTGGTAGATGCCTGATAGGTAACCTCCGCCTGAGTAGCTTCTGACACAGCTCGAATCGGTACCAACATACGATTATTCACAATTTGTGGTTCTACATCCGTTTTTATACCTTTTCCATCTACCATTAGGAAAATGCGTGGCACAGAAGCAGCCTGTACTTGCATAGGGTTAATCCAAGAAATTGATAACAAGGCAGTTCCCACCATACTGCTTACTATCCAACGGCTCATACTCCTTCGTAATCTCATCATGTAAATAGCCTCCTTGTCCAGGTCAAACTTGTCCCATTATCCCATAGGTAATAAAAAGGTATCTATGCATAATTACTGGTAAAAAGTAGACTAACAAGAAAAACCACCCTTCCAAATGGAAAGGTGGCCATCTATCTTCTCGCTATCATCACATATTACACGCGTGTATATTATGATTAGAAATATATAAATAACGTTTACTAACGAGAACCTGTTTCATATGGTTCACCACTTGCTTTTGGAGCACGTGATTTACCAACGAGACCAGCAAGCACCAAAATTGTCAATACGTATGGTAGCATATAGATAAATTCAACTGGAATGTACTTCGTAAGCCCGAATACTTGTACAAGCGTCTTAACAGCTTGAGCTAATCCGAAGAAAAGAGCTGCTCCCATTGCACCTACTGGATGCCACTTACCAAAAATCATCGCAGCAAGTGCAATAAAACCTTGACCAGAAATCGTGTTGTGAGAGAAGTTTGAGGTTGTTGTTAAAGCAACGGTTGCTCCACCCAACGCTGCTAAAGCTCCACTCAGCATAACGGCAATGTAACGAACACGAAATACATTAATACCAGCTGTATCAGCGGCACGTGGATGTTCCCCAACAGAGCGAAGTCTCAACCCAAACTGAGTTTTAAACAGCATGAACCAAACGATTGCAACTGTGATGAATGCCAAATAACTTGTTGGATATGCTTGGAACAAAGCACGACCAAGGAAAGGAATATCACTTAAAAATGGGATGTCCCATTTGGAAAATACAACACTCAACGTTTTTGTTTGTCCAGCACCATCAAAAATGATTTTGGTAAGATATACAGCCAAACCTGTTGCCAAGAAGTTAAGAGCAACACCACTTACTACCTGATTTGATTTAAAAGTAATCGATGCTGCTGCATGCGGTAGGGAGAAAATAATACCAGCAACACCTGCTGCGATTAAACCAATCCAAGGTGCGTACGGCGCAGGCTCCATAAAGTAAGTAACAACTGCTCCAACGAAAGCTCCCATCACCATGAGACCCTCCAGTGCAATGTTAACTACCCCGGAACGTTCAGAAATAACACCGCCTAGTGCCGCGAAAATGAGGGCTGTGGAAAATACGATCGTGTCATGTAATAGATCGCCACCAATGGTTAGCCATTGCATCTTTACAGCACCTCCTTCTTATTCTTCTTAGATAAAACAGGTTTTAATATAAATCTAACAATTCCATGAGCTGCAACGAAGAAGATTACCGAAGCAATTACCACACGAATTAACTCTACTGGTACGCCCGCTCCCATCTTCATTCCATTTGCTCCAAAGGACAATATTCCAAATAAAATAGCTCCTAATACTACCCCAATTGGAGTATTACCACCAATTAAAGCTACCGCGATTCCATCAAAACCATACCCAGGTTGAGCGGCCATAATAGCTTGATAATGGAACACTCCAAGAATTTCAGCCGCTCCACCCATACCTGCCATACAACCTGAAATAAACATAGCTTTTACAACGTTGTTATTTACATTCATACCAGCATATTGAGCTGCATGCGGGTTAAAGCCTGTCGCACGAAGTTCAAAGCCCGTTTTTGTTTTCCAGAGGACAGCAAAGAAAAGAACAGCTAAAACAAGAGCAAGTAACGTACCCCAGTGCATACGTGCACTTTCAAACATTTGAGACAGCCAGCCAATTGCAATGGACGCTGATTCCTTAATTTCTGGGGAACGCTGTTGACCTTCTGGAACCAACGTGGTAACCAGAATAAAGTTTACCAAATACAAAGCAATCCAGTTCATCATGATTGTCGTAATAACCTCATGGACACCACGTGCAGCTTTTAGCCAACCTGCAAAAGCCGCCCACAGTCCACCGACAATTGTACTAACAATAATGGTTAGTGGAGCATGAATATAGACAGGTAAGTCCAGCTTTACACCAAGGTAAACAGCTGTAATCATTCCCATCATAAATTGACCCTCTACTCCGATGTTAAATAGTCCTGTACGGAAAGCAAAGGCAACAGCCAAACCACTAAAAATCAAAGGAGTGATCTGACGGATCGTTTCACCAAAATTATAAGCGTCACCAAATACTTTCTTTACCAAAGAACCATACGCTAACAGTGGATCAAATCCACCTGCCAGCATCGCAATTGCCCCGACGATGAGTCCAAGCAGAATCGCAACAACAGGAACGATGAAAGAATCCTTTGTAAAAATCTTAAATACATTATTCATCCTGTTCGCCTCCTTGCATGCGTTTTCCACCTGACATCATCAACCCGAGCTCTTGTTCATTCGTTGTTTTCGGATCAACAATACCAACGATTTCACCTTCATAAATAACTGCGATGCGATCGGAAACGTTGCGAATTTCATCCAGCTCAAACGAAATAAGTAAAACCGCTTTTCCATTATCGCGTTGTTCAATTAGGCGCTTATGAATAAATTCAATCGCACCTACATCCAGCCCACGTGTCGGCTGAGCTGCAATCAACAGATCAGGATTCTTGTCCACTTCACGAGCAATAATCGCTTTCTGTTGGTTACCACCTGACAGAGCGCGTGCTAGGGTATGTATCCCTGGTGTACGTACATCGAATTCTTCAATTAGCTTTTCGGCATGCTTGTTGATTGCCTCATAGTTCAAGAATCCATTTTTATTAAACTCAGGGTGGAAATACGTCTCAAGAACAATGTTTTCAGCCATGCTAAAATCAAGAACTAAACCATGCTTATGTCGATCTTCCGGTATATTAGAAAGTCCTGATTCGGAAATAAAACGCGGAGTTTTATTTGTTAGATCCTTACCATTTAAAGTAACTGAGCCTTCTTGACATTTGCGTAGCCCTGTTAACACTTCAATCAATTCAGACTGACCGTTACCGTCAACACCAGCAATTCCAAGAATTTCTCCAGCCTTCACATCAAAGCTGATTTTATTTAAGGCATTAACTCCTCGATTGCCAATTGCTGTTACATTTTTCACAGATAGAATCGACTCTTTAGGATCAGCAGGCTTTTTATCTACGGTAAACGTTACATCACGCCCCACCATTTTAGATGCCAATTCATCTGGATTCGTATCTTTAATAGCTAGAGAATCGATAGTCTTACCACGGCGAATAATGGTGACACTATCACAAATCGCCATAATCTCTTTTAGCTTATGGGTAATCAGGATAATCGTTTTGCCTTCTTTAACCAAATTACGCATAATCTCAATTAACTCGGAAATTTCTTGCGGTGTAAGAACAGCCGTTGGTTCGTCAAAAATGAGGATATTTGCTCCACGGTACAAGGTTTTTAGAATCTCAACACGTTGTTGCATCCCTACTGAGATGTCTTCAATTTTTGCATAAGGGTCAACCTTGAGCCCATACTGTTCAGAAAGTGCTTGTACCTTTTTAGCCGCTGAATTGATATCTATCTTCAAACCATTTTTTGGTTCTTTTCCTAGAATAATATTTTCCGTAACGGTAAACGGTTCGACAAGCATAAAGTGTTGGTGAACCATTCCAATACCCATTTCGTTAGCAACGTTTGGACTGGTGATTTTCACCGGTGTTTCATTAAGTAAAATCTCACCCTCATCAGGTTGATACAACCCAAATAGAATATTCATTAGAGTCGATTTACCCGCACCATTTTCACCTAAGAGCGCGTGAATCTCGCCCTTTTTTACTTTAAGTTGAATATTATCATTTGCAATAATTCCTGGAAAGCGCTTCGTAATTCCACGCATTTCTACAACAGTTTTTACATCTTTCATTTCACTCACCCCGTTTTTCTGGGTAATAATTCACAAGTAACTCTGCACAAGGCAACAACAAGGCTAGTCATGAAACTAGCCTTGTTGCTTATTTTCTTTAACAAATAAAATAACTAGATCAATTACTTTTCAGCTTTTTCTGGAACTTTAATTTCGCCACTAACGATTTTTGCTTTAAATTCATCAACTTTTTTCAGAACTTCAGCTGGTACATTGATAGAAGAAGTAGAAGCTAAACCTACGCCGTCTTCAGCGATACCTAGGTTAACAACTTTTCCACCTTCCCATTTGCCTTCAGCCATGTCTTTGGATACTTTGTAAACAGCTTCGTCTACTTTTTTCACCATAGAAGTCAAAGTGATTTCGTTACCAAAGTTAAGAGATTGGTCTTTGTCTACACCGATAACCCAAACGTTTTCGCCTTTTTTCTTACGGTCAGCAGCCTCGTTGAATACACCGTCTCCAGTAGCACCAGAAGCATGGAAGATGATATCTACACCTTGAGCGTACATACCAGAAGCAGTAGATTTACCTTGGTCAGGTTTATCAAAAGCACCTGTGTAAATAGATATTACTTGAGCTTCCGGATTAGCGGCTTTTACACCAGCAAGGAAACCAGCTTCAAAACGTTCAATAACCGGAATTTTAACACCGCCTACGAAGCCCACCTTTTTGGTTTTGGACATTTCAGCAGCAACAACACCCGCGAGGTAAGCTCCCTCTTGCTCTTTGAACAATACGGATGCTACGTTTGGAGCATCAACTTGCGCGTCGATGATCGCTAGTTTCGATTCTGGGTTTTGGTCAGCAATTTTTTTGATTGGTTCAGCCATCATGAAACCAATACCCCATGTCAGATCCCATTTTTCCTTAACAAAGTTGTTCAAGTTTGGTACGTAGTCAGCATCGCCATTACTTTGAGCATAGTTTGTTTCAATGCCTGTGTCTTTGTTTAGCTTCTGTAGAGCTTCCCATGCACTTTGGTTAAAGGAGTTGTCGTTAACACCACCAACGTCAGTAACCATACCAACTTTTGCAGAAAGTTTCTTTTCTGCCCCTGGAGAAGCGCTTTCTTTACTAGGCTCAGTTGGTTGAGCTTTACCGCAACCAGTTAGCACCAGTGAAAGACTTAGGGTTGCCACGGAAAGAACAGATAGGATCTTTTTCATGCTTGTGATACCCCCAATTATCAGTTTTTATGTAGACAAGAAAATATCAGACTATCAGATCTGGGTGTTAATCCAAGAGCTTGGAGAGAGCAAATTAATAATAAAAAACAATAACTTGTTTATTCTGTTCTCTACCAATTCCTTTTAAGGAAAAAACCACCATTTTCGACATGAATCCAATATTTTCGCCAGCCCGTAGAAATTTTACCCCATGTAAGAAGCGATATGCAAGCGAATTTTTTATTCTATCATTCGGAATATGTTAGTTTTCTTAATGTTTAACATAAAAAACCTTTTTTAAGAGATTTGTGTTTCGGTGGATGGGCGTGGAATTCGTACCTCACGTGGCTTACTTCCCTCGTACGGACCAACAATTCCCTGAGCCTCCATCATATCTATTAATCGAGCAGCTCTCGTATAGCCAACACGTAGCCTTCTTTGCAATAGAGAGGCGGATGCCGTCTGAGCTTCTGCAACAACCTGAACGGCTTGTTCATACATTTCGTCGTCCATAACCATTTGTGGTTCCTCGCTTATTTCCTCGGGAATCATCTCTTCACTGTATTTTGCTTCCTGTTGTTCTTTCACAAATGATACAACCTCTTCTACTTCCTTATCTCCAACAAAAGCGCCTTGTACACGGGTTGGTTTGGAGGCACCCATAGGTAAGAACAACATGTCTCCTCGCCCAAGTAATTTTTCCGCTCCTCCCATATCTAAAATAGTTCGTGAATCAGCCATAGACGAAACTCCGAAGGCAATTCTCGATGGAATGTTCGCTTTTATCACACCTGTAATGACGTCAACAGAAGGTCGTTGAGTCGCAATTAAAAGATGAATTCCAGCTGCTCGGGCCATCTGGGCTAGTCGACAAATGGCATCTTCTACCTCTCCTGGCGCTACCATCATCAAATCTGCTAACTCGTCTACTATCACAACTATATAAGGTAGGGGAGCCGTCTGTTGCCCTTGTTCTGCTGTTTTCACCATCTGGTTGTACATTTCTATGTTACGACAATTAGATTTAGAGAACAAATTGTAACGTCTTTCCATTTCTACCACTACTTTTTTCAAAGCCACAGAAGCACGTTTGGGATCAGTTACAACAGGCGCTAGTAAATGTGGTATACCATTATAAACATTAAGTTCTACCATTTTCGGATCTATCATCATTAATTTCACTTCGTTCGGTTTTGCACGCAATAAAATACTCATAATAATCCCATTAACACATACTGATTTACCGCTTCCCGTAGCTCCAGCCACCAATAAATGGGGCATTTTTGCTAAATCTGCAAAAATCGGCTCTCCTGAGATATCACGTCCTAGAGCTACAGTTAATTTAGCTTCCGACTCTTTGCATTGTGGACTTTCTAATACCTCTCGTAGTGTTACCAACGAAATTTCACTATTAGGAACCTCAATACCTATGGCAGATTTGCCAGGTATAGGAGCCTCAATTCTAATGTCTTTTGCTGCTAATGCTAGGGCTAAATCATCGGTTAAGCTTACGATACGACTTACTTTTACCCCAGTTGCAGGTTGTACCTCATAACGTGTCACAGCGGGGCCACGATGGATCTCAGAGACAATAGCGTTTACACCAAAGCTTTTGAGCGTTTGCACAAGCTTAGCTGCATTTGAAGCATGATCTACGTCTTTTTGTTGAGCCGTGTTTTTCGGTCTTGAAAGCATAGACAAATCAGGGATTATATAAGTGCTTTCAAGCTGACTATCCTCTGTATGAAAATTCACCGTCACGTCGGGCATATCTTCTCCTTGTGAATGAGCCTTTGTTTTAACCGTGATCTTGGCGGATGTTTCTACTTTTTGAGGTGGATTCACAATATCCTGTTCTGGAAGAGTATCCTCGACTCGTTCGGTAAAATCTCTTATCACGGGTGAAACAATTGCTTGTTCATTCTCGATTTTCTCTTCCCAAGGGGTATTATTATCTACAATCAATGGCGATGGTGCCTCTATTGCACTGGCATGCTCCAAGTTCGAGCCATTCCCGACCTTTTCTTCCGATTTCTTCTTTTCTTTTTCTTCTTGCAATAGCTGCATGGACTCTTTAACAGATTGTTTTGTTTTTATATAGCCAGCAGACAGCTTGCCTCGAATGACATTGAAAAGATCTACATAGGAAAGCTGGAAGATAAACATGATTCCTATCAAAAAGAAGAGGCCAACAACAAGCCCTGTCCCAACTTTGCCAATTAAAGCATTAGTTACTGTAAATAAGACAGCTCCTATCATTCCCCCACCAACGCTTACCGTCGATACTTTCTGCTTCTGGTCCTCTATAATACGCTCCCATGTTAGTTGAATGATATTTTGATCAAAACGTCCACTTCCAGACAAAAGCTCATATAACAGCAAATGGTCCCATAACAGAATTCCCATGAAAATGATGAAAAAGCCGAACATTCTAGGACTCATTCTGGGGAGTTTTCGAACGAACATCATATATACAGAAATGACAATAAGGGCAACAGGTATCAGAAAATCCCATGATCCTGCAAACATGCGAAATAAAAAGGAAAGGACTTTTTGACCTAACCAACCACTCTCCAAAAGACCGATCACACTGAGACAGATCATAATAAGACCAATCAGTTCCAGCTTAATGATCGAGGCCCATGCCGATGGAGATGTTTTTCTCTTTCTTCTGCTCATGGCACGCTTGCCTCCTTTACGTATGATTACTTTTCTTTTCCAGTCCCCTTGTAACATTCCCTTTTAACAGCGAAAATCCCTGCTTTATGGGAACAAAAACAGCCGGAGTTGGTGCGTCCGGCTGTTTTTGTTATCTTAATTAGTATACCACAGGAAATTGTTACAAATACAAACTACTAACAAAATTCCTTTTTAATCAAATGAAGGACGGAATTTAATTGTTTGCCCAGGTGTATAGGCTGGATTGACATAGTCATGTGGGTTTGGGCTAATGAGACGTACAATTTTTCCCTCATATGAATTAATGGGTTCTACCAACATAACCGCCTCTCCCATTTGAATTTCCTGAATCTGCTGTTTTTCTACCTGTTCCTGGTTAGCAAATATGAGCTCCATTGGCATAGCAGAGTAAATTATCATTGAAACACACCTTCTTTATTCCGTCTTTCCTCAATAAGTTCATTCAGCTTCTTTAAAGCTTTACCAAGTCCGCCTACTTCATTAATTAAACCATATTTGACCGCATCTGAACCAATTACATTGGTACCAATATCACGAGTTAATTCGCCTGTACGTAACATAAGATCACGGAATTTCTCCTCTGTAATATCAGAATTACGAGCAACAAATGAAACAACACGATCCTGCATTTTATCAAGATACTCGAAGGTTTGCGGTACACCAATCACAAGACCTGTTAACCGAATTGGATGGATAGTCATTGTCGCCGTCTCAGCTATATAGGAGTAATTACCGGCAACAGATATTGGTACACCGATAGAATGCCCTCCGCCAAGCACGAGGGTAACCACAGGCTTGGATAATGATGAAATCATCTCGGACAAAGCAAGACCTGCTTCAACATCTCCACCCACTGTATTTAGGATAACCATAACTCCCTCAACCTTTTGGTTCTGTTCTGCGGCCACCAATTGAGGAATGATATGTTCATATTTCGTTGTTTTATTTTGAGGTGGTAATTGAATATGGCCCTCTATTTGCCCGATAATAGTCAGGCAGTAAATATTGCTTTCCAATTGGGGTATGTTAGTCTGACCAAGTTGAGTAATATTGTCTATTAGACGTTTTTTAGCCTCCTCTGAAGGCTCCTGCTGAGGTGCTGTTGTCTCTGGTTGCTCTTGTGACCGTGACCGTGATCGTTCTGGTTGTACCTGAGGTGTTTGTGGACTCTCCTCATTATTGATCCTATTCATTGTAAATGGCGGCTTACGTAAATAATCTTTAGAATCCATCTGGCTAACGACCTCCTTTATGCTGGTTTTAGTATGGGTAAGCCATACCGAAATCATGCATTGATGGAAATGCTAGCCTGCTTATAAGGTTGTTTCACATCGTTATTCATATATTAAAAAAAACACTCCGATTCATATTGTTTGGCAAATTCGGAAGATCAGCCATCATTCATGAAGGGAGTGTTTTATTAATTTATTTACTGTCTACACCTTTATTTAAATTTTCACTTGCCTTAGCGGGAACCTCTGATTTCTGTACCTCAGTATAGGAAACTACTCCGTCAGGCTTAACATATACTTTAAGATACGCCTCTTGACGTAATTGTTTAAGGCCCTTAAATGTAATCGTCTTTTCCATACCATCTTGATCATATCCAGTTAACGTATACTCGTACAAGTCCGAATCTGACACTTGTTTACCTTCTCCAATGATCTGGACATAATAAATATCTGCTCCTATTTTTTTGAATCGATTGTCTTCAAAAAGATAGTACAAACCGCCTAAAACTATCAAAAAAACTAAAATCCCAATAATTGCCTTCTTCATTTTCATTCTCCTCTATACGAATTCTATTGCGATCAGTATAAGGGAGTTTTACCCAATGTAACATTGAATATCCTTTCATCAATATTACATTTTTGTAAGATAAGGCATAAATCTGCTATCTAGAGACCATTGATCCTTTTAAAAGGGAAGCAAGCGGGAGAGCAAATTCAGGAATCCCCGCAGCATAAGGAGTATATTCATATAAGCCAAAATAAATGATTACGGAATCTCCTTTGATATAAAACGCTTGTTGCTCATTAATCGTTTCAAATGGTGTTAGTAAATACCCATATTTTTGTTGAAATTGTTTCTTTATTTGTTGTGAAATCTCTGTTTTATAATCAGGGTTTTCTTTGAGAAGGTCTTGCAGTGAAAGAATTTTACCTGTTTTGATATCGATTGTGTAAGCAACCCGATCAACCATTCCGTGTGCTCCACCCGTATATGTATACTGATCAAAAACGACGCTAATTAATCCGTTTTGATTATAGATAATCTCGTAATCAAGTGAGTAATCATAAGGATTTTCACCCTCTCTGATCTCCGTAGAAGCTTGAGAACCCATTTCAAAGGTTTCAAGTGCAACCTTTTCTAGCTGATCGTTTATTTTCCGTTGAATTTCTACATTGGAAGAAAGCCATTTTAATTGCGGATATTGTAGGATACGTTTGTATTATTTCTGTTGATTTTCAGTTCTTTATTCTCGAATTGTAGGTCATTTTCGGATACAAAATGGGTGCTTACAGCTTTCGTAACGGAATCCTGTGAAATAGAAAAACCCATATTTTCACAAATAACCCGCAATGGTACCAGTATGGAAGAGTCTTTGATTCGAGGGGCTTCCTCCATAAACAGCTTATGTCCATTTACGAGATAGGCATTATCTTCTACCTTCATTACTATTTCCTTTTTTGAAGATAGGATTGAAATACGTTTTGTTTGGGGCTCGTAGTATACATGAAATCGGAAATCGTTGCGTAACGTATCTAATGTTACAAATGTAGTTCCCTTGATGACTTCTCCGGCACTTCTAAGCAGTTTGGTGTCGACCAATACATCAACCTGCTTAGTAGTTTCTGCCCAGACGGAATTTGCACCGAACGTAACGCAATGAAGCATTGCTGCTACCATCAAAATATACCCTCTTGCTTTTCTCATACAAGTCTCTCCTTTATGTACAGAACCATTCCTTCTTTTTACCATGACGCGAAAAGGACAGTATATCACATGTGATGCTTGTTTGTACTCCTTCATTAGCATTTCACATACCTCGGTACAGCTTTTATTATTACTTTTCCAGGTTAACTTCTTATTCTAAAAACAACGACCCATCAACGAAATCTTGACAGGTCGTTCATACTGTATCCCTGTTCCCACAGGCCATATATTTTATGCCTCTTTAAGAAGAAATGATTAGACTACCTGCCTGACTTCTACATTTATTCACCCTTAACCACTTCTGTCGCCTCCAATGCTCGCATGTCATATTGCAGCCAAATCAACTGGCTAGATCGAAGCGATTTAATCAGCAGTTTGATCAGTACGTCTTATTCGAGATGGAACTAAAAGACTAATTTATCAGACTTATATGGATCATTTTAAATTCATCCTGCCCAAAACTTTATTCCGCATCGGTTACAAATAAATTACCTTTTTGTTATGGTACGAGTAAATTTGAACACTTCATCCGCTGCTCTTTGACGCCCTCCAGACTTATGAAATGACTGACTGATTTTTTTTGCCTTTTCCTGATAAATCGGATTTTCTAAAACCTCGTGAACAGCTTGTTTAATATCCTCTGATGATAGATTTTCAAAATCTAACAAAACCCCTGCTCCAAGCTCCTTCACCCGTTGTGCTATCATAGGTTGATCATTAACAATGGGCAGCATAACTAACGGTACTTCAAAATAAAGTGATTCACTTATGCTATTCATACCACAATGGCTAATAAACACATTTGTGTGACGTAATACGTCTAATTGAGGGACATAATGACACACAATAAAGTTATCTGGTATATCCCCTAATTCTTCCATTGTTGTATTCTTTCCAATGCTAAGTACTACCTTACCATCTACGTCTTTTAAAGCCGTAAAGCATTTTTGATAAAGCTCTAGCTGTTGGTTTACGATCGTTCCCATAGAGATGAAGATGACTTGTTTTCCTTTTAACTCATCAATGGGAAAATCACCAAGGTGACTGCTATCTGGTATTGAAGGACCTACAAAAATATAGTTGTCATTAAATTGCTCACTATTTCTCTGGAAATAAGAAGAAGTGAACACAATATTTAAATCAACTGGTCCAGGATTCGATAAAAAAAATCCCGCTAATGAAACTTTATATTTGCTTTCTAATTGCTTATTACGTTCTTGTATTTTTTCCGATTGCAGAAAATTTTGAAGCGTAGTCAGCCTCTCTAGCTTCCTTTTTTCATCATCTGAGCCTGTTAGTGTCATATTTTCATGGGGATCATTTGAAAATGCAAATGTAGTCCAAGTAGCAATGGATAATAACTTACATTGGTGAGCAATCCAGGTACCTACCATCGTTTGTGCATCGTATAAGAGATAGTCATATGTCTCATTCGTAATTTCGTTTTGTATGGTATCCGTTATCATTTCTATGGCATGTAGAAATTGCAGGAAAAACTCCACCGGCTGTGAATTCACCAAATTACTAATTTCTTGAAGTATTTCTTGCGCTCTTTGATCCACAGGCCGAAATATAGCTCCTGTTTGTTCAATTTTCTCTTGAAAATGATTGGACGAATAATAGACAATCTGCTCCCCGCGCTTTACTAAATCTGTTACTAGCCCTAACGTTGGATTTACATGACCTTCTCCCAACATACTGATGTATAGTGCCTTTGCCATTTGCTTCCCTCCCATAATAAAGGTTGTTCTACTCCCCATTCAGTTTTTTTACAGGATGCCCACGGAAATCCGTTAGAACTGCTACTTGTGAATAAGGCACCCTACAAAACCAAACGAATTTATTATTTGTTTGGATTATAACAAACAATTTTATTTTTTGTCTACATTTTATTCACATCCCTTTCGTTCCGTATTCTTACGTATTAGCTATTTACAGTTTTGAATTTCTAATAAATTCAGTTCATGAAATTACACAGAAAATGAATTTGCGTAGATAAAAAAGAAATTAGGCTTACGTTTTTTTAAAAACACCATCTATTTAATGGTACAATTCTAAATAGATAGATAACTAAAGCTGAAGTATCAATCTCTACGATTTTCTCGTTTTACTTGCATTCTTATTAGGAAAAGGTAGTGAATCAGGTCATAGGAGGACGTATTATGGCAACAGCAACAGATATTTTTTGGAGACCAATCGTCGGAAGCGGCTATGAACATTTGCGATTAGTAAAAGACGATTACAAGATAACGGTTGACAGTTTAGTAATTGGAAAGACTGACGAAGGGGCAATTTTTCGTGTACAATATCAAATTATTCTTGACACGAATTGGATCGTCCGCAAAGTAACAATACAGTGTATTGGCAAAGAACATTCCCTGATACTGACCTCTAATGGGAGAGGAGAATGGCGGGATGCGCATGGAAAGGTCATCTCCGCTTTAGCAGGATGTATTGATATCGACATATCCTGTACCCCATTTACGAATACACTCCCTATCAATCGCTTAGAGCATACCCTCTCTACTCCACAGGAAATCTCTGTGGTTTACATATCAGTACCCGATCTATGTTATCGTCAGGTAAAACAGACCTATACTCTGATGAAAACAAACCATACTGAATCGATTTTTACCTATCAAAGTGGCAGTTTTACAGAAAATATCAAGGTAGATACTGACGGAATCGTCACAGAGTATCCGCAATTGTTTTTGCGCGAATATGCCCATACTTAAAAATGTGATTGTCCTATATAAGGATGCGGCAAATCATATAGCTTTTGAATAGCTGCATTCAGCACAATACCTAGGCCTACTAATGAATTAGCATAAGTAGGCTTAGATTTTATGTTTTCAAATGCACGCAGGCACTCGTTAATTTGCACTGAGTAAAAGGGGAAATAAGCTATTTTCCTTTCACTAGCAACAAATATTTTTTCAGCTAATACTGGATCATTTCATACCGACAAACCTCACAGTCCCCCTTGTTTGTTGTATTAAAAATCTTTTAAGCTGAGCTTGAGATCCTGATAGCCATACAATGAGCCTATTTTTACTGAATCGAAGCCAAATATTCCTTCCATATGCATGCAACATAAGTGCATTACTCAGGTCTGACTAGCTTAGTTGACGAAAGTTATTTTTGTAATATATTTACATTATATAAATTTTATGTATATAATAAATCATTTAGAATGATCTGTCTACAGCGGCTTGATGATATATAGAGTCAGGTTAACTAGCAATCATAACAGTCATTTATCATTTGCACCTATTAGTTGGGATGTTGACATTATCTAGTAAGATATCCCCTCCACTATCCGAAAATAGCTCGTGTGTTTTCGTAATCATGATTTCTCTCTGCTCATAGGAATTCATACGATCATACCTACTCCCTACATCAAATCCGGTTTTAAACTCTTCCATTTCCTTGTATCATGATCCACTCCTTTCTTTTTATTTATAGTTGAAGCTGTTAAAATACCTTTTTCAAAACAAAAAGCCAGAAACCCTTGCTGTACAAGGACTTCCGACTCTCTATAGCCATGTTTGGAATTACACTTCCATGATGATAGGTAAAATCATTGGTCTTCTGCGTGTTTGTTCGTATAAATAACGACCAAGTGTATCTTTTACATTATTCTTAAGTGACGACCATTCATTTACTTTTTCATCCATACATTTTTGCAGAGTTTGGGCTACGATACGATTTGCCTCTTCCATCAATTCTTCCGACTCACGTACATATACGAAGCCACGAGAGATAATATCAGGTCCAGACACGATAGTACCATGTTGTTTACTGAGGGTAACGACAACAACCAGAATTCCATCTTGGGATAATAATTTGCGATCACGTAGAACGATGTTACCTACATCGCCTACGCCCAGTCCGTCAATAAGAACGTTGCCTGCATGCACTTTAGGACCGTATCTTGCCTGACCCTTTGCAATTTCCACGGTATCTCCATTATCAAGTAAGAAGATATTCTCAGATGCTACTCCCACCTGTTCAGCAAGTATTGCATGCATACGCTGCATACGATACTCCCCGTGAATCGGGATAAAGTATTTAGGTTTCATCAGGTTAAGCATTAAACGTAGCTCTTCCTGGCTCCCGTGTCCAGATACGTGAACGGTACCATTTGGCCCATGTCCTCCGTAAATTACTTCTGCACCTGCTCGGCATAGGTGATCGATGGTTCGGGAAACGTATTTCTCGTTCCCTGGAATTGGTGTTGCTGCTATGATTACTGTGTCTCCAGGCATCATGTCAATCTTCCGATGGGCGGATCGGGCAATACGGGTAAGCGCTGACATAGGCTCTCCCTGACTTCCTGTTGACAGAATAACTACTTGTTCTAACGGTAGTTTATTACATTCATCGATATCTACAATAATCCCTTCTGGAACATGTAAATATCCTAAATCCATACTTATGGTAATAACATTGATCATGCTGCGTCCTACTAAAGTTACTTTACGATTGTATTGAACAGCAGCATCAAAAACTTGTTGGATACGATGAACATTTGATGCAAACGTGGAAACGATAATTCGCCCCTCCGCTTTATGAAAAACTTCTTTTAATGCTTTCCCTACTGAACTTTCAGATCCAGTAAAGCCTGGACGTTCCGCGTTCGTACTGTCTGATAACAGACAGAGTACGCCTCGTTCCCCAATTTCCGCCATTTTTCCGAGATCAGCTCTTTGATTGTTTACGGGGGTTTGATCAAACTTAAAATCTCCGGTATGGACGACATAACCTTCAGGGGTTGCTAAGCATACACCGACTGAATCAGGAATACTATGATTTACTCTGAAAAACGTCGCTGTTAATGTACTGCCAAGATTTACTTCTGAATCGCTATTGATCAAGTGACGAGTGGTTGTATTTAGAATACCCGCTTCCTTCAATTTAACATCAATCAGACCTAACGTTAACTTTGTCGCATATACCGGCACATTAAGGTGACGCAATACGTAACTTAGTCCTCCAATATGATCTTCATGTCCATGTGTAATAATAATTCCGCGTACTTTATCACGATTTTCTTCCAAATAGGTAATATCGGGGATTACCATATCGATCCCCAGCATTTCTTCCTCTGGGAATTTGAGACCCGCGTCAATAACAACGATGTCATCATCGGTCTCTACTACGTACATGTTCTTACCAATTTCGCCAACTCCGCCCAGGGCAAAGATAAGAACACTTTGATTCAACTTAGACAATGAATGTACCTCCTATATTTAGTTGTCAAATTACACCTCAAATTAAACCGCCCCAAATCGCTTATTTCTATTATATCCGAATTAAAAACAGGAATACAAGTAAGAAAAGCATATATATAAATTTATCTAAGCATTATTACGCCCAGCAATGATAGGGGTTTGCACATTTCTCCTAGTATTCCCACTCGCAAATATTTGTAAAGATATGGGACAAATAGCGTAGCTAAGCATCTCCATCCATGTACCGTGCTACCTTATAAAACAATTTGTAAACAGGAAAAGACAACCATTCTATCTATAAGCATAAAAAAATCGCTGAGTAGTCACTTTGATATGACATACCCAACGATTTATTAAAATGCTAGTAAAATAACGGATTTCATTCCCGGCATGAATGATTTCACAGCAACACTCTAAAGCCATTCATTTATATAGCTAGCTTCTTCGGCCGTCAAATTCACAAGCGGTAATCGAACACCGCCTACCTCAATCCCTTTTTTGTTTAATGCAGCCTTAATTGGTGTTGGATTGGGATATTTGAATGCTCCTTCAAATATCGGAACTAGCTGACGATGAAGAGCTGCTGCTCTTGACGTATCTCCCTTGAAGAACGCATCCATCATTTCTTTCATCTCTAGACCAATTATGTGGCTCGTTACGCTCACTATTCCAACTCCACCAATGGAAAGTACAG